>CAZZVO010000043.1:0-19506 GCA_964657505.1 uncultured Mucilaginibacter sp.
ACCGATGTGCAATTGCAATTAATTGCTGATAGTGCCGATGCCATCAAAGATTATCAAAACAGCGATCCAAGGTTCAAAAAGTTATTGGATGCGTTTGCCGATGGCATGAATTATTACCTCTATAAACACCCAGAGGTTAAACCGTTGGTTTTTCATCATTATCAGCCCTGGTACGCGCTGATGTTTACCGACGGAAGTGTTGCAGCAACCATTACTGGCGGCATCAACCTGGAGGAAACTAAAGCTTTTTATGCGAATGGGCAGGAGAAATTGGGTGAGGTTTATAGAAAGGAAAGAGCGGGGAGCGGTGAGAATGAGGGCGAGCGAAAGATCGGAAATAATTTGAAAGGACGGGAAAGCGAGGATTTATTGAAAGAGCGGGAAACCGGTTCAAACGGTTTTGCCATTTCTCCTTCGAAATCTGCGAACGGGCATGCGATGTTGTACATCAATCCGCATGTGCCGTTTTATTTTAGGAGCGAAGTGCAAATGGTAAGCGGCGAAGGTTTAAACGCTTATGGCGCGGTTACCTGGGGTCAGTTTTTTATTTATCAAGGTTTTAATGCGCATTGCGGCTGGATGCACACTTCCAGTTATGCAGATGTGGCAGATTTGTATGAAGAAAAGGTAAGTAAAAAAGGCAATAGCTGGTTTTACCAATACAACGGTCAGCAGAAACCGATAATCGAGCGGCAATTGGTTTTTAAAGTGAAGCAGGGAGATCGGACCGTTCAGCAAAAAATCACTGGTTTTTATACGCAACATGGGCCAATATTAGGCAGTAGGAACGGTAAATGGCTCAGTCTAAAAGCTAATAACCGTTCGTACAATGCGCTACTCGAATCTTGGCTCATCACCAAAGCCAACACTTTTTCTGCATATAAAAAAGCAATGGATTTGCTTTCTAACGCTACCAATAACACGGTTTATACTGATGATCAAGGAAATACAGCTTTTTGGTACGGTAACTTTATGCCAAAACGCGATCCGAAATTAGACTGGACGCAGCCTGTTGATGGAACAATTACAGCAACAGAATGGCAAGGCGTTCATCCTTTAAATGAAATAGTGCAGGTGATTAACCCGGCAACGGGCTGGATACAAAATTGTAATTCTACGCCGTTTACTTCTTCCGGCAAAAGTAGTCCGGATAAAACCAAATATCCGCCGTACATGGCTCCTGATGGCGAAAATTACCGTGGCATCAATGCGCAAAAACTTTTCAGCCAAGCCCAAAAATTGACGTTGGATGAGTTGATAGCGAAAGGCTACAACCATTATCTCGCTGCTTTTGATGTATTGCTGCCTTCACTTTTTAAAGCTTTTGCACAAGCGCCAGATTCTGTAAAGCAAAAATTAATTGAGCCAATCCAGGTTTTACAGGCTTGGGACAGAAATTCGGCCATTCATTCTGTAGCTACAACTTTAGCGGTTGAATGGGGAACAAGGATGATGGCAGCAATACCGAAAGCGAGATCATCCGAAGAATCAACCTATCAAACCCAACGTGTTAATGCTTTGCTTCAAACCATCGATCCGAAACAGGAACTGAGTTTTCTATCGGATGCGCTAAAAAGTCTGCAAAGCCGTTACGGTTCATGGAAAATAGAATGGGGAGAAATTAACCGCTACCAACGCCCTGCCGATGCTGTTTTTACCGACCAAAAACCGAGTTTCCCGGTTGCGCAAGTAGCTTCAACTTTTGGTCAGTTGCCCTCTTTTGTCAGCCGGACGATGAACACCAACAAACGTTACGGCTACTCTGGCAACAGTTTTATTGCTGCTGTTGAATTTGGGCCGAAGGTTAAAGCGAAATCCTTGATCACCGGCGGACAATCCTTCGACCCAAATTCAAAACATTTTACAGACCAGGCACAGATGTATTTGGATGGAAAATTTAAAGATGTGTTATTTTACAAGGAAGATGTGTTGAAACATGCAGAAAAAACTTACCATCCAGGTGAATGATGCTGGTTAACTCTATTTTAATCAACCTAAATTTACTGGTATAAAAGAAGCATCCGGTTAAAGGATAAACAAGAGGATTAATTAGATAAAATCAGCACGATAAAGAACAAACATGCAGCAATCTTCCGCTTCTAATGGCCGCAAATTTACCGCACATCATTTCAAAGCAGTCATTGGCGGTTCTATCGGCAACTTGGTGGAGTGGTACGATTGGTATGTTTATTCTGTTTTTTCCTTGTACTTCGCGGGCACTTTCTTCCCGAAGGATAACGAAACCGCGCAACTGCTCAACACGGCCGGTATTTTTGCCATTGGTTTTTTAATGAGGCCGGTTGGCGGCTGGCTGATGGGGACTTATGCCGACCGCAAAGGCAGAAAAGCCGCCTTAACTTTATCGGTACTGTTGATGAGTGCGGGTTCGCTGATGATTACTTTAGTGCCTGGTTACCAATATATTGGCATTGCTGCTCCGCTGATTTTAGTTTTGGCCCGCATGTTACAAGGTTTAAGTATCGGCGGCGAATACGGCACGGCAGCAACTTATCTAAGCGAAATTGCTCCGCCAAAACTGCGTGGTTTTTACTCCAGTTTCCAATACGTCACCTCCATTATGGGCCAGTTAATTGCGCTGGGGATTTTAATGCTGTTGCAACGCTGGCTGTTAACGCCGCAGCAATTAAGTAGTTGGGGCTGGCGTATCCCGTTTGCGTTAGGTGCGGTGCTGGCCTTATCTGCAATTTACCTGCGCCGCAATTTATCAGAAACTGCTTCTTTTACCAACGAAAAAATAACGTTAGAACGGCGAGGGACTTTTAAAGAACTGCTTAAATACAAGCGCGAAGTAGGCACAATTATCGGTTTTACCATCGGCTTAACGGTTTCGTTTTACACTTTCACTACTTATATCCAGAAGTTTTTGGTCAATACGGCCGGTTTTTCAAAAAAAGATTCTACGCTGATCACCTTGATCGCGCTTTTCGTATTCATGATTGCACAGCCCGCCGCCGGATTGTTGGGCGATTACGTTGGCCGAAAAAAAATCATGATAATTTACGGTGTACTGGCCTCCGTTACAACCATTCCGATCATGGCACTTTTGGGCACAACGCACCAAATCTGGCTTTCTGCTTTGCTGATTATTGTTGTTTTGCTTATTTTGAGTCTGAGCACTTCCATTTCTGCCATTATTAAAGCAGAACTTTTTCCGGTGAATGTCCGCTCATTGGGCGTTAGTTTTCCGTATGCTTTGGCCGTAGCTTTTTTTGGCGGGACTGCGGAGTACATCGCATTGCTGTTTAAAAATATCGGCCACGCCAATTACTTTTACTGGTATTTAACCGGCTGCATCATCATCTCGCTAATTGTAAGTATTAGGATGAGGGATACTGCGAAGCACTCAAAAATGGAAGATTAATGGAGATTCTGCCTGAATATTCGATGCTTCTTTTATCAACATAAAATTGGAGGCATAAAAGAAGCATTTAGATTTTCAAGGCAATTTTTAATTGAAATAAAAATTATGCAAATTCAGTCAGCGTATAACGATCAATTTCAAATCTACTATCTTAGTGAACAAGCTGTTACGCTTGAATTTGGGCATGATATTAATGAGGATTTGCTGAAGAAAATCACGCAATTTAACGCACTCATCCACCAAAATCCTTTCCCTGGATTTTGCACTACCGTTCCGGCTTATGCCACTTTAAGTATTTTTTTTGATCCCTTGCAAGTAATCAAATCTGCGGATTTACCGGGAAAAGATTGCTTTGAGAAAGTGTCATTTTATCTCCAAAAACTTAAAAATCAACCGGTAAAAGAAGTACCTGCTTTAGTTGATACCATCACCATCCCAGTTTGCTACGGCGGTACTTTTGGCCCGGATTTGGAAGAAGTGGCCAGCCTCCACAATCTAACTGCGGAAGAGGTGATATCACTGCATACTTCTGCCATTTACAAAGTCTATATGATCGGTTTTGTTCCCGGCTTTGCTTATCTTGGCGGTATGCCCGATCTACTGGAAACGCCCCGAAAACCCGCGCCGCGTAAAGCGGTTCCTGCTGGTTCTATGGGCATTGCGGGAAAGCAAACAGGTATTTATCCGTTGGAAACTCCTGGCGGCTGGCAAATTATCGGCCGGACACCCATCACGATGTTCAATGCTGAAAAGGAACAGCCAATACTGTTAAAAAGCGGCGATCAGGTAGTTTTTAAACGAATCGGAAAGCGGGAATTTGACCAGTACTGCAAATAATCCAAATGCAAATCAGCATAATCAAACCAGGGTTTTTAAGCATTTTGCAGGATTTAGGCCGAAATCTGTTCCGCTCCCAAGCTGTTCCGGTTTCTGGTGCGATGGATACTTTATCTGCAAGAATTGCCAACAAAGCGATTGGAAATAATGATGGCGCGGTAGTCATTGAGTTTTCTTGTGCAACTGCTGTGTTCATTGCCGATACCGATATTTTAATTGCTTACGCAGGAGATTGTGCAATTTTAAAATCAGGAGATCGATATTTACCAGCAGAACGGCCGCTTTTCATTCCCGCTGGGAAAGTGCTAAACTTCACTAAAAATCCCGCAGGAAGTCGCACTTATCTCGCTGTTTCTGGCGGATGGGATGTGCCGGAAGTGTTAGGCAGCAGAAGCACTTATTTAACCGCTTCTTTTGGTGGTTTTCAGGGCAGGCCGCTACAAAAAGGCGATCTGTTGAAAAGTTCTGATTATCTTACATCAATCAGCAAAAAGATTTTAAGCAGATTGGAAGGCAGGGAAATCAACTTTCCAAATTGGGGCATCGCCCGGCAGCTTCTATTACCGGTTAATCGGAAAAATATCCGCGTTGTGCCCGCGCAAGAATTTATTTGGTTTGATGGACGCTCGATGGTTGATTTTTTATCCAAACCTTATACTTTAACTGCGCAAAGCAACCGGATGGGTTATCATTTGGAAGGATCGATCCTGAACCGGATCATAAAAGATGAATTGCTTTCGACCGCAGTTGTGCCTGGCACCATACAAGTTACGGGCAACGGCAGCTTAGTGCTTTTAATGGCCGATTGTCAAACCACGGGCGGTTATCCGCGCATTGCCCAGGTTGCTGCTATTGATTTGCCTTTATGCGGACAATTATCTCCGGGAGATCAAATTTATTTTAAAGAAATAAGCGGACAGGAAGCCGAAATGCTGTATCTTGAACGAGAACAGCAGTTGAGAAAGTTAACGCTTGCTGTTCAACATAAATTTGATTAGGATTTTTTCTAATATTTCTTTTATCGAATAAAAAATAGGTCATCCCCCTAACACCTCCGAAGGAGTTGGGGATAACCTTCAATCAAAATAAAAAATGAAACTTTCAATAAATAGCCTTCCAAAATTCCTGATGCTTCTTTTACCGGCATTTTTTTCATATCCGGCAAAAGCGCAACAAGATTTACCCTATAAAAACAGTACGCTACCGATTGATGCACGGGTAAAAGATTTACTTTCCAAATTAACGCTGGAAGAAAAAGTTTCGCTAATGGGTTACCGCGCCAAAGCGGTTCCGAGATTGAATATTCCGGCTTATAACTGGTGGAACGAAGGTTTGCACGGTGTAGCGCGTGCTGGCGAAGCAACGGTTTTTCCGCAGGCAATTAGCATGGCGGCTACTTTTAACCCGGATTTATTGCAGCAGGTGGCCACGGTTATTTCTACCGAAGCACGTGCAAAATATAACCTGGCGATGGCGAAAGACCGCCATTTGATGTATATGGGCTTGAGTTTCTGGTCGCCAAACATCAATATTTTTCGCGATCCGCGCTGGGGCCGCGGACAGGAAACTTATGGTGAAGATCCGTTTTTAACTTCCAAAATGGGCGTTGCTTATGTGAAAGGAATGCAGGGAAACGATCCGCTTCACCTTAAAACTTCGGCAACAGCCAAACATTTTGTGGCGCATAGCGGACCGGAATCTACACGCGACGAGTTTAATGCATTGGTGGATGAAAAAGATTTGCGCGATACCTATTTATATGCTTTTAAACGATTGGTTGACAACGGCGTAGAATCGGTAATGACGGCTTACAACCGTGTTAACGGCGAACCAAATTCCATCAGTTCATCTTATCTCAATAAAATCTTATTAAAAGAATGGGGGTTTAAAGGCCACGTAGTAACCGATTGTGGTGCTTTGGATGATGTTTTCCTTCGACATAAAACTTTAAAAACTGGTGTAGAAACGGCAGCAGCAGCGATCAAAGCGGGCATCAATTTGGATTGTTCGGCCATATTGCAAAATGATGTTCTGGCAGCGGTCAACCAAAAATTATTAACAGTAAAAGAAGTAGATGCTTCGCTTGCCAAAGTTTTACGCACTGAATTTAAATTGGGTTTTTACGATGATCCGCAGCAAAGTCCTTATCATACTTACCTTGCTGATAGCGTGGCAAACCCGGCGCACGTGGCTTTAGCCCGAAAAGTAGCACAGCAAAGTATGGTGCTCCTCAAAAATAAAAACCAATTGTTGCCGCTTAAAAAGAGCAATTACAGTAGCATTACGGTTTTGGGTAGCAACGCTTCGATGTTGGATGCGATGGTGGGCAGTTACCACGGCGTAAGCAGTAAAATGGTGGATTTTGTAGAAGGAATTACTGCAGCCGTTAGCGTAGATACCCGCGTGGAATACGATATGGGTTCTAACTGGAGCGATACCACGCATTTCGGTGGCATTTGGGCGGCCAGTAATAGTGATGTAACCGTTGCCGTAGTTGGTTTATCGCCAATTTTGGAAGGCGAAGCGGGTGATGCTTTTTTATCAACCACCATCGGCGATAAACCCAATTTAAGTTTACCGGCCGGGAACATTGCTTTTATGAAAGCTTTGCGAAAAGGAAATCCGACAAAACCAATTATTGCCGTGATTACTGCCGGAAGCGATGTCAACGTGGCCGCGATCGAACCTTATGCCGATGCTATTATTTTGGCCTGGTATCCTGGTCAGCAAGGTGGAAATGCTTTGGCCGATCTGCTTTTTGGTGAAATTTCGCCTTCCGGACATTTGCCGCTTACTTTTTACCGCTCAATCAATGATTTGCCGGATTTTAGCAGCTACGCGATGAAAGGCCGCACTTACCGCTATTATGCCGGACAAGTGCAATATCCGTTTGGTTTTGGGTTGAGTTATACCTCGTTTGATTATCAATGGAAAACGCAGCCTCAGCCAAAATACAAAGCAGATGAAACCATTTCGATGGCTATCACCATAAAAAACACCGGAAAAATGGATGCAGATGAAGTTGTGCAAGCTTACATCCAATACCCAAACCTGGAAAGGATGCCTTTAAAAGAGTTGAAAGGTTTTACCAGGATCAGCGTAAAACAAAACGGCGAGCAGGTTGCAACAATTAACATTCCGGTAAAAGAATTACAAAAATGGGATTTACAAAACCATAATTGGAAACTTTATCCTGGCCAATACAAAGTTTTTGTAGGAGAAAATTCGATGGACCAAAAGCTGAATGCTTCTTTTACCATATCAAAATAAGCGGCTAAATTACGACTAAACAAAAAGGGCGATTTTACAAACTGCCCTTTTCTGTTTTTAAAAACGCTTATTCTTTAACTTTCAGCAAAGGTTCTTTGGTAAAACTATCCTTTCTGCCTTCACAATCATCTGTTAAAGGATTTATGGTCATTGCATCATCTTTTACAGCGTACTGAACAGTAAAAACCGAATTAACCGGACAAGGACTGCCGCCGCTGACTTTTTTAAACGTAATGGTGTCGGCTTTAATCGTGTAAGAGCAACTTTCTACTGGCATTCCGGTTAAGGTTGTAACATTGGCAACATCTTTTTTAAAGTCAAAAATAACCTCAGTTGAATTCGGAATATTAACTTTTCCTTTCCATTTGGTACCTGCAAGTTGAGCGTTTACAGATAAAGTAATCAAAAACAAACCGAAGAATAGAATTGCATTTTTCATTTTGAATATAGTTTAGTGTGAAGATTTTAAAGATAACGTACTGATTTCTAATTATAAACTTATTAAAAAATACTTCTTATCGAAATTTATATTTGATTTTTTATCGAAAAGAACCTGCAATTTTCAACAATTGCTTAACTATTTCAACATCTGTTTGCTCTGTTAAAAATTCTTCTTCCAATGTTCCGGTTTTTACTTCTCGAAAAACCATTTCACTTTCCATGCTGCTTTTTGCGGTCGAATGATATTCTGCTGCGCCAGTCAAATCAATCAATATTTTGAGATTCTCCAGGCGAATCCCTGCGCCGGGCATAATTACAATTCGACCGTTTGCCTGTTCAATTAATTTTGAAATGAGCGATGCTCCTTTTATGGCAGTATTTTCTTGCCCAGAAGTTAGTATCCGTTCAAAACCCATTTCAATAATTTCTTCCAAAGCTTTAAATGGATCTTTACAACGATCAAAAGCACGGTGAAAAGTTGTGCCCAGCGTTCCGGCTACTTGTTTTAGTTCGAGGCAACGTTGCACATCAATGTTGCCATCTTTTTTTAAGATACCGAAAGCTACGCCGTCGCAACCTAAATCCCGACATTGTTTTACATCGGCTTTCATCACTTCAAACTCCAAATCTGTATAAAAAAAATCACCGCCACGCGGCCGGACGATTGAATAGAGTTTTATGCTGAGGTTTTTCCTTGCTAAAAGAAGCATGCCATACGAAGGCGTAGTGCCGCCTTCTTTCAGATTATCACACAATTCTATACGGTAAGCGCCACCTTCTTGTGCAGTTAAAGCCGAAGCCAGCGAGCCAGCGCAAATTTCGATCTTAACCATTTTAACCGGCTAAAAAATGCTTTTGCCTTTGATCAGCAAATCCTGTTTTTCCGCATTGCAAACCGCAAAAGAGAACCCTTTTTGGATGGCGTAAGCGCCGTATTCCCCTTTTTTGTTGATGGCGAGAAAGCCGACTTGCAGCGTTTTGGACAATTCCGGTTTCTTTTTGATGATTCGGTTTACCGCTTCTTTGCATGCATCTTCTGGTTTGTAACCCTGGCGCATCAGTTCGACTACCAAAAAACTGCCTACATTGCGGATCACTTCCTCGCCTACGCCGGTTGACGTTGCACCGCCTACTTCGTTATCCACAAATAATCCAGCACCAATAATCGGACTATCGCCTACCCGGCCATGTAATTTCCAAGCCATGCCACTTGTGGTGCAGGCACCCGAAATATTACCGGTAGCATCCAGTGCCAACATTCCAATTGTATCATGGTTATATTGGTTTCCGGGAAGTTTTTTTGGCGAATAAAGTTTGTTCTCAATGTTGATTTCGGGTTTATAATTAGCCGTTTTAAGCCAATCTTTCCAGGCTTTTTCTGATTCGGCAGTCAGTAAAACCTTCTTCTTAAAACCGTTTTCTACTGCAAACTGTGTGGCACCTTCGCCAACCAGCAAAACGTGCGGCGTTTTTTCCATTACCATACGCGCAACTGAAATCGGATGATCAATGTATTCCATCGCTGCCACGCCGCCGCAATTTCCTTTTTCGTCCATGATACAAGCATCCAAAGTAACGTGCCCATCGCAATCTGGATAACCAGCCGCACCAACGCTGTGGTTGTTCGGATCGGCTTCAGGGATTTTTACGCCGGCTTCTACCGCATCTAAAGCGCGGCCGCCTTTAGAAAGAATTTTCCAGGCTTCCTGATTGGCCGGAATACCAAAATCCCAAGTGGAAATTACGATGGGGGAATTTGAAGCGAATGCTTCTTTTACAACATTATTTCCAAAAACTTTGGCACTTAATATTACTCCGGATGCACCAAGTGTACCAGTTAAAAATTTACGACGGTTAAACATATCTATCTAAATATTTAAACTTTTAAAAGAAGCTGGAAGATAGCGTTTATATGTAAAAACCGTAGTCATTAAAGAAATTAATAGTGCATAACTAACTATTAAAGTTGACAGTTTTAATGGTATAAAAGAAGTATTACCCGGATCAGCGTTTTAGTTGCAAAGTTTTAGGCTGAAGACCAGGGGATTGTATCGTAACTGTGACTGGAGCAGCTATGTTATCAGCTTGAACATAGGCTAACAATTTGCCATTGAGCACTTTCCTGTTGTTAGATTTGTAATCTTCATGACTGTTTGAACTGCCGCTTTCTAAACCTAATAATTTTGCAGCACCTGCTATTTTCAATGTAATTGTGTTATCCGCATTGTAAACTTCTATGCCGTTTTTATCCACAACACAGATAGCAATTTGAGATAAACCCGACGCCTGATCAACCGGATTTGTTTCCACATCAGTAGCTATTGCATAAGGTTCCCCGGCTGATTGTAGGTTGAAGTTCACTGTTGCACCATTGCTGCTGTATCCTTTTACCATCAATTCGCCTGGTTGGTAATCCACATCCCAACTCATAATTCTATTGCTGAGTTTGGAAAGCTGCTTTTTGCCCAACGACTGGCCGTTCAAAAATAGTTCGGCCTCGGTACAGTTGGTAAAACAGTTAACACAGACTTTCTCTCCGTTTTTATAGTTCCACGATGGCTTTCCCTGCCGATTATTTTGTTGCTGGCCGGTTATATTTGGAATAATTGTACTGAGGTAAGCCATTGGTTTTTCCGACCACAGGCTTTGCCTAAAGTAATATTCCGGTTTAGGAAAACCCGCCAAATCCAACAATCCCGGCGTACTGCTCCGGGCGGGCCAATTTCGGGCTTCGCCTAAATAATCTATACCTGTCCACAAATACTGGCCAGAAACATATTCGTTGCTGTCAACAGCGTTCCAGGCATTAAGCTGGCTGCTGTTTTCACTACCGTAAACTACACGTTTCGGGTACGTTTTATGGTCATCGTTATAGCGGTATTCCTGATAATTGTAGCCTACAACATCCAGGTTTTGAGGGAAAGTGGTTGTATTAGACATTACCACACCGGCCAAAGCTGCGGTAACCGGACGCGAAGTATCATACTTTTTAACTACAGCAACCATCAACTTAGACAGTTCACCAAGCCGTGCTGCTGCCGGGTGATCGGCCAAATAACCCTTTCCATAAATTTGAGGGTTGCGGCCGGTATTTAATATCGGATCGGAATAAGGGTCATTTGGATAATCAATCTCATTGCCGATACTCCACATGATAATACTTGGGTGGTTACGGTCGCGCAGCACCATGTCCCGCAAATCCTTATCGTACCAATCTTTAAAGTAAGCGCTGTAGCCATCTTTGCCGGGCGTACCTACGTTCCAGCCTTTTATCCATTTGTTTTTGCCTGCCTCCCACTCGTCAAAAGCTTCGTCCATCACTAACAAGCCAAATTCATCACATAAATCATAAAAATAATCGGCATGCGGGTTGTGGCTCATTCGGATAGCATTACAGCCACCTTCTTTTAACATTTTTAACCTTCTGTACCAAACACCTTTTGGCACGGCAACACCCAAAGCACCTGCATCGTCGTGTACACAAACACCTTTCATTTTTAAACTTTGTCCGTTTAAAAACAACCCTTTGTCAGCATTAAACATAACCTTGCGTATGCCAACTTTGCTTTGCCATTCGTCAACCTGCTTTCCGTTGGCAGTTAAAGTAACGGCCAGATTATAAAGGCTGGGTTGATTAACAGACCACAACTGCGGATTTTTTACACTGAAAGCAAGGTTGGTTACGGCAGTTTGTGCTTCTTTTACACTAATAATTTTAACCGCTTCGGCTACGGTTTGGCCAGCGGCATTTACCAATTTACCTTTTACAGTAACATTGCTTTTTGCAGCAAAACCATTGGTAACAGAAACATTGACATTGGCTTGGGCACTTTCCGCAGAAACTTTTGGCGTAGTAAAACCAACGCCCCACAAAGCAATATGCAAGGGTTCAGTTGTGTTTAGATAAACATTTCGGTAAATCCCAGAGCCGGTGTACCACCTGGAATCCGCAAATTTAGAATGGTCTGCTTTTACGGCGATTGTATTTTTGCCTCCATATTTTAAATAGGGAGATAGTTCATACTCGAAAGAAACAAAACCATTTGGCCTTTTGCCTAAGTAATGCCCGTTGATCCATACTTCGCTGTTATTGTAAACGCCATCAAAATAAATGTAAGTCTTTTTGTTTTTGAAAGCGGCAGGAACGGTAAAAGTTTTGCGGTACCAACCAATACCAGCGGGCAAATAAGCGGTAGAACTTGCCCATCCTTCGCTAAACGGGCCTTCTATGCTCCAATCGTGAGGTAGATCGAGTGTGCGCCAATCCTGGTCTGCAAAACCTACGTTTTCTGCACCGGCCGCATCGCCCTTATAAAATTTCCAATTGCTGTTGAACAACAAAGTATTTCTGCCTGTTTGTGCAAAACTTGTAAACGAGGCCAGTATTAACATGAGGAAACACGCCCCTCTCAATTTTTTAAAATACATCAGGAAATAGGTTTATTAGCAAAACTTGCAATGCTTCTTTTATGCCCATAATTTTAGGGTGATAAAAGAAGCATCGATTTTCCGCACAACAACATCAGCAACAAAATTAAAACCTTTACTTGCTTACTTTAAAAGTAGCAACCTGCCGAATATCTTTTGAAGAAGAACCTGCCATTATTTTATAATCGCCTGGTTCTACCACCCACTTATTTAATTTATCGTCGTAACTGGCCAAACCGTTTACAGCAATATTCATGGAAATAGTAGCGGTTTGATTTGGGTTGATGGAGAGCTTTTTAAATGCTTTAAGTTCTTTTTCTGGTTTGAGGATTGCAGAATTTACTTTGCCTACATAGAATTGCACAGTTTCTTTACCGGCAACACTTCCTGCATTTTTTACTTTGATAGCAATATTAATCTGATCGCCGGATTGATAAACCTTTTTATTAGTCAGCAAACTAGAATAAGCAAAATCAGTGTAAGATAAACCGTACCCAAAGCTGTAAAGCGGTTCAATCTTTTTGGTATCGTACCAACGGTAACCAACCAAAATACCTTCTTTATATTCGGCCGTTTCGTTTTCTCCGGGATAAGTATTCATGGCAAAAGCAGGCGAATCTTTTAACGAAACCGGAAAAGTAAAAGGCATTTTGCCGGAAGGGTTTATTGTTCCAGCCAAAACATCTGCCAAAGCATTTCCAGCTTCTGATCCGTTAAACCACGACCAAACAATGGCGTGGTTATTTTTCTGGATCTCGTTCAAATCGTAAGGCGCACCGGCCATCACCACAATAATTGTTTTTGGATTAGCGGCCGTAACAGCATCAACCAAAGCTTGCTCGCCAAACGGAAGTTCCAGGTTTTTTCGGTCTTTACCCTCGCTTTCAAATTCGCGGTTGGAGCCGATACATAGAATGGCAACATCGGTTGTTTTTGCCAATGCAACGGCTTCGTCAATTAGAGCTTGGTCTGGCTTGTCGAAACCCGCATTTTGCGCATCACTTCTGCCCGAACGGTAATTGGCTTTGTAACCTTGCGCAAACTTCACCTCAACCGATTTACCAAACCTCGATTTAATGCCCGCCAACGCCGTTACTTCATGCTGTGCTTTTACACCCGCGCCATAACCACCTAAAGCAAAAGTACGCGTGGCATTATCGCCAATTACCGCAATACTTTTCAGGTTATTTGTTTTGAGGGGAAGTAAATGCTGATCATTTTTTAACAGCACGATAGATTCTGAAGCAATAGCATAAGCCGCTTTAGCATGAGCTGGGGTAGAAATAGAACCTTGCGGATGATTGGCACTCATGGAAGTTTGAAACATCACCCATAAAATACGGCGCACTTTATCATCAATTGTTTTTTCTGAAACTTCACCTGATTTTACAGCAGCTAAAAGAGGCTTGGCAAAATAATAATTTTCGTAAGGTGGCCTTGTGCCCATTTCAATATCCAAACCGCCATTTGCAGCAGCAACGGTGTGATGCGTGCCTCCCCAGTCAGAAATTACGGCACCTTTAAAACCCCATTCATCTTTCAAAATTTTATTAAGCAAAACATCATTCTCAGAACACCAAAAACCATTTACTTTATTGTACGCCGACATGATGGTGTAGGCATTTCCTTCCTGGATAGAAGCTTTAAAAGCGGGCAAATAAATTTCGCGCAAAGCCCTTTCATCAACAATGGTGTTCACACTGCCCCTGTTCAATTCCTGGTTATTGGCCGCAAAATGTTTAACACAAGCTGCAACATGCTGACTTTGGATACCTTTTACAGATTGGACGGCCAGGCGGGCGTTTAAAAAAGGGTCTTCCGAATAATATTCGTAAGTGCGGCCATTAAGCGGCATTCGGCAAATGTTGAAAGCCGGGGAAAGTATCACTATTTTCTTGCGCGAATTGGCTTCTTCACCTAAAACAACGCCGTATTTATAAGCCATTTCCGGGTTCCAGGTTGCGGCAATAGCCGATCCGTTTGGCAGAAAAGTAGCAGAATCTGTAGTTAAGTTTGCGGATTTCCAATCGTACCGCAGCACTTCTTCGCGTACACCGAGTGGCCCGTCGTCCATCGTCAATTCCGGGATATTTAACCGTTTTACGCCTCCGGAAGAAAACAAAGCGTTGGCGTGCAGCATTTCTATTTTTTCCTCTAAACTCATCTGTTTAACCAATGCATTTATTTTGGACTGAACGACAGGATCAATTTTTTGCTGTGCAAAAGAAGCATTGGCTGTATAAATAAATATGCTGCAAAAAGTTATTGCAGCATATAAAAAGCATTTATTTTTCATACTGAGGTTGATACATTTAGTTGATAGCAATGGTTTGGCGCATCCTAATATCGGCAGATGAACTCCCGATTAATAATTCTATTTTGTCTTTCTCTACCACAAATTTATGTTGCTTAACGTCCCAGTACGCTAAATTCTGCGCGTTAAGCGGAATGGAAACCGTTTTAGTTTCATGTGGTTTTAGGGTGATGCGCTGAAAACCTTTGAGTTCCTGGTTTGGTCGTTCCACTTTTGAACTGATATGTTTGGCGTACAATTGCACCACCTCATCGCCTTCTTTTTCCCCAGAATTGGTAATATCAACATTTACCGTAAGCATTCCTTTGGAGTTCAATTTTGGCGAACTGGTTTTGAGATTCGCGTAAGTAAAGCTGGTATAACTCAATCCGTAACCAAAAGGATAAAGTGGCACGCCTTTAAAATACATGTAAGTGCGGCCGTTCCGGATGTTGTAATCCATCATCGGCGGAAGCTGCTCTAATGATTTTGGCCAGGTTTGCACCAACCTTCCGGCTGGGTTTACATCACCAAAAATAACATCGGCCAAAGCGGAACCTAACTCCTGACTGTTATGCGTAATATGCAAAATAGCCGGAATATTTTCGTTTGCCCAATTGATGGCATAAGGGAAATTGCTGATCAAAACCACAATGGTATTTGGATTGGCCTGATATACTTTTTTTATCAATGCTTCTTGTGTGGAATCCAGGTTGATTTGCTCCCGATCAACCGCTTCCCGGCCTTCGGTTTGCCCATCTACTTTTTTCCAACCTAAATTGCCAGATGGATTATTGCCGATGCAAACAATGGCAACTTCTGAAGATTTAGCCAAACTGATAGCCAGATTATCATTTGTAGTATGGTTTACGGTAACTTTACTTCCAACTTTGCTCTTAATTCCTTCCAACGGACTTACAGAATAAGCCGGAGAACCGCTGTACCAATCCTCCAAAACCTGCTCAGAACGCGGACCAACAATGGCGATAGATTTAATTTTGCTTCTATCCAAAGGCAACAGGTTTTTACTATTTTTTAACAGGACAACAGATTTTTGGGTGAGCAACTTTACAAACGCTTTGTTTTTTTCGCTGAACCAAGGCTCAATGCCGTCTTTGATTTTTGTGTAGGAAACTAACTCCGGCGGATCTAATTGCCCTAATTTAATCATCACCCTAAAAACACCTCTTAAAACAGCATCAATATCTGCTTCGGTCAGCATTTTTTTATCTAATGCTATTTTTATACCTTCTTTGTAAGTATCTAAAAACTGATTGATGCCAGCTTTAATGCAAGCCGTTGCCGCTTCTTCCGGTGTTTTAAAATAGTGGTGTGCAGTGAACAATAACTTGTAGGCGCCGCCATCGGTACACATAATGCCATCTTGTCCCCATTCTTTTACCGCCATGTTTTTTAACATCGGACTAACCGTTTGCGGGATGCCATTTACACCATTGTACGAAGCCATAAATGCACGGGAACCACCTTCCATCACGCCCATTCTAAACGGTACAGAATAGTATTCGCGCAACAAACGTTCATCAAATAAAGATTCGCTGCTGTCACGGCTGTTCTCGTTGCTATTGGCTAAAAAATGCTTCATTAATGATGCTGCTTGCCAATATTTCGGATCATTTCCCTGCAAACCTTTAATATAAGCAACTACCATCGTACCGTTAAAAAAAGCATCTTCGCCGTAGCATTCTTCAGTTCGTCCCCAGCGCGGGTCTCGTCCTAAATCTGCATTTGGCGCACGAATTACCAGTCCTGCTTTTTTATATTTTTCGCTTTGCGTCATGTATCGGGCTTCATAACCTTCAATATTCGCTGCCTGTTTGATCAGTTCCGGATCCCAGGTTTCAGCCATTCCGATAGATTGCGGAAAAGTGGTTGTAGCAACGGGCGTCTTTCTTCCCCAGCCACCAGGCAAACCGGTTGCCAAGCCGTGCAAACCTTCCGAATGTCCGGTTCCTTTTATGCCCAATCTTTCCACTGTCGGGTTAGTGCCGAGGCAATTGATTTTTTCCTCCAGGTTGAGAAGCGAAAGGATATTGTCGATTCGCTTTTCCACAGGCATATTACTTTCCTGAAAAGGATACTTTGTTTGTGCCGAAAGCTGATGAATTATACCTGATAAAAGAAGTATTGCTATCCAAACGCTCCTAAATATGTATTTCCTTCCCTTCATAATCATTGCTATTATGCTAATATACTGCTACTTACCTAAAATCAAACCACAATGCTCCTTTTATCGGTGTATAATTAAGCTGCATGTTTTTCTGGCTCTGCGGACCGAGTTTATCCGGTGATTGAAATTTGGTGCCGATCGGACTAATCGCATCCATAAAACCAATATTACCATCCGGGAAAGGTGGATTGGTGTTATCGTTGTTTGCACCCGCCGGTTTTTGAGGTTTCAGCATCTCCAAAAACGTCCCGCTTTGCGTGGTGTAAACTGTAAAAGGCGATTCTTTATTTTCGATAGTAACCCAATAAACATCAGCATGATAACCTTTAAATTCAGGATAACCCCAGCTTTCGCCGGTAATGGTATTGTTGTAATCTTTGTGCCAAACACCAAACTGCTGGCCTTTTAAACGGTTTTTCCACACACGGTACGGGCCGCGGCCTTCCCATTTCATACCGGTAATTTTTTCTTCGGGATATTTAAAAGTAATGCCGATAAAATCTGCCTCGCCGCGCATCGAATACTGGTAGTCGAGTTTAACCGGTTTTCCAGGCGTAAAAGTCCATTTTGCTTTAAATTGCGTGCCATCAAAAACAGGTTCAACAATCAAATCCAGCCCTTGCATATAATGGTTTAACTGCTTGAACGTGTATTTTCCGCCTGCTAAAACAGGACCGTTTGATAAAGAAACTGTAGATTTTGGCGTAACTACTTTTTGCAAGTTCCCGGTTTTTGTGTTGAAATAATAACTGATGCCATCGGATTTTACAAGCAATGTTGAATCAGGTTCTGTTGTTTCAATTTTCGATGCTGTTTTTACCACACTAAAATTGGTGGCTGCTTCCGGCGATTTTATCGGCCAGCTCCAGGTAAATAATTCTTTTTTATATTGATCGTAAGCCGTTAAATATAACACATCGCTGTTTTTCCAATTGGCGGGAAGACTTAATTGCAAAAAACCTTTTTCGCCTGGTGCTAATGCGAAATTTACTTTGCCGGAAGTATTGGTTTTAGGTTGAATACTATTGCTTTTTGGCGATGCAAGTGTTACCAATTTCCACTCGAAACTACCTTGCGAAAGATTGGTGTAGAAGTAATTATTTTCGACTGGAACCTTGCCGTCGAAATTCTGCGGCAACGTTTTCATACCAATTTGCACCGGCGACCATACTTCTTTTATCGTATAAAAACTGCCTTCTTTTTCTCGGTGCGGACCTAAAATCCCGTCCGGCGCAGCATTTCCCTGGATGTCGATTTTACCGTTTTGGTCTGTCCGCGCTACGCCTTCATCATGGAAAGACCACAAAAAGCCGCCCGCCGCATGTGGATATTGCATCATCAAATTCCAGAAATCTTCCAAGCCTGCGCCGTGCCCGCCATCGTGCAAACCGTGCATAAATTCGGTTGGGAAAAACACTTCTTTTCCATATAAAACCGTGTTTTGGATGTAGTTGAAATCCGGGTAATGCTTCGTGTCCGTTCCGTTAAAATGTTCCCAGGGATGGATCACCAAGCGGTTCTGCGGATCGTATTTCGCATAATCTCCATCCAAAGCAAAGTTAAAACCGCCTTCGTTGCCATTGTCCCAAATCACAATCGATGGATGGTTTACATCGCGTACAACCAGTTCTTTCACCAATTTTCGGCCAACAATCGTGTCGTATTTTGCCTGCCAGCCAGTCAATTCATCCAAAACAAACAACCCCAAAGAATCGCAAACATCCAGAAAATGCTGATCTGGCGGATAATGCGACATGCGGACGGCGTTCATGTTCATTTCCTTCATCAGTTTCACATCCATCAAACTAACATCTTTGCTTAACGCACGGCCAGATTCCGGCCATTCGCTGTGTCGGCAAACGCCTTTAAAAACCACTTTTTTGTCGTTCACATAAAAGCCGTCGTGCTGCCGTAATTCTGCCGTTCTAAAACCGAAACGCTGTTTAATTTGGTGGATAATTTTCCCTTGAGCATCCGTTAACGATACAACCAAATTATACAGGTTTGGTGATTCCGGGTTCCACATCAAAATGTTTTTTACCTGTTGATGCAAGGTAGTTTTCTCTTGTCCGGCCGAAGTTTTTATGCTGAATGGAAGTCCGACAGCTTCTCCATTTAACTTTTGCACCTGCGCTTTGATGCTGTTTTTATCGCCTAAATTTTGGGCAAAAACATCTAATTTTAATGCGCCGTTTGCTTTAGCATCGATGGCAATCCTGTCGATATTAGTTTTAGGATTGATCTCTAAATAAACCGGCCGGAAAATTCCTCCAAATAACCAAAAATCTGCTTTACGTTCGGCCTGGTTTACAGATTCGTTGGTTGATCTTTTCTTGACGGTTACTTCCAATAAATTATCCTCACCATATTTCAGCAAATCTGTAATGTTGTATTTAAAGCGATAGAACCCGCCTTGGTGAATTGGCCCGGCAGATTTTCCGTTGATTTTCACTTCGGTTTCCGTCATCGATGCCTCAAAAACGATGTAAACCGTTTTGCCCATACTGTTTTTATCCACCTTAAATTGGTATTTGTACTGGCCGGTTTCTTCCGGATTTTTGGTGTCGCGGTAATAATTGTACGTGCCGAAACCCTGCTGTTCCCAATTAGACGGAACCTGGATTTTGTTCCAGGAACCGCTTTTCATTCCGGTGTTGATGTAGAAAT
>CAZZVO010000044.1:0-16584 GCA_964657505.1 uncultured Mucilaginibacter sp.
TTGTTTTTCCTAGCCCCTGATCTCTTTCGAACACTCGTAATTGCAAATCCCGACCAGCAAAAGCATTGGCATAAATGGAATGCTTCTTTTATCAGGCAAAATCTGATAGGTAATTTTGTGAGATGTAATAATGACAACTATTTCTTCCTGATATAAATGTGCTTGATATGATTTTTGCCCGTGTCGCGTTCATCAATTTCAAACTGGTTCATGCTTTTAATTAAAGGCAGCATTTTAGGGAAACCGTAATTCCTGGAATCAAAATCGGGTTTCTTTTTCAGCATTAAATTTCCTAATTCGCCTAAAAAAGTCCAGCCTTCTTCATCCGCCAAATCCGTAATACTATCAATTATGAGTTTGGTGATGCCCTGATCCATTTTACTCAACGGGTTTTTTGCAGCTTTAACCGTGTTTTTTGCTGCTTTTTTCCGGCCTTTTTCTTCTGGCGCAGCTACTTCCGGTTTTAAAATTTCGAGGTAAATAAATTTATCACAAGCAACTATAAAAGGGTTTAGCGTTTTCTTTTCGCCAATGCCAAACACTTTCATGCCAGCTTCCCTTAGCCGTGTAGCCAAACGCGTAAAATCACTATCGCTGGAAACAATGCAAAAACCATCCACTTTGCCGGTGTATAAAATATCCATCGCATCAATAATCAATGCACTATCCGAAGCATTTTTCCCGGTTGAGTAGCTGTATTGCTGGATCGGCGTAATGGCATTTTCCAGTAAAACATTTTTCCAGCCCGAAACGGTTGGCTTAGTCCAATCGGCATAAATCCGTTTAAAAGTTGGCGTGCCGTATTTGGCAATCTCCTCGAACATCTCTTTTACGTTTGCGTAAGGCACATTGTCTGCATCAATTAATACGGCCAGTTTGAGGTCTGTTTTGGTTTCCATTGTTGTTGAGATCAGCACAGCTAAAGTACGAGGGTATATTGGATTTAAGCTTGATCAGAACCAACAGTTTTTAGATGGTAAAAGAAGTATTTAGGTTGAAGCCAAAACAGTTAAAAAAATTAACACCAAAACAATTTTTACCTATTTTGCATAACTTTTTTCTGGCTTGATGGTCTTACTTACAGGAGATTTTCTGGAAACTATTTTATAAACTTTCATGTTAAGCCTGTATGAACAAGAACGTGTTTTTTTTAGTGAAAGATCCAAAGGATGCCTGCCGGGACATCATCCGCTCCAGGGATACGGACCTGAAAATTATGGTTTATTGTTTGGATAAGGTTGATTTTAAGCCCGAGCCGGAAGAAATACAATTGTATGCAGATGACCGCGGCAACCCGCTTGCTTTTGAAACCATCAACATCAAACCAGAAGATGCTTTAGATATTGCTTCTGCCATTCAATGGTACGCCAAATATATTGGCTACCCGGAAATGGAAATTCTACCCGAAGACCCACGCTCTGAGTACAATTTTGATTGATACTTCTTTTACCGCCTCTTTTTTATAGTCTTCGTTTTACAACCACTTTATTCTCCTGCCAGTTTATTGTAATAAATAATTTATATCTTAGGTTTGACTTAAATTATAGCCTAAATGTATAAACCAATTCATCGTTTGCTGGGTGTTTTACTGATACTCGCTTTCGCCCTAAATGCTTGTAAGCAAGCAGAAAAGAAAAACCAAACTTCAAATGCTGCAGATTCCGCAGGTAAAAACTGGTGGAAAGAAGCTATTGTTTACCAAATTTATCCCCGCAGTTTTAAAGACAGCAACGGTGATGGCGTAGGCGATTTAAACGGTATCACCTCCAAATTGGATTATGTTAAAAGTCTGGGTGTGAATACGATTTGGCTGAACCCGATCTACGCTTCGCCAAATACCGATAACGGTTATGATGTAAGCGATTACCGCAACATTATGAAGGAGTTTGGTACGATGGACGACTTCAACAAAATGCTGCAAGGTATGCACCAACGCGGTTTAAAACTGGTGATGGATTTGGTGGTGAACCACAGCAGCGATCAAAACGAATGGTTTAAACAATCGCGCAGTTCGCGCACCAACCCTTACCGGGATTATTATCACTGGTGGAACGCCGAACGCGGCAAACCAACGCCACGCTGGAGCTTTTTTGATGTAAACAGCGATGCCTGGAAATACGATAAACAAACTAATGCGTATTATCTGCATTATTTTTCGCAGCAGCAGCCGGATTTAAACTGGGAAAACCCGAAAGTGCGGCAGGAAGTGTATCAAATGATGCGTTTTTGGCTGGATAAAGGAATTGATGGTTTCCGGATGGATGCATTTCAATACGTGGCCAAGGATACAACTTTTCCGAAGTTTCCGAAAGGATATGAAAAGAACATCAATAAATATTACGGCATTGGCCCGCACATGCACGATTATTTGCAGGAAATGAACAAAGAGGTGCTAAGCAAATACAACGTGATGACGGTTGCCGAAGGTGCAGGTTCTACCATGGATGACGCGATGCAATTTGTTGATCCGGCTCGCCATGAACTCAGTATGGCTTACCATTTTGAAGGCATGGGCGTGGGCAACTTCGACCCAAATTACAACCTGCTAGATTTTAAAAATGTTTATACCCGTTGGGACAGTGCTTTTGCTAAAAAAGGCTGGCTTTCTATTTATCTCGCCAATCACGATCAGCCGCGCATGGTTAGTCACTGGGGAAATGATACGCCGCCGTTCCGTGCCGTTTCTTCTAAAATGCTTACTACTTTTTTAATGACGATGCGCGGCACGCCATACTATTACGCTGGCGATGAGTTGGGTATGGAAAATATTCGCTTCAACAAAATTGAAGATTATCAGGATATCGCTACCAAAAACGCTTATCAGAACATCAAAAACAAAGGCGGCGATTTAGCCAAGTTTTTAGACGAACAAAAAATATCGTCCCGCGATAATAGTCGCACACCTTTTCAATGGAATGGCGAAGCTAATGCAGGTTTCACTACCGGGAAGCCGTGGCTGATGATCAACCCGGATTACAAAACAGTAAATGAGGCAGTTGAAGAAAAAGACCCGAACAGCACACTTAATTATTTTAGAAAAATAGTAAAATTTAGGAAAGACAACCCGGTTTTGGTTTACGGAAAATATACTTTGCTGGATAAAAATAACCCAAACATTTATGCTTACACCCGCGAACTGAACGGGAAAAAGATGCTCGTTTTGCTTAATTTTAAAAGCAAAGCTGCAAGCGTAAACACCGGAATAGATTTAAGCAAAGCAAAATTACTGATGGGCAACTATCCATCACCTTCTACAAACGCAACTTTACAGCCTTATGAAGCGGTGATTTATCAGCTCTAAACTAAATTTATTTTCTGTAAATGGTATCAGTTTTTAATATGACTGATGCCATTTTTTTATAACAAAGTTCTGCGGATCAATGCTTCTTTTAGCAGGGCAAATTGCTCATTAACAAAGTTTTAAAATCACTTGATATTTTTTTGATTTTTTTATCAGAAATGTTACACAATACAGATTATTACTACTACTTTTGGTTTAACCGAAAATTTGTTAGATAAAGTTAGCTGGGCTTTGTCTATTGATAATAAACCGATCAGTAATACTATTTTAATTAATTTTAATATCCGCTAAGTTTTAGCTAAGAGTTGATTTGCTGCTTTTATAGTACTAAATTTTTTATCGTATCATACTGCATTGAAGCTGTAAAAACGATAATAATTTTTACAAGACAAAAGAAGTATCGGAAGATGCTTCATGGGCCAGCATATCATTGAGGCAAATTTCGATACGATAAATAATACAACCTACACTAATTATACCTAAATGAACACAAATGAAGAAAGATGTACTTTTCAACAAACTGAACAACTGCAAAAAGCTGTTCCTGGTTTTTTTACTTATCACTTCTGCCAGCTACGTTGCCTTCGCCCAAACCCGTCTAATTACAGGTAAAGTAACATCTTCTGATAACGGCACTTCTTTACCTGGCGTAAGTATCAAAGTTAAAGGGTCATCAGTAGCTGTAAGTTCCGACAATTCCGGTTCCTATAAAATAACAGTGCCAGACAATGGCGTTTTGGTATTTAGTTATATTGGTTATACTCCGCAAGAAATTACACCAAGAGGAACGGTTGTTAATGTTAAGTTGGCACCTTCTGCAACCACTTTAAACGAAGTTTCGGTTGTTGCCATTGGTTATGGTACTGCCAAGCGTAGCGACCTTACCGGTGCCATCAGCTCCGTAAGTTCAGCAACTATTGCAAAAGTCCCGGTTACAACAGTTGACCAAGCTTTGCAAGGCCGTGCTGCAGGTGTGCAGGTAACCAACAATGATGCTTCTCCCGGAGGTAATATTACAGTATTGATTAGAGGTACCGGAAGTTTAGCTGGATATGGTAACGGGCCGTTATATGTTGTGGATGGTTATCCGCTTAATACAGGTGGTATCAACAACATTAACCCAAGTGATATAGCTTCGATTGATGTACTGAAAGATGCTTCTGCAACCGCTATCTATGGTATCCGTGCCGCTAATGGGGTGGTTATCGTTACCACAAAAAAAGGAAGAAAAGATGGTGTACAGGTTTCTTTTGATGCTTATAATGCTTTTCAAAGTAAACCGAAAGAATACAAGTTGTTAAATGCGCAGCAATTTGCAACATTGGCCAACCAGCAAGCAGCTTCTGACCCCTCTAAGCAATTTACAACGTTCCAAAGTTGGACAAACCCTTCGTCTCTTACCAATGCCGATTGGCAAAATGCAGTTTATCGATCAGGTTTAACACAAAATTATAGCCTTGCCGTTCGTGGTGGCAGTGATAAGGTTCAATCTTCAACTTCGGTAGGCTATTATGACCAAAAGGGCATTGTGTTAGGTTCCTATTTTAAGAGGCTCAGTTTAGGGCTAAACCTGGATTACCAACCAGTAAAATGGCTTAAATCCTCTACAAGTGCAAAATATACCTATCAGGATTCGAATAATCCGTATGGAACAGGGTCATTAGGAACTTTAGCACAGTTGCCACCAACTTTGGATGGCGGAAGCAGCGTAACCAGCCAGATAAGCGACGGCCAAGGCAATTATGGTTTTTATAACCCTGTTTATACTTATGTGGCAAAATATACAAACCCTGTTTATAGTATTAATACCAACCAATACGTAAATATCAATCAATATTTTTTAAGCAACTCTTCCTTAGAGGCTACCGTAGTTGATGGCCTTAAAATCAAAACCAACGCTGGTGTAACGATCAACAACGGTAATAACTCGTATTTTTCACCGGAAGATGACCGTTTGGTAAATCAATATGGTTCATTGGCAGGTGCAACCCAAAATTCATACTATAGCCAAGGTTTAAACACCTCTTTCGATTGGCTTTGGGAAAACACGTTGGCTTATGATAAAACCTTTGGACGGCATACGATCAATTTTGTTGGAGGTGTTTCGCAACAGCAAACAACTTTTAACGGTTTCAGTGGCAATGGCGTTCCCCCGAACAGTGTAATCAAGGATTTGTCGCAAGTAAAAACAGGGACTTTAGTATTAAATACCAGTGCACAAACCGTCCAAGCTTTAGCATCGTCGTTTGCCAGGTTAAATTATAATTTTGCAGATCGGTATATCATCACAGGAACTATAAGAAGAGATGGATCTTCTAAATTTGCCCCAGGGCATCAATATGGTACCTTCCCTTCGGGCGCGTTACTTTGGAAAGCCAAACAAGAGTCTTTTTTAAAAAATGTTGATTGGCTTTCCAACTTGGGTTTCAGAGGCAGTTATGGCGCGGTTGGTAATCAAGGGCCGGTTCCCAATTATCAATTTGAAGCACTTTATTCAGCTGGCTCATTGCCAACTACCAGTGGTAACCTTGGCTATCCATTTGGCAAAACCGGTGGAAGTAATGGAACATACCAATCAGGAATAGCAGCTATCCAGCCCGCAAACCCCAATTTAAGATGGGAAACGGATTATCAAACTGATATTGGTACAGATTTTTCTTTTTTAAAGGGTGATTTAAGCTTTACTGTTGATTACTTCAGCAGAAGATCAAAAGATTTCTTATTAAATATTGCAGTACCTGCACAAACTGGCTTCAACAGTGAATCGCAAAATATTGGTAGTATGAACAATAAGGGTTTTGAGTTTGCGGTAAACTACAATCATACCGTTAGGGATTTTAGATATGGCGCAGCTTTAACCCTTTCAGTAATTAAAAATACGCTCACTTCTTTAAATTCAGGGACAACTTTTATAACCAATCCGATTACATCTCCAGGAAGCAATGGCCAACTTGCCTTAAACGGCAATGGCTGGTCAACCTTTACAGAAACAAATATTGGGCAGCCTGTGGGAGAGTTTTACGGTTACAAATCAGTAGGCATTTTTCAATCACAAGCCCAAATAGACGCCTTAAATGCGGCAGCAAAAGCTAAAGGGTTTGCTTATTATCAGCAGGCAGGCACCGCACCTGGGGACCGCTATTTTGCGGACACTAATGGAGACGGTCATGTAACAGCCGACGATCAGACCAGTTTGGGAAGCCCGCAGCCAAAGTTTTTTGGCGGTTTGAATCTCGACGGATCATACAAAGCATTTGATTTCAATTTATTTTTCAATGGTGTGTACGGAAACAAGATTTTAAATTATGAAGAAAGCAACCTTGAAACTTTCCAAAACCGTGGTTTTGTTGGGGTTGAAAACGTTAGTCAAGAGTATTACGCCAATGCGTGGACACCAGCCAACCACTCCAACACTTTTGCAAGGATTTACTACAATGACAACGGTATAGGAAATGCACTTCCTTCAAGTGCATGGATCGAAAATGGTAGTTACCTTAAATTAAAAAGCTTTACAGTTGGATATACTTTGCCATCCGAAATACTGCGTAAATTAGCGGTAAGCAGGTTAAGGCTTTATGTATCGAGCCAAAACTTATTTACCATTACCAAGTACAAAGGTTTAGACCCCGAAATTGGTGCACAGGGAGGATATGCTACTCAAACTGGCATTGATAATGGTACTTATCCTTCTTCCAGGTTTTACACAGTAGGCTTAAACGTAACATTTTAATAGGGGCAACGATAAAATATAAAAGATATGAAAATAAATAATAAATCTGTCCTCATAGCCATTTGCACTACCTTGCTTGTAGCTGCTGGTAGCTGTAAAAAAAGTTTTTTGTCAACCACAAACACAAAAAACTCTAACGCGAGTGCTACTTTCCAAAAATCTCAGGATGTGGTTGCCCTTGTAAATAGTATTTACGACGGATACCAAAATAGCGACTTGTTAAAAAAAGCGATATGGTATTATGCCAATTTTTTAACACACGATTGGTATAACGATGGTGCTGATATACAATGGAACTCTTACACCATAAATTCTAATTTTGGTGCATTATCTACCTTTTGGAATAACGCTTATATTGTTATCGGCCGGACAAACCAGGCGTTTGGCATTATCGCTACTGCAAAGGCAAACGGGATAGTTACTTCGGCATTAGCCGACCGCTTAACGGGAGAGGCATACTTTATGCGGGGTATGAGTTATTATTATTTAGCAGGCACATTTGGCGGCGTTCCGTTAGAATTAAGCCCAATATCAAACGGGTTAACACCACGGAGCACACAAGATCAGGTATTTACACAAGTTGTTTCTGATATGAAACAGGCAGAAGCCTTACTGCTATCAAAAACTACATTACCAGCCGCAGAACTTGGTAGGGCAACAAAAGGTGCTGCATACGGATATGAAGGTGCTGCACAAATGTGGTTAAAAAATTATGCGGGTGCTTTAACAGCTTTTAACAATCCAGAGTTAACTAACAATTATCATTTGCTGCCTAATTTTATTAATGTCCATGAATTTGATCATCAAAACAATGACGAATCTCTTTTCGAAATACAGTTTGATATTCAAGGTTCACAAAGCTGGGACGGCGGATGGCAAAATGGCGGCGAAGTAGCTTGGATAGACGATTTTAGCTGGCCGCACGAAATTAGTGGTTTTGGTTATGACTACGGTAACCCCGGTCTTTCGTATTCCTACCAAACTGGTGATACCCGTAAATTAGCTACAATTATCGGTCCTGGCGACTTGAATGTTAGTCCTGGTATCAATGCAAAATGGGGCGGTATAAAAGGGTATGCAGTAGTAATATCAGGTTTTGCAGCAAAAAGCCGTGATTATACAGATGATAATGGCAATATAATGAACACTTGCGGATCACCAAAACACCCTTGGTATGGTGATGACCTTACACGCTCCGGTTACTACTGTTCAAAAAAATGGCGTGACCCCAACCTTACTGGTGCCAATGGAACGTCGGCAATTTTTGGGTCTCAAAACCAAGTATTGTTGCGTTATGCAGAAATTTTGTTAGACCGGGCAGAATGTAAAGTCCGTACTGGTGATGTTGCTGGAGCTTTAGCAGATATAAAATTAGTGAGAGACAGGGCTTTTGGAGGAACTTCCCCTGCTGTTATGCAAGACGGTTTAACTTATGATGGTAAAGCAACTACGCCGATAACTGATCCATTACAAATGGTATTAAGCGAATATCGGCACGAACTGACAGGCGAATACTCCTTATTTTATAATTTGCGGAGGGCTGGCCCTGGTGTTGCTGCTGCTTTTATCCATGGAAATTACGGTACAGACAATAGTTTACTGCCCGAACCCTACCCTTACGGCCCTACTGCTGATGGCCAGCTTCATGGTGTTTGGTTTACCTCCCTTCCTACAGGCCATGATATTTTACCTATTCCGCAAACCGCAATTGGCCTAAATCCTAACTTAGTTCAAAACCCGGGATATTAAACATTATTTTAAAATGTAAAAAAAAGCTGCCCAGAAAAGGCAGCTTTTTTTATGCAGTATCTTTATTTGCTAAATATATGATCACAGTATAAATCCTTGAAGATAGTGCACAGAAATGGTTTTAAAACGCATATTCATAGAGGTTGCTTAGATTTTTCTTGAAAAAGTTGTATGCTTCTTTTATGCCTATAAATTTTGCTTTTTTATTATTTCTAATGGAAGAATCTATTGATACGTAATATAATTTAGGTGATAAAAGAAGCATCGAAATAATCACTAATAAATTTAAACGATCATATAAAAATAACAAAATACAACGTGCTTGGGCGAATAGGCATTTAAGGAAACCGAATACTAACCAAATTGACTCGTATAAGAATACTTCAATTTATTTATTCAACATCGCCAATATCCTTTGTACTTCTTTTGGATAAATAGCAATACGGTGGGTACGCACAGAGATATTAGCAAATGAAGCTTTATTAACATCAGAAGATACAATTGAATTGGAGGCCAAAGCAGGCATGTGGCATTGCAAACATGCTGATTGAATAAACTGCGCATTTTTGGTAGTCGCTATTTTACAATAGTTGTGGTTTGATAAACTATGGCAACTCATACATTTTGTGGTAAACAAAGCAATGTTGCCACGTTGATTTTGGTGCGTATTATGGCAGGTGGCGCAATCCATTTTGCTGTAAATAAAACATTTGCTGCTTTCTAATAATTGCACTTGGTTGCCGTGTACATCTACATTTGCGTTGTCACTTGCAGTTACATAACCGGGTAGCTTAAAATTAGCAAGTGTGTCGCCAGGTTTAAACCCGAAGGTTGACTTTAGCATCTCGCTTTTATTACCAGAATGACACACAGCACACATATCAATTCGGCGGGTTCTTGGCAACGAGCTAATACGCGTTATAAACTTTCCCGTCTCTACTTCCGGGTTATCCATTTGAAAATTTACGTGTTGTGCACTTGGGCCGTGGCATCGCTCGCAATCTATACTATATACTAATGTATTTTTATCAAATTGTTCAGCTACATTTAGTCGTTGTTCTTCGGCCGACTGGTCGCCTATGTACGAGGTGTGGCACTCTAAACAGCGGGAAGTAATGGCCCGGTTAAAGTTAACCACGCGCGGGTCGAACCTGGGGCTTAATAGCCATTTATGTTCTCTGGTATAGTACGAAACAGGCAGTTGGTTAAGCCCGTTGCCCTTCCAATACAAGTAACTCTCACCTCTTATTCCGCCTAAAACAATATCAAACCGACGGCTATCTACAATCTTTGCATTCAAATAATAAGTTTGGAAAAATCCGCTATCCCTTTTCTCCATAACAATTTTCTGGGATGGGCTAAGATCAAACATGTTAAAATTCTTGGTAAAACTGCCGTGGATGGTACTAGCTCCAGCCGGAATAGAAGCAACATAATGAGCCGTGTGCAGGTAGGAATTATAGAGGTTGCCATGGCATTTTACACAAGCTGCTGATCCGGCGTACAAATCTCCGCGTGCATCCACAGGCTTGCTTCCTGTATATTGCGAATAAATTAAATACGAAAGTATCGCACATATCGCGGCAACAAAAGCTATTTTTTTCATATTACCTTTATCAGCTTATGAAATATAATTGCGGAACGGCATTCGTATTTTATTCCCCCTTTTTTCACCATTAGTTTGTACAAGTTTGTATGTAAATGTAATGCTTCTTTTATGCCACTAATTTTTTACTTTAATAACTTAGAACTTGGAAGAGGCATTAAGTTTTATACGGTAAAAGAAGCATGTAAATTAAGCAATACTTAAACAGTTGCGGTCTATAGGCGAACTTCTTTCGCTTCTTGTACCGTAAACAAAAATATCATTCTAACTTTAGGTTCAATTTGCAAATAATAGAAATAGCAAGATTGTTAACAAGTATTTGTACCGTTACAATTGCTTTTTATTATCCGATAAATATCCAATTATAAAATGAAAAGGTTTCCCGAATTATTTTTTTTCTTAGCCGCATTTTGTTTCTTCTCTTGCAAAAAAGCAACATTGTTCCAGGCAATACCTTCCTCTCAATCTGGCATTCACTTCAACAATAAAATAACAGAAAACGAAACCATTAACCCCTTAGATATTGTAAATATCTACAACGGCGGCGGCGTTGGGATTGGCGATTTTAACAACGATGGTTTGCAGGATATTTACTTTGTTGGCAACGTAGTTTCGAATAAATTATACCTAAACAAAGGTGATTTCAAGTTTGAAGATGTAACAGAAAAAGCGGGTGTTAACGGCATGGGAAGGTGGGGGCGAGGCGTTGCAGTTATCGATATTAATAACGACGGTTTGATGGATATGTATGTTTGTAATACCATTTATCCTGATTCTAACCGCCGCCGTAACTTACTTTACATAAACCAGGGGATTGATAAAAACCATGTCCCACATTTTAAAGAAATGGCAAAAGAATATGGCTTGGACATCAATGTTCAATCTACCATGGCCACTTTTTTTGATTATGATAATGATGGCAATTTGGATATGTATTTAACGGTTAATGAAGCGAACACGAAATATTATCCAAATCAGTTTGGTTCACACGATGCTGCTTCTCGCGGAATGGGCAAACTGTATCATAATGAGTGGGATGCACGGTTAAATCATCCGGTTTACAAAGACGTTTCATTAAAGGCCGGCATTAATTTTCAAGGCTTCGGCCACGCAGCAACAGTTGTCGATTTAAACTTAGATGGTTGGAAAGATATTTACGTAAGCAATGATTTTATAGGGTCGAATCTACTGTTTATCAACAACCACGATGGAACTTTTACCGAACGTTCTAAAGAATATTTTAAGCATACTTCCTTTAATTCAATGGGTCAGGATATTGTCGATATTAATAACGATGGCCTGGCAGATGTTTTTGAATTGGATATGAACCCTGAAGACAACTACCGCAAAAAAATGATGATGGCTGCTAACAGCTATCAAATGGTAAGCAGTTACAATCTTTTCGGTTATCAGTATCAATACGTAAGAAACACTTTACAACTTAACCAAGGCCCGAGGGTGTTGCAAAACGACACGATTGGCAGTCCGGCTTTTAGCGAAATTGGATTTTTGAGTGGTGTAGCACAAACTGATTGGAGTTGGACGCCGGTAATAACAGATTTTAACAACGATGGCAACCGCGATATCATCATCACCAACGGTTTCCCAAAAGATTTAACCGATCATGATTTTATGGCTTACCGGCAAAATGCCTTTGCCATTGGGTCAAAGCAAAAAGTGCTGGAGCAAATCCCATCGGTCAAAATCCATAATTATGCTTTTCAAAATAAAGGTAACCTTACTTTTGAGGACGAAACTAAAAGTTGGGGATTAGGAGTTCCCACGTTTTCGAACGGAGCAGTTTACGTAGATTTGAACAACGATGGAGCGATGGACATGGTGGTCAACAACATCAATGATGAAGCATTGATTTACAAAAATACCGCCCGCAGCAAGGATAACCCAACGTCAAATTATCTTCAAATAAAATTTAAAGGCGACAAGCACAACTTGAATGGTTTTGGTGCTTGGGCAGATATTTATTACGGTCATCACCAGCACCAGGTGAGCGAAAATAACCCGTACAGAGGTTATATCTCCACAAACCAAAACATTGCACACTTTGGCTTGGGCAGTACAACTCGTTTGGATTCTGTTGTGATCCGCTGGCTAAATGGCAAAAAGCAGGTTTTAAAGCAGGTTAAAACCAACCAAATGCTTATTGTAAATATTGCTGATGCAAAAGAAGCTTATTCCTGGACTAAGCCAAAAATTAATAAGCAGTCACTATTTGCAGAGGTTACCAAAGCTCGAAACATTAATTATGTAAATCGCGAAAAGGACTTTGCAGATTTTAACATCCAAAAATTATTGCCGCACAAACTTTCTGATTACAACCCCGGCCTGGCAGTTGGTGATGTTGATGGCAATAACTTAGACGATATAATTATTGGCGGCAATTCGTTAATGCCTGCCCAGTTATTTTTGCAGCAAACAAATGGCAAGTTTGTCCAGCGCGATTTTTTACCCCATAAAAACAGTATCTACCAAAACTATAAGGATGAAGGCTTGATCTTATTTGATGCTAACGGTGATGGGAAATTAGATGTTTATATTTCGAGAGGCGGATACGCAAACGCAAAAGGTGATACGACTTATCAAGATAATTTATACTTAAATGATGGGAAGGGCAATTTCAAACAAGCAGTAAATGCAATACCCGTAAACCACACCAGCAAATTATGTGTAAGGGCGATGGATTACAACCGAGATGGCAAGCCTGATCTTTTTATATCCGGCAGGGTTGATCCATGGAATTATCCGAAACCCGTATCCAGTATTATTTTGCGGAACGACATTAAGAATGGCATTGTAAAATTTACAGATGTAACCAACGAGGTAGCTCCTGGCTTAAAAAATATCGGTTTGGTTTGCGATGCTTTGTTTACCGACTATAATAATGACGGCTGGCCAGATTTAATATTGGCAGGCGAATGGATGCCAATTACATTTTTCAAAAATAACCACGGAAAATTTGAAAATGAAACTTTAAATACAGGCTTGGCAAAGCGGACAGGTTGGTGGAACAGCATTGTTTCGGGAGATTTTAGGCATAATGGCAGAATGGATTACATCGTAGGAAATGTTGGCTTAAATACTTTGTATAAAGCAAACGAAAAATACCCGGTGTATATTACCGCCAAAGATTTTGATCACAATGGAAGTTTTAATGCGATTACTTCTATTTTTCTTCCGGATCAGGATGGTAATAAAAAAGAATTTCCGGCAGTTGGCAGGGATGACATCACCAAAGAAATGATCAGTATGAAGAAGAAATTTACCAATTACAAATCGTTCGCTACCGCTACCATGGATGATATTTTAACCCCAGAACAAAAGAAAGGTGCGTTAAGGTTAATGGCAAATACTTCGCAATCCTGTTATTTACGCAATGATGGTAATGGCAAATTTACAATGATACCTTTACCCGTTCAAGCTCAAACATCTGCTATAAACGGGATGGTTGTGGATGATTTTGATGGCGATGGAAACCTGGATGTGATGATAAACGGCAATGATTATGGTACTGAAGTTGGCGTTGGAAGATACGATGCATTGAACGGTTTGATGCTTAAAGGTGATGGCAAGGGAAATCTCGAGCCGCAAAGTATTTTACAAAGTGGTATTTATATCCCTTGTGATGGCAAGGCGTTGGTTAAATTAAGAAGTTATCAGGATAAATACATGCTTGCTGCAAGTCAAAATAGCGGTGCGTTAAAATTGTTCGAACTAAAAAGGAACGTAAACAATATCAAACTGGAACCGAATGATGAAAGTGCAATCATCACCTTTCAAAACGGTTCTAAGCAAAAGGAAGAAATTTATTACGGCTCATCCTTTCTATCTCAATCCGGAAGGTTTATGACGATTAATCAAAATGTAAGGATGGTTCAAATCACCAATAGTAAAAAGCAAACCAGGAGCATCTCATTTAAATAACTGGAAAATTCCTGATGCTTCTTTTATGCCTGTAAATCTTGTTTTTACAATCAATGCTGATTGAACAGCACTTTAAATTTCAGATTCTGGGTGATAAAAGAAGCATTCAAAGAATCACCCAGAAAGTCCAATCAACATTAATTTCTCAGCATAAAAGCGTCTTATTGCGCACTTACCAAAGTTGTATAAGTTTGAGAATCTAAGGTAAAAACGGCTTTTCCTTGCGCAACTATAACCTGTTTTCCTTCGCTCATGTTCCTTTTTTGGTCTGTAACAAAAACTTTCAACAATTTTGTTTTAGCGGGAAGTCCAGTTAAAGTCACCTGACGAGTTGTACCATTGTTAACCAATTGGATACTGTAAACGCCGGTCGCATTATTACCCAAAGCTGCGCAAGAAACATTTGGCCGGTTAACAGCAATTGGCATAGCAAATACATTTTGTGGGGTTGATGCCAACTGCTTCAAATTCCAGAAACGTTGGGTTGGACGAAGCGGACCGTTATCACCAAAAATACCGCCACCAGCGAGCGGCGAATAATCGGCCGTTAACTGCCATTGCAAAATTGTTTTGGGTTGACAAATAGCCAGCATCCGCACGTACAAATTAATCTCCATTAAAGCGTAAATCTGCTCGGCAAAAACAGCCGGATAATTGTAAGCGGCTGCATCAGTACTTCCTTCGCCAACAATTAAAGGCAGGTTCAATTGCGTTGCGGCATCGGCCCATTTTTGCAGCGTTTCAGTTTCCCATCCTCTCCAGGAATGGAAAGAAACTGCGCCGATATATGGTCTGGTTGCCGGGTCTTTCATCGCCGGATAAATAAATTCATATGTGGTCGCATCAGAATTATCGCCCAACAACAACTTAGTTTTTAATCCTTTTGAAGCGAAATACGCGCCTAAACCTTTTATTAAATCGGCATGTTCTTGTCCGGTTTGGCGGATATTGATGCCCAAATCTGATTCGTTGAACGAGAAATCTGCCACTTCCACTCCGTAATTCGATTTCAAGTACAAGATGTAATCGGTGATAGATTTATAAATTTCCGGCATACTGTTTTTATCCAGTGGATTTCCCCAAACACCTTCCGGCGTTGGCCGAAAGTTCGGTTTGCCAACAATTGCCCAGTTTGGCGGCGACCAAGCGGTTAAAATTACCGGCATACCAATTTTTCCTAAACGCTGCGCCATTTCCATTGCCCGTTGCACGCGCTGATCCAGCTTTCCAGCTTTGGCTTCTGCTGTTGGATCAATACCTTTTTCGGGTTGCCAAAAGCGCCAGGGCATTTCTACACGGCCCATTGCAACGCGCAGGTTTTGCAAACTGTAATCAATTACCTGCGGATCATTCCGTACGTTTTGAATCCTGAAATTCCCGCCGAAACCAATAAATTCCCGGCCTTGATTAGCAGTATTTAGGCTGAGCGTGATAGGCAGCTTATCAATTTCGCCAGTAGCTTCTAAGGTAAAAGACTGATGATAGGCTTGTCCTTTTGTAATCGCGCCTTCCTTAATCGGGACATAAACCACAAAATTGCCGCTATTTGCATCTTTTTTAACGGTAAAAGAAGCATCGGCATTTAACGTGAAAAGTAGTTGCCGACGAGGCGAAATCAGCTTTAAGGTTTTAATATTTTTAACCGCCGAACTTCCGTTTCCCTGCGCCAGAGTGTTTAACGTCACAGCTTTTAAGCCGTTAAACTGAACAGAACCACTGGCATAATCGCGTGGCAACTCAACAGTAAAATAAGTTCCGGCTAAAGTTGTGTCCGTAGTGGAAGTTAGCTGAATATCAACTGAAGCTTTTCCCCGACTTAAATCAGTTACTTTTTCTGTAAAAGATAAACTGTCAATTCGGGTCGAAATGATCTGCGCATTGCCTTCCCGGTTGTATTTTGGCCGCTGTTTTTCTTTTCCTGTGGATGCTGTTTTTATGCCATCTTTTCCAACAACGGTTAAACGCGATTCAAACTCCATCAATTGGCCGTCAACCCTGATTCCGGTGATATTTCCCCAAGGCATTACTTCGCTTTGCGCATAAGTTTTGGGTAGGAGGAAAACCGAAAACAGCAAACAAAGCAGTTGGAATTTCTTCCGGAAAAGGCATCTAAAAAAGTTCTTAAAAGGTGTATTCATGGTCGTGTATTTTAATTTGAATGAATTTAATTGGAGGAGACAGCCTGACTAAAACCGGATTCGTTTCCATCAAAATCGACAGCTTTTACCGTTAATTTCCCGGCGGGCTTTGTTAATTTTT
>CAZZVO010000044.1:16594-19262 GCA_964657505.1 uncultured Mucilaginibacter sp.
TGTAAAAGAAGTATTCGGGCTGAAGCCTATACGCTGACCTTCCCAAAAAATCTGGTAACCTAACAAATTCCGGTTATCGGTAGAAGGATTCCATTTTAAAATGACCGAATTTCCGGCAGCTAATACTTTCAAATTTCGAGGAACACTTGGCGCAGTTTTATCAGGAATTAAACGCTCGGTACAATTAATAAGCGAGCGGAAATTATGATAGGTTCCTTTCCAAATTTGTCCTTTTAAAGCGGTTTTGTATTCGGGCTGCTTGTCCAAACCGCCTTGATACCAATCGCCGTGTTCATGGTCGATCAGGTAAGTTTGCGTATAATTCCATAGTTGTTTAAACTTTTCAAAATACTGGTGAGGGTCTTTCGGGTACAAATCGGCCATCAGTAAAAGCGTGTTCAAACCTTCGGCCTGCGCCCACCAGTTTTTCGTATCGGCCAAAATGGTGATGTCGGGTTTATCCTTAAAATAATAACCTTCGTCGTAAAAACCGCCGACTTGGTTGTCCCAGCCGTTCGCCAGCGCGTGGTCGAGCATTTTCTTCCCGATCTGCAAGGTTTTCTTGTCGTTTTCAATTCCTAAAGCATGGGAAGCTTCCAACATCAAATAAGCCGTTTCCACATCGTGGCCGAAAGAAACATGGTTGAGGTTTTTGTGCCGAAGTATGCTGGCACGGCTGGAATCTCGGTAAGAAACAGGTGTCCAATCCGGCTGAAAAAACAGGTTGAGAAAACCTTTTGGCGTGGTAATTTTATCGCGCACCAGCAGCAGCATTTCCTGCAAACGTTCCTTCAATAAGGGATCAGGCCAAACGTTGTACAATTCGGTAAAAGATTCTAACAAATGGATGGATGTGTTTTGGTCTTTGTAACCTAACTCGGCAGTAGAAGGCGTTGCAGCAGTTCGTTTGATTGACGTTCCGTCGCGTTCCATGTGCTGGAAATAACCTTTGTAAATCGGATCGTGACTGTGCTTTTCCAGCCAGCGGAAATCCTTTACAGCGAGTTTCAATGCGCTCGTATCGCCAGTAGCCTGATAATAAGCAGCCAACGCGTAAATACCAAACGAGTTACCGTAAGCTTCTTTCGGCGCGAAACTGCCTTTTTTAACTTCGCCTTTTTTGTCGGTAAAAGTGTAGAAGCCACCATAAGTTTTATCCCACAAAACGTTTTTTAAAAACTCGAAACCGTTTTTTGCGCCGCTTTTGTAATACTTCACGTCAGGAAAAAGCTCGGCAGCTTTGGAAGTTGACCACACGTGCCGCGCCTGTGTTACGATCATTTTGTCCTGGTTCTCTGCTGGTCTAAAATCGAAAGTAAAAGCACTAATGAAACCGCCGTAAGTTGTATCGATCGATTTCGGATACCAGGGTTTTAAAAGCTCGTTTACCATGGAAGTTTTCATTTCCGCAGCAATTTTTTTACGGATAGTAGCTTCGGATTGCGAAAAAGCCAACTGTAAAAATCCGGCGAAAAACAACAAAACCAGGAAGTAGAATTTATGATACTGAGTTTTCATAATGCTTCTTTTATGCCTACTTTTTCTATCTGTTGAGGATATGATCGGCAGCTAAAATTAGGAAAAGGTAATCGGTTGTTCCTCCGCCTAAAACGTATTCGCCCTGCTGCCATAAAAACGGCCATTTTAATAATTCAGGGAAGTCGGGACGGATCAATGCCGTTCCGGAAGCAATGCCGCCGGGAATGTACGACCAATCGGCACGGTTAAACCCGTAAGCAGTCGTCATCGATTTTGCGCCAACGCCCGATGCAAACGAAGAAGTATTAGAACCGGGATGACAACCTAAAATAAAGTTTACCGCGTGCAGCATGTAATCCTTCGGAAAAACACCCGGAAAATAGGTGTAAAGGAAGTATTGCTTGTAGCCAAAGTTCTGGATGCCCCAGCCTGCGCCCCAGATATTCGGCTCGTAAGGAACGCCATAAGGTGTTTTGGTTCCCTGGATTTTTACTTTTTCAGCGAAAGCTTTTACAGCGTTGGTAATGGTTGTCCTATAAACTTCGTTGTTAATTAGCGATAACGTGCGCCCGACCAGCCAGCCAGTATTTTCGATATGATCTGTAATGTCTTTGGTTTTGCTGACTAAATAATCTGCGTACTTTTTATCTTTTGTGGTAATCAGTAATTCAACCGCTAAACCAATCCTGCTTCTGGTACTTTCTTCCTTGGTATTGCTCCAAACCTGCTGTGCAATTTGTAAGCATTGGGTAGCCAAAGTATCATTATAACCTTTCATTACCCGCGCTGCTGCCGCAAGTCCGGTAGCAGCTTCTAAAGAGCGGCCGGGATTATTTTCGGTAAAAACCCAGCGGTCATCCGCAGAATTTGGTAAGCCAACAGGAATGTTTTTATTCACTGCATTACTTATAAACGGCTTATTATCAGTTAAGTTGGATGGATCGCCCAATAAAGTATATTGACGAAGTGTTGGCTCGATAATGCCACGATAAAACCTCCCCATTGATTGATAACCGCCAACAATAGAAAGCAAACCATGCTCAATTTGTTGCAGCATATCCGGCTTGCCATCGGGTTCGCGCATTTCGGTAACCAGATTTTTCTGGTCGATGCTGGTATTATCGTATTGCACATTAAACTGCTCGTAAGCTAAGGTTAAACCGTGCACAGTTTCTGCCTGAGATTCTAC
>CAZZVO010000045.1:0-10043 GCA_964657505.1 uncultured Mucilaginibacter sp.
TCACAATTTTAGCTTAGAAGATATGAATCAAGCACGTCAGGTTAATTATTCAACCCTAAACGAAAGCGAGTCTGAATCATCATCACAATTGTTAGAAGCTTTTCTTACCTACGATAAAACTTTTAACAAAAGCCATGTAACGTTTACCGGTGGTTACTCTTACCAAAACTTTAATGGCAGCAGTTTCTCGGCATCCAGGCAAGGATACGATGACACCGACCCGAACCAACGCATTTTAAACTCCGGTAGTTTAAATGCACAGTTTGCATCGGGCAGCACAGATGCACCTACGGCACTTGAATCTGCCTTTGGTCGTGCATTTTATGACTACGATGGCAAATATCTGGCAACAGCAACCTTCCGTGCAGATGGCTCTTCCAGGTTTGGGCCAGGTCGTCGCTGGGGGTATTTTCCGGCATTTTCTTTGGGCTGGCGTATCTCTCAGGAAAACTTTATGAAAAATGTAAGTTGGATCAGCAATTTAAAACTGACCGGTGGTTATGGTGTATTGGGTAACCAGAATGTAAGCCCTTTTCAGTATGTAAGCAATATTGTTGTTAACTCAGGTTACCAACCTTCTTTGGGTTATTACACGGGTTACAGTTTTGGCGGCACAGGTTATGCTGGCGCTTACGTAAGTACCATCGCAAACAATAACATCACCTGGGAAACTGCGGCTACAACCAATATAAGCCTGGATGCAGGGTTTTTAAACAACAGGTTAAACGGTAACATCACTTACTTTAATAAAAATACCGACAAAATGCTGATTGCACCTTCTGTGGTAGGCACAGTTGGTAAAGTAACTATTCCGAATCAGAATATAGCCAGTATGAACAACCACGGCGTTGAGACGGAATTGAACTACGCAGGTGGAAACCAGTTAAAATATACCGTAGGGGCCAATGCTTCTTTTATCCGTAATAAAGTAACCAAGCTTTACGGCCCGGGTGCGTTCATCGGTTCTAAAACTTATGGCCGCTCTAACCAGGAAATTTCCCGTACTTATGAAGGTGATCCTATTGCTTCTTTTTACGGTTGGAAAACTGCCGGCCTTTACCAAACACAGGCAGAGATAGATAATGATCCTTACTTAAAAAACGATTCGCGTAAATCAGGCATAAAACCCGGCGATGTACGTTTTGTAGATATTAATGGCGATGGCCAGATTGACGGGAACGACCGTACCAATATTGGTAACCCCAACCCTAATGTTACCGGCGGTATCCAGGCAAGTTTGTCTTACAAAGGCTTTGATTTTTCTGCAAATTTTACCGGTGTTTTTGGTGTAAGTTTATATAATGCCGACAGGATGCAAGGTATAGACCCAACTTATCCGTTTAACATGTATGCAGAAACCATCAACCGCTGGACCGGACCAGGCACAAGCAATACCATTCCAAGGATGACATCAGACCGTACCAACGATAACTACCGTACTTCAGACCTTTTTGTAGAAAGCGGCAATTATTTCAGCTTAAAAAATGCAACCCTGGGCTATACTTTGCCTGTAAGCTGGATAAAAAGAGCTTCATTTAGCAGCGTAAGGGTTTATGCAACCGGCCAGAATATTTTTATGCTTACTAAATACAAAGGTTACACGCCAGAGCTGGGCTATACCGATGGCAACCTGCAAAGAGGTGTGGATGTAGCACAATATCCTTCAGTTCGTAAAATTACATTCGGTGTAACTATTAAATTGTAATCTCTATGAAAACAAAATTTATTATCAGCATATCTTTACTGGCTTTAACTTTTACAGCTTGTAAAAAAACGCTCGACCTTACCCAAACCGGCGTTTACAACACCACCAATTACTTCAGAAATGAAACTGATGCGGTAAACACCATTTCCGGTATTTACAGTTTGCTGGAGCAGGAAGATTATATTGCTCATGCCGAAACTACTTTTGATGTGCCTTCGGATGATTACTGGCGTTCGGGCGACCACAGCGAGGATGAAGCTATTGAAAACTTAACGTATGATGCCTCTAATCCGCAAGTTAATTACAGCTGGACATGGAAATACGAAACTGTAAACCGTGCAACCAATGCCATCATCAACATTCCTAAAATCACCAATATTACGCCTTCTGTCAAAACCCGTAGCATGGGCGAAGCCTATTTTTTCAGGGCTTTTGGTTACTGGCGGTTAATGGTAATTTATGGTGATGTGCCTATTATTACCAATGATGATTATATCACTCAAACCTTTAACGTACCAAAATCGCCGATAGAAGATGTGCGCAAGCAAATCGAATCTGATCTGTTACAAGCAGTTGCCATGCTGCCCGAAACTTACAGCGCGGCAGATAACGGCCGCGTTAGTAAAGGTACGGCACTGGGTTTGTTAACCAAATTGTATATGTACTGGGGTAAATATGCACAAGCCATAACTACCGGTAACCAGGTGGTAAACAACAGTAATTATGCTTTGGCTGCTAATTATATGGATAACTTTACCCGTAAAAACAACACCAGCACAGAGCTTTTATTTTCGATCCAGGCACTGGCCAATGTTGCCCAAAACGATTTTACCGTTTATTACATTCCGCGTGTTTGGGGTGGTTATGGTTTCAGTCAGCCGTTGAAAGGTTTGGTTGATGAATTTGAAGCCAACGACAGCCGTAAATTTGCCACTATCATTTCCATTGGTGATACAGTCAATATCGGCGATGGCGCGGTACACGTACTGGACAACAGCATGACGGCAACGGGATACGTTTTTAGAAAATATGCGGTATTTGCAAACGGTATTGGCGTTGATAAAAGCTTTGCCGTGCCTTTGATGCGCTCAGCAGATATTTATTTGCTGGTTGCCGAAGCCTTGATCCGTACCCAAGGTGCCGGTGCCGGCGATGCGCTTATCAATACCATCCGCCGCCGTGCTTCCCCTTTATTGCCGCTGGTTAAAAATGCAGGCATGACAGAACTAATACACGAACGTCGCATGGAACTGGCCGGGGAAGGCGAGCGCCATCAGGATTTAATGCGTTGGGACAAAGATAAAATTGTAGACATTGCTGCAATTTATAATTTGCCAAAATCAAAAGCGCCGGCAGACCAAAATAAAAACGTTGTTTTTGTTCGCCCTAAAAATTACTATTTCCCGATCCCGCAAGTGGAGATCGATAAAAGCAAAGGTGTGCTCAAGCAAAACCCTAACTTTTAAAACAAACACAATTACACGGCAGCCAGGATAACCAAAATTATTCTGGCTGCTGTTTTTAACAATTTTTACTTTGTAAAAGAAGCATCAGCTTAAACCGTAATAAATTGGTGTGGCTGCAATAAACAATGATGCTTCTTTTATCGCCCTAAAAACAGTATCCATGAGAAAATTTGTGCTGATAATTGCCATTTTTATTTTTAGTTTGAAAGCTTTTGCGCAGGTTGACCAACAAGCTTCGATGGCATTTATTGAACGCATAATTCCGGGCAAATCAAACGTGTTTTTGGTAGAAGCTATCCCGCAGGAAAACAACAAAGACGTTTTCGAGCTTGACCAAAACAACGGCAAGGTTGTGCTGCGCGGAAACAACGGCTTATCGGTTGCCTCTGCCTTAAATTTCTACCTCAAAAATTATTGTTTTTGCGATATCGGCTGGAATGGCACGAACCTAAACCTGCCTACAGTTTTGCCTTCAGTAAAAACTAAAGTCCATAAAAACACGCCTTACCAATACCGTTATTATTTAAATTACTGTACGTTTAATTATTCGATGGCCTGGTGGAATTGGGAACGCTGGCAAAAGGAGATCGACTGGATGGCTTTAAACGGCATCAACCTGCCGCTGGCAATTACCGGCGAAGAAGCGATTTGGCAGCAGGTTTACAAAGAAATGGGTTTTTCTGATAACGAATTAAACGCTTTTTTTAGCGGGCCGGCTTATTTTTCGTGGTTTTGGATGGGCAATATCGATGCATGGGGCGGGCCTTTGCCGCAGCATTGGAAAGATACGCACCTAGAATTACAGAAAAAGATTTTAGAACGCGAACGTTCTTTCGGGATGACGCCTGTGCTCTCTTCGTTTACCGGCCATGTGCCACCATCTTTTAAAGACAAGTTCCCGAAAGCAAAAGTTAAAAAAACCAATTGGGATGCGGGTTTCCCGGATGTTTATATCCTCGATCCGGATGATGAACTGTTCGAAGCCATCGGCAAAAAATACATCGAAGCACAAACCAAAGCCTTCGGCACAAACCATTTGTATTCAGCCGATACCTTTAACGAAAACGTGCCGCCAACCAACGATTCTACTTATTTAAGCGGCATGAGCAAAAAGGTTTTCCAGTCGATGGCCGCTGCCGATCCGAAAGCCATTTGGGTGATGCAAGGCTGGATGTTCCACTACAACAACAAGTTCTGGCAGCCCCAGCAAATTAAAGCGTTGTTAAACGCCGTGCCCGATAAACAAATGCTGGTTTTGGATTTGTATAGCGATGCGCACCCGGTTTGGAACCGCACCGAAGCTTATTACGGCAAACCCTGGATTTGGAGTATGCTGCAAAACTTTGGCGGCAACATCAGTTTGTTTGGCCGGATGCGCCACGTTGTTGCCGATCCGGCAATTGCACTGCACGACCCGGAATCAAAAAACATGAGCGGTATTGGCCTAACGCCCGAAGGCATCGAACAAAACCCGGCACTTTTTGAGTTGATGCTGGAAAATGTTTGGCGCGATACACCAATTGATGCCGATGCCTGGCTGAAAGATTATGCCAAAAGAAGATACGGTAAAAACAGTATGCCGGCTGATAACGCCTGGCAAATTTTACTCAACTCGGTTTACAGCGGCGGGCTAACGGAAGGCGGGCCGGAATCGATCATCGTTGCACGGCCAACCATGAAAAAATCAGTCGATCGGGTTTTAACACATCTGGATTATGATCCGAAGGAATTGACTAAAGCCTGGGAATTACTCATTCAAGCTTCAGCGGATTTAAAAACAAGCGATGGTTTTCAATATGATCTGGTGGACGTTACCCGGCAGGTTTTGGCCAATTACGCTTTGCCGTTGCAGCAAAAAATGGCTTCGGCTTATCAGCAAAAAAACAAAACACAGTTTAAAAAATACAGTGCGGAGTTTTTGGTTTTAATGGATGATATGGACGATCTGCTGAGCACGCGCCGCGATTTCCTGTTGGGAAAATGGATTAGCGAAGCCCGCGCAAACGGCATCACCGAAACCGAAAAAAACCTGTACGAATTTAACGCCCGCGATCTGGTTACACTTTGGGGCGATAAAGAAAGTGGTTTGCGCGAATATTCAAACCGGCAATGGTCGGGTTTGATCAAAGGTTATTACAAACCGCGCTGGGAAATGTATTTTTCGGCGATAAACAAAGCATGGGCAAACAACATAGCTTTCGACGATAAAGCTTTCGACAAAGAAGTAAAAAACTGGGAATGGCAATGGGTAAACAGGCACGATAACGCTTTCTCGAATTTAATAAAAGGCGATGCCGTAGAAAAATCAAAAGCGTTGTTTCAAAAATATCATACTATCGTTTCAGCCCAAAACTGATGAGAAAATACTGTCGTGCTTCTTTTATCGTTGTTTTTTTGGTGTGCTGCCGGAGCTTAATTTTTGCGCAGGATACAACCATTAATGATCATATTTTTCCGGCGGCACCTTCTGCCAAACCTTTTATCGATTTTGATAAAAAAGGGTTTCTGGTTAACGGCAAACGCACATTTCTGGTTTCTGCAGGATTGGAATACGCACGCCTTCCGCAGCAGTTGTGGTACGACCGTTTGCTTAAACTGAAGCGTGCCGGGTTTAATTGTGTAGAGATTTACACGATCTGGAATTATCATGAACCGAAAGAAGGTGAGTTCGATTTTAGCGGAGACCATGATCTGGATGCTTTTTTAACGCTGGTAAAAAAACTGGACATGTATGCCATCGTTCGTGTTGGCCCGTATTATTGTGCCGAGTGGGACAATGGCGGATACCCGATCTGGCTAAAATTTAAAGAAGGTTTGCGCGTGCGGGAAGACAATCCGGTTTTTGAAAAATATGTCGACCACTTTTTTGACCGTTTGCTGCCGATCGTGTTTCGCCAGCAAATTAATAAAGGCGGACCGGTAATTTTAGTTCAATTAGAAAACGAACACCCGAAAGGCTGGGGTACGCTGATGCCAAATCCTTATTTCGATCATCTTAAAAATAAAGCGTTACAAATGGGTTTGCAGGTGCCGTATTTTTTTAGCGGATTGCACCACGCCAATGATCCCGCAGGAAACGGAAATTTAGACGATACTAACCGGCCAAACCCGTGGTTTAGCACCGAGTTTTGGTGCGTTTGGTACTCGCAATATGGTGCCAAACCAAACGATGCCGCTCTTTACGGCCGCAGAACCTGGAAAATTATCGCCCATGGCGGCAATGGCTACAATTATTATATGGCTTACGGTGGCTCCAATTTTGGCTACACCAATAACGATGAAGACGCCGCTTCCTACGATTACGGTGCAGCCGTTGGCCAGGCTGGGGATTTACGTCCCATTTATTACACCTTTAAACGCGCGGCCTGGTTTGCTCGAAGCTTTGAGGATATTTTAGAAAATAGCACCGATGGAAGTTCGGCTTATCAAAAAGTCGTTTCAGATACTGCTTTAAAAGTAACCGCAAGAACATCTCCCGCAGGGGAAATCATTTTTTTGGACAACACCAGTTTAAAGCCGGTAAAAACAGTATTACAATTAAATCCGGCCGGGAAGTTTATTTCAAATCCTGAAGTTAATGTTGCTGCTGGAGAAATTTTCCCGATCATCCACAACTTCAAACTTAACCCGGAAATTAAACTGGATTGGGCTTTTACGCGGATATACGCCATCGTCAATCAGGGCAAAACCACAACGATTGTATTGGACGTAGAAAAAAATGAACCAATCGCGCTGCAATTTTCAACCCAAACACAAGCTGCTGCGGTAAAAGGAAATTCAGCATTAAAAATTACCGAAAAACAGATTGAATTGGCAGCAAAAATGACGGCCGCGACAAAACCAGAAGAATTTATTTTTACAGTTGGAACGCAATCCGTCCGTGTTTTGGCTATGAACCGAAAGCAAACCGATAAAACTTGGTGTGTAGAAAATACTGGTGAAAATTACATCGAAGGCAATGCTTCTTTTACGGGTGAAATTTCGACGAAAAATAAGCGGTTTATAGTAGAAACGGAAAGGCCGCAAACTGCAAAAACGACAGATTCGATTTGGGTTTACACTGAAAATGGATCGATAGTTTTAAGGAATGAGAACGAGAAAACCGGGCAGCAACCGGCAATTATCAACCTTGAAAAATGGTCGGTAAAAGAAGTATCTGGTTTTGCGGCGAGAAATTATCAGCCTGAGAACTGGCTTCAAACCAAAAACCCTGAACCGATGGGCGCTGATGGCGATGTTACTGCCGATGCCTGGTACCGCACCAAAATTTCCGTTCCAACAAACGGGAAATATACATTGCAGGCAAAAGGCGGCGGCCGTGCTTTGGTTTACATCGATGGAAAATCAATAAAAAACTGGAAGCTGAGTGAAGGTGAAATCTCGCTCGACCTGAAAAAAGGCAACCGTAACTTAGCTGTTTTTACTGCGCACGATGGCCGCGAAAAACTGGCCGCATATTTAGGGCCGATAAAAACAGTAGACCGAAAAGGCGTTTTTGGCGAGGCGGTGATTAAAAAAGGCGGGCCTTACATTAAAGAATTGAACAATTGGTATTTTACAAAAGCTGTTTCGGTTGAAGATGTGAAAGCTGATCCGCCTAAATTCGATCTGTCCAATGCAAAAAAATATAAAATCGGAGCGGATGCTTTCCAGTTAAAAGAAGGATTTGGCTGGTTTCAGACTGAAATTTCGAAGTTGCCGGCCGGAATTTCAACCATCACTTTATCTTTTAAAAGTGTGGACGAAAACGCCACGGTTTTTATCAACGGAAAAAAGATGCTGCGGCACGAAGGCTGGAATATTCCTTTTGATGTGGTTTTTAACGATCCAAACCTGTCAAAAAAACCAATCATCATTTCTGTTTTTATCGAGAATTACTCGAACGAAGGCGGCATCGATCAACCCGTAAAAATCAACACCATTGGCAAAGCTACGGCTATAAATAACTGGCAACTAAAAGGCGGGCCGGGCAACTGGCAGGAAAACCGAGGCTGGCAAACGCTGGAAAAAGTTAAAAAATCTGTTAGTCCTGTTTTTTATTGTACTAATTTTAACGTTTCCATCATTGCAAACGAAACTCAGATTTGGCGCGTTCATACCACTGATTTAGGTCATGGTTCTGTTTGGTTGAACGGCCATAATTTGGGCAGATATCCGGAAAAAATAGCAGCACCGGGTTTGTATATTCCGGAATGCTGGCTCAAAAACGGCTTGAACGAATTGGTGATTTTTGAAGAAGAAGGCAAACTTCCAACCCAAGTAAAGATTTTGGCTGAAAAGGAAGCGGGCCGGATAACAGAAAAATTTACCGGAGAAATCAATTAACAAATCAAAAATATGGCAATAGCAACCGAAAGATTTACCGCGCTGGATGTTTTCCGCGGGATGACGATTTGTTTCATGATCATCGTTAATTCGCCAGGTTCGGGTGCTGCGGTTTGGTCGTCGCTTGATCATGCTGCCTGGATTGGTTTTACGCCAACCGATCTGGTTTTTCCATCGTTTTTGTTTGCGGTGGGCAACGCTTTAAGTTTCTCAAAAAACAAGTTTGAAACTGATGCTGCTTTTATCGGCAAAATTTTGAAGCGTACCGTTATTATTTTTTTGCTGGGCTATTTAATGTATTGGTTCCCATTTTTTCACCGCGAAAATGGTGGTTGGGCTTTCAACCCTTTTTCGCATACCCGGATTATGGGCGTTTTGCAACGTATTGCTTTGTGTTATTTCTTCGGCGGTTTGATTGTGCATTACTGCTCTAAAAAGGCAAGCATCATTATTGCCGTTTTACTTTTATTTGGTTATTGGGCGTTTTTATTGCTGTTGAGCGAACCCGGACAAGCATACACGATGTTGGGCAACGCAGGCACAAAACTGGATATTATTATTTTAGGAAATGCACATTTATACCACGATAAAGGCGGCGCGATTGCTTTTGACCCCGAAGGTTTGCTAAGCACCATGACAGGTATCGTAAACGTGATCGGCGGCTTTCTGGCCGGCGCTTTTATCCAGCGGAAAGGGAAAAATTACGAAGCCGTTGCCAAACTTATGATCTGTGGGGCACTGCTAATTGCCGTTGCTTTGTTTTGGGCGCAGTTTTTCCCGGTTGCTAAAAAGCTGTGGACCAGTACTTTTACTTTGTTAACTATTGGTATCGATCTGGCTATTTTAGGTTTGTTGGTTTACATCATCGAAATAAAAAACCACAAACGCGGAACCAATTTTTTCCTGATTTTTGGTAGAAACCCGTTAGCTATTTATTTGCTTTCGGAACTGTTGATCACCGTTTTCTTTTTAATTTGGGTTCAGCCAAATGTTAGTTTTTATAAATGGGTTAACCAGGTGTTTTTTCAACAGGTTTTTCCCGGACCGTTTGGCACCTTGGTTTTTGCTATTTGTTACATGCTGCTTTGCTGGTTGGTGGCCTATACTTTGGATAAGCGGAAGATTTACATCAAAATATAAAGATGTACAAACGTAGCTTGCTTTTACAATTCGTGTTGATAGTTGGGTTAGACCTTTGCGGGTTCTGTCAACAGAAAAATCACCTAAAATATGTAAACCCTTTTATCGGTACCACAAAAAGTAATGTGTTAACCCGGTGGGGAAGTAAGGGCGGCACTTATCCCGGTGCAGTTGCACCTTCGGGAGCGGTGCAGTTAAGTCCGGAAACGCGTGTAAACGGCGCAAAAGGCTACGATTATGCCGATAGTTCCATCTATTATTTCAGCTGTTTTAAGCATTTCAGCGGTTTTCCGGAAGGCTCGTCGGGGAAGTTTTACATCATGCCGATCAGTTCTGGTCAAGCATTTGAAGCGGGTAAAAGCAGTAGGAAATTTAGGCATATAAAAGAAGTATCGCGGCCGGGTGAT
>CAZZVO010000045.1:10053-19108 GCA_964657505.1 uncultured Mucilaginibacter sp.
TTATAAAGTTATTTTTGAAGATGACGGCGCAACGGCAGAAGCAAGCGCAACCACACGAACTGGAATTTTCCGCTTTACTTATCCAGAAAAAAAAACGCCGCAAGTTTTTGTGGGCGATGTAGGCGAATTGAGTACGCTAACTAAACAGATTGTACGGGCTTCCAACGGAAATACCGTCATCAATTTCGACGAACCTTATGTTGATAAAAAGCAGGTAAAAGGCGGCTGGATATTTAGTTTTTCAGCTTCTCCAGACGTAAAAAAAGTTACTTTGAAAATGAGCGCTTCAACGGTAAGTTTTAAAAGCGCGCAGTTAAATATCGACCAGGAAATTGGAAACCAGAACTTCGATCAGATCAAAGAAAAAACAAAAAAAATCTGGGCCGAAAAATTAGCCATTGCAGATATTGCTGATCCAAACGAGAACAACAAAATCATTTTTTATACTGCTTTGTACCACTCGCTTTTAATGCCATGGGTGGTGGATGATGCAGACGGCCGCTACAAGGGTTTGGACGGGAAAACCCACCAAAAAATTGGGAAAAACCAATATGGCGGTTTTTCGCCTTGGGACACGTTCCGTTCGCTGCACCCGCTTTTAACTTTGCTTTATCCGCAGAAACAAAGCGATGTGATTTTGTCGATGCTGGATATATACAAGCAAAGCGGGCATTTGCCGGTAGAAACGATGACCGGCAATCACGCCGTTGCCATTATTACCGATAGCTATTTAAAAGGGATTCGAGGTTTTGATAAAGCGCTGGCTTACAAAGCAATGAAGAAGAGTTTGGTGGAGCCTCCGTTTATTCAGCCGGATATGGAAATCTATCAGCGGAACGGTTATATTCCTTTTACTAAACCAGAATCGGTAACGCGCACCGTGGAGTATGCTTACGATGATTGGGCGATGGCGCAGTTTGCAAAATCAGCAGCAAAAGATGAAAAGGGATACCGGCAATTGCTTAACCGCAGCTACAATTACCGCAACCTTTTTAATGCGGATGAACTGTTTTTTCTCCCCCGAAACCAACGAGAATTTAAGCTGAACCCGGGCAACGTGGGTTACAAAGAAGGCGACAAATGGGTGTATTCTTACTTCGTGCCGCAAAATGGGAAGGATTTGATTAATTTGATGGGCGGCGAACGGCAATTTGCAAACCATCTGGATTCGGCCTTGGCCAACAACGTAATTTTGTTTGATAATGAAACGGTTTTCCATTTGCCATACCTTTTTAACGAAGCCGGCAAACCCAACCTCGCCCAAAAATGGTGCAGGAAAATGATGCTGGAGCGGTTCAGCAACAGTCCGGGCGGTTTGCCTGGGAACGACGACCTCGGTTCCACTTCCAGTTGGTACGTTTTCAGTTCGCTGGGTTTGTATCCGGTTTGCCCTGGCAAGCCGTTGTATGCCGTTGGTTCGCCGCTGTTTCAATCAGTCACACTACACCTTCCCAACGGAAAAAAGCTGATGATCAGCACTAAAAATTCATCGATAAAAGAAGCATTCCTTAAATCGTTAACGGTGAATGGAAAGGATTTTCAGCAATTAACTTTATCGCATTCGTTGCTGCAAAGCGGTGGAAAAATTGATTTTGATTTGGGAAGCAAACCTGGCAAGTGGCCGGAAAATAGAAACCCGGCGGAGCTTTCGGAAACTAAAGTACCGGCGGTATTCAAAATCTCTAACTGCTCATCTTCCTTGCATACAGTTAACCCGGATCAACCTTTTTATATCCGATATTCAATAAAAAATCAAGGCAGCGTAGGCGTAAAAACGGTTTATTTGATGGTAAATGGCAAACGTTACGCCCATAAAAATAGCTTTGTAAGTTCGGGGCAATTGCTTGATGATTCTATTCTATGCCGTCTGTATCCATTTGGTAATTCTATATTGACGATTGAGGGTTCGGCACAAATTATAGTTAAGGTAGTTAACCCAAAAACACCCATAGCTCGGCCTTACCGAATAACTGTGCTTACTGCAAAACCGGTTATCAAAAGGAATGAGCAGCAGCAAATTAGTTATATGGTTCAAAATACTGGTGGTTTGAAAAGAGTTTTCAATATCCCGGTAACGGTTAATGGTTCGGTTATTTTTACAGATCCTTTATCATTAAATCCTGGAGAGAGAAAAACGATCAAGCATGATTTTCTGAGGCATCAAAATGGATTTCAACAGATCATGGTGGGAAACGCCAGCTTTGTTTATAAAGTATATCAGTATAATACCGAATCGCTTTTACTGGATTTACCAATCGTAGAAAGCGTACGTAACAATTTAATCGAAGATAAATCGGGCTTTAATAATAACGGGCATATTATGCCGGTAGACGCAGATCATGTAGAAACATCCACAGGTAAGTTATTATTTGGTGAAAACTGCTTTTTAGAAATGCCCGATGCAGCAAGTTTAAAAATAACCGGTGAAACGCTTACCATGATGGCCTGGGTGTATCCTATCGGGAAAGAGAATGGACTGACAGATATATTTACGCAGGGAGATACCAATGTTTTGCAGGTAGTCGATGGTAAAACCCTCACTTTTTTTGCCGGAGGCTGGGGAAGGGGAGACTGTACGGTTAATCTTCCCGCAGATTGGTACCAACACTGGCATCATATCGCGGGGATTTGTGCCGGTAAAACACTTTATGTTTACTTAGATGGAAAATTAGCCGGAACGACTGTGATGGACGAATCTTCGTATCTCTCTGTCGGTAACAAGTGGACTTTGGGGCGTAATGAAGAGTTCCCGTCTGAAAGGATATATCATGGATACATTAATAGAGTAAAATTATTTAAGCAGCCACTATCAGCGGAAGAAGTTTTATCAATAGTCCTGAAAGAAAAATAATCACGCCTTCATTTTGCGCCCAGGAAGCGGCAGGCACCCATTCAAATCACAGTCTGTAAACTAATTTTATTGATGCTTAGTAGGTGTTGATAAAAAGCAATAATGGCGTGGTTTTTAACTGGATAAAAAGAATTCTTAATCACTGCAGTTTAAAAAACCTTCGCTGATAACTCAACGGCGTTTTACCAGTTAAATATTTAAAAGCGGTATGGAAGCTGGCAAAGTTATTAAAGCCGCTTTCATAGCAAACCTGTTTAACATTAATTTGGTTATTAATCAATAACTTGCACGCGTGGCCAACCCTTATTTCGGTAATAAAGCGGGAATATGTTTTTTGCGTTTTCGATTTGAAATATCTGCAAAAAGAATTTGGACTAAGGTTAGCAATACCCGCTATCTCCTTTAAGATGATTTTGTTCTTGAAATTAGCAAATGAATAGTCAAATATAGAATTGATTCTTTCGTTATCAGCCTCATCAAAATTCTGAATAAAGCCAAAAGATGCAAGTTGATTTTTTTCGGAATATCTGCCGATCAAAATTAAAGCTTCAATAAGTAGTATAATGCGCCTCGGCCCCTCGTTGTGTAGAATTTGCTGTAGATAATCTGCTATATTTTCTATTGTATCACCCGTAATCTGCAATCCTCTTTTTGCTGCTTCCAAGGTATGTTTAATTGAATTGTTCTCCGGTAAGTTCAAAAAGTTATCTCCCCAGAAATTATCAAAAAAGTGCACTACGGTTGAGTATGGCTTTTCATTACTGGTGCACTGATGTTCATCATCGTATCTCCAATAGTGAGGCAAATTACTGCCAACCAAAACCATGTCGCCCTTTCTAAACCTGCTAATATTGTCGCCTACAAACTGGGTGCCTGATCCTTTGTGAAAATAAATAAGCTCGATCTCCGGGTGATAATGCCACCGGTTGTTTATATTCGGTTTCTTATGTTGCATGGCACAAAACGAATGAGTTACTTCACCGGTAACCTTGAGCAGCTCGGGTTTCATTAAAAATTTAAGTTAAGCAGTTATTCACAAATTAAAGGATAAAAAAAGTTTTTTTGGTAAAATCTCTTAATAACATTCATTTTTAAAGTTATAGTATTGACAATATCGCTACAATCTTTTCGCATACTGTTTGCCTTTACCGGGCTGGATTACACTTAGCCCGTAACCCATGCCTGCAAAAAAATAAGCGGCCTCTTCGTAGTAAGTGCCCGTTGCTTCCATATTGATATGTAAAGCAAGCTCATTTTCCTGTTTCGTGTTTAACCATTCGCGGAGCTTTATAAACCCTCCGGGTGGTTTTTAAACCTGCTGTTCGCCACTTTTACCTCCAGTTCCTGTATGTAAAAGGAAAGGCAGCAATAAACCTTTTTCATCGATACATCAATGCCCAGGCACTGTTTCTTTGTTGCTTTTTTGTTCATAATGGATTGGTTATGGATACTCAAAACAGAGATATATCCCACGGAATGTGCTCATATTCTACCCAGGCTCAGGGAACAGGCCCCTGGCTCGAAATACTATAGAGGCTCATAGATAAGAAACCCGGTAAAGGCAAGTTCTTGCTCAGGCTGGAGATTTCGGGATGCTTGACAAGCAGATTCCGTGCGCTTCAGAGCACCTCGTTGTGTTCAACATAGGAGAAAAATAAATTAATTATCAATAGGTTAGCATGATCAAAGTGTAACGGAATTACTTTTCTGCCATTCCGGAATGAGGTGGTCAATGGCTCCGGAATCTCCATTGAGGGAACCGAAAGTTGCGTCAATACACGAGTTACAAGTAATTTAACCGAACTAAGTGCTGAACATTGAGCTGAACCTGACAAACGCCGAAAGTTTCGCTAACTTTTTTCAATGCTGTTTTTATCGGTATAAAATTGGCGAACAATCTTTTTTATTGGTAAAAACAACATTGCCCGGCGAATTTTAAGTTTCAAAAATGCGGCAAACAAAGCTTGAAAAAACAAATCAAAGCTGCCGAACTTGGCGCAGAAAAATGCCCGCCAACTTTAAAACCGCAAATTTAATGTTGTTTAAATGTTCAAAGTATTTTTTGCTAAAAAGTGGTAAGTTTTTACAAGCTTAAATTTACATCTGAAACTTTAGGAAATAAACTACTTGTAACATGGGTTTGGCAAAAAACTGGCGGACGGAAACTATTGAACTTTTGTTTTGCTATCTTGCTTTGGTTCCGGCGGAAGGAACATAAATTTAGCTTATAAAAACAGTATTGGACTTTGGAACATTAATTTAACTTTGGTTTCGGCTGACCGAATTCTATTTCCAGTTCTTCGCCAAGCCTTTTCCGTTAGCTGCTATGCTGCAAAACCAGTTGCTCAACAAAACGGATTAACAAAGTATGCAACACACGCTTAAAATCAAAAAGCTTCAATTAATAATTATTTCATCTGGACTTTTGGTTTTATTTCAGTTTTGCAACTATTCACATGCAAACAAAGCCACAAACAAAACAAATACTTCAATGAAATTTAGCACTTCCTTTTGCGACCCTTTAAAACCTGATATTGTTCAACTCGGAGATATTACACAAGAACAAGTTGTTGCTGGGTTTGAAAAAGTAAATTGGAATGAGTACTTGCAAAAAATGAATGATGCAAAAGATGACAAGGTTTATTATTCACCTTCTTTTGAGGTTCATAATATCGAAATTAAACACGGACTTGCTATTTCCGCTGTTGGCGACCCGAAGAGTAGAAATTATTGTAATTATCTTGAGTTTAAAAAAGTGGACAAACGATGTACCGACACTTTATCATTCAATAAAACTTCGACAGGGCAAAGAGATTAACCGACATAAAATGTTTAATGGGTAAAAATACTACGCGCAACCTTGGTTTGGCAAAAAACTAGCTGACGGATTAAACATTAACTTTTGTTTTGCTATTTGGCTTCAGTTCCGGTGTTGTTGTTGCAGCCTTGAACGTTAGCGGTAATTTTAAAGACGTCTCCTAATGAAATAAAAAATCACAAACAATGAATTTTGAAAAACTAATTCCAAATATTTTTTATGTCGATATTACTGAAGGTTTGAAACTTTTTGTTAACTGTCTATGTTTTAATATTGGACACGATGAATTGAAATCTAGTCAACCGTTTTATGTATTGGAAAAAGATGATTTAAGGATAAATCTTTTTGAAAATGCAGAACTTGCCAAAGAGCATAATCCTGAATTTAGGTTAGTTACTAAAAATATTGAAGAAGTTTATAGAAAAGTTTCTGAATCTCATCCTGAATTTCTTCATCCAAACCTTAAACAAATTACACTTCGTCCTTGGGATGCCAAGGAATTTACATTGATGGACAAACAATTGGGAATTATCATTCAACAATGGTAAATATGACAACTACCGCTAAAATTGGTTTGGCAAAAAACTGGCGGACGGAAGTAATTCAATATTTGTAATTCTTTCTTTATTTTTAATCCGATAAGTTTTAAAATTTGATGAACAAGTGATATGAATACTAACATTGAACGTACAATAAATACTTCTAAGGAGGAAGAGCTTACGCTTACCGCAGTAGAAAATTTTAATTCAGCTTTTAACAGTCATGATGTAGACGCTGTTATGAAAGCAATGACAGAGGATTGTATATTTGAGAACACCAGCCCAACCCCGGATGGCAGCCGTTTAGAAGGTTCAATTGCCATAAGGGCGTATTGGGTAAAGTTTTTTGCCGCCAATCTGGATGCTTATTTTGAAGCGGAAGATGTTTTTGCTGCGGGAAACCGCTGTGTTGTTCGTTGGGTTTATCACAAAACAAAAGAAGGAAAACCTTGGCATTTGCGCGGAGTAGATGTTTTCAAAGTTTTAAACGGAAGAGTGGCTGAAAAACTGGCTTATGTAAAAGGTTGAGCTGAACTCACCCTCCCTATAATGCAAGCATCAGCTTTAAATAATTGATAGCTTATCTCCTCTAAATTACATGAAATAATCAAATGTATTATTGCTAACAGAAGTTGTTGCATTACCAGCGGCGCAAAAAGTTTAATAAAATATCACACAATAATTTAAAATCTATCTTCCCTTTACCATCCTTATAGAAATTTAATGATTTTTCTTGTAAGTGATCATAAAAAACGGCAGCCCTATCTAAAATGGCCTGTTAATACTAATAAGAATTGAAACTGCCGCAATATTGTGCACAAAATATTTTCAAAACTATTTGTACTATGCAGCAGGCCGACGGCACTACGAAAAGCGGTAGTTGAAAATGACAACATAAACAAGCCATGGATAACAATAAAAAATAGAACTATATGAGAAAAATAATTTCTTTTATGCACGTATCGCTTGACGGATTTGTAGCAGGACCGAACGGAGAAATGGACTGGATTAAAGTTGACCAAGAAATTTTTGATTATGTCGGTAAGCGGATTAGCGAAAGCGACACTTCATTATATGGACGAGTGACTTATAAGATGATGGAAAGTTACTGGCCTACCGCAGGAGACAAGCCGGCGGCAACCAAGCACGACATTGAGCATTCTAAGTGGTATAGCAAAGTTCACAAAGTTGTTTTATCAAAAACAATGGGTGATACTGGTTTGAACAACACAACAATTATTAGCGATAACCTTCTTAACAGAATACATGAAATAAAGCAACAATCAGGTAAAGACATTTTGCTTTTTGGTAGCCCGACAGCAACACACTCACTCATTCAACTAAACTTAATTGATGGCTATTGGCTATTTGTTAATCCAATTATTCTTGGACAAGGTATTCCATTGTTTGTAGACATCAAAGACAAAATAAAACTAAAGCTATTGACAACGACGCGACAATTTACTTGCGGGGTAAATGAATTGAATTACATCGTTGACAGACAATAACAACGAACTGCCAAACAGGGGTCGGTCTGCTGTGCTGGTTGAGGGATTAAAAGTACATCGACAAAACACTGCTGGCAACAAGGGGTTTTTCACTACTGGGGCGGACGGAAGCGTTGGTTCAGCAGTTACAACATCGCCGGATAATTGTTCGGGCATGACAAGCAACTTTGGGCTAAGTACAAATCATCAACATTTATCTCTATTTTTATCATCAGTTAGCCGGGCTTGACGGAGTGCTATTCCCACACCTGCAGCAAGCCCTAATCGTTAGCGGTCATTGCAAGACCGACCAAAATCACACCAACAAGCTTCTCGATATTTTAGACGTTAAAAATATTTTAAAAAGACTTGCGTAGCCACTTGGCTTCATTATATTTGAAGTCAAATAGCTACATAATGAATTTAAGAAGAGATGTTTTTCAAGCCTTAGCCGACCCAACAAGAAGAGCGATACTTCTATTAGTAGTTTCACAAGCAATGACAGCCGGTGCAATTGCTTCAAACTTTAATACAGCCAGACCGACAGTTTCAAAACATTTGCAAATACTCATTGAGTGCGAATTGCTTCAACAAGAGCAAAGCGGCAGGGAAATATATTATCATATAAACCCCAATAAAATGAAAGAAGTAGCAGACTTTATTGAACCGTTCCGAAAAATGTGGGAAGACAGGTTTAACAAATTAGAAACCGTAATGAAAAATTATAAATCAAAAATGTAAATATGGGACAGAAAACAAAAATCAATGTTGAGGACGGCAAACAGGAATTAATTATAACAAGAGAATTTGATTTGCCCATAGAATTACTTTTCAAAGCGTTCTCAGAACCCGAACTTGTTGAACAATGGATGGGAACGAAGGTGCTAAAACTTGAAAGTAAAAAGCACGGCAGTTACCAGTTTGAAACAATGTATAATGGGAAAGTTGTATTTCGTGCTAATGGTGCAATACATGAATTTATTTCTAACAAAAAAATTGCACGGACATTTGAAATGGAGAATGCACCTTTTGGTATTCAACTTGAAATTCATGAATTTGAAAAAATCGCTGATAGCACAAGTAAATTAAACATCCACACAATTTTTGAAAGCGTTGCACTTCGTGACCAAATGTTGCAATTACCATTTATCCAAGGAATAAATATGGCACATAACCGCTTACAAGCTATGGTGAATAACTTAAAATAACGCACTATGGAAAAGAGAAACAAAATAATTTATTGGGTTGCTACAAGTTTATTAGCTATTGGCATGTTGCAAAGTGGCATTTTTGCAGTACTAAGAACAAAAAACTGGGTTGACCTGGTAACTGGTTTGGGCTATCCGGTCTATTTTTTGAC
>CAZZVO010000046.1:0-18682 GCA_964657505.1 uncultured Mucilaginibacter sp.
CGAATTTCCATCAAAACAATTATTTTTTGTGTGGGTTTTTATCGGGCAGAAGCACAAACCGACAGTATTTCGAACGCAAAAAATGCACCGGTAAAAGAAGCATTCCTTAATAAGTTCGAAGCTTATAAAGCCAGTAAAAATATAACCGGCCTTTTGGATATTGCTGATCACAACCATTATCCCTCACCAGAAAAAGTTTTAACCTGGCAAAAAGAGCTTCAGCTAAACGACCGGCAAAAAGCAGCTATCGTCTTGATCAACAAAGAACTACAACGGAAAATTAAGGAAATGAACGGCTTTTTAATCACCAATGAAAGCGCGATGGACAGCCTTTTTAAAAACAACAAAGTAAATAACGGCACGCTTATTTTTTACACCAACCGCTATGGTTTGTACCAGGGCGAACTGCGGAATGCTTTGCTGCAGGCTTGCGTAAAAACGGAGGCGCAGTTAACAGCAACACAAATCAAAAAATATGATAGCTTGCTGCAAGATTAACAGCCGCAATTGCAATCCCGATTTTATACCTTTGCAGCCCAGCACGCAAACATGAAAACTACATTTGATTTTGAAAAGCCGATAGCAGAATTGCAGCAGCAGATTGAAAAACTGGAGCAGGTTGAAGAAAAAACAAAGGTAGATATGTCGCCTACGTTAACAGAACTGCGCCAAAACCTACAAACAAAAAAAGAAGAAACTTACGGCAACTTAAATGGCTGGCAAAATGTACAGATTTCCCGCCACCCGGACCGCCCTTATACTTTGCAATACATCGAATCCATCAGTACCAATTTTATTGAGTTGCATGGCGACCGCAATATGGGAGATGACAAAGCGATTGTTGGCGGATTTGGGTCGATTGATGGGCAAACGGTGATGTTTATCGGCCACCAAAAAGGCAACAACACCAAAATGCGGCAGTACCGCAATTTTGGGATGGCCAACCCGGAAGGTTACCGCAAAGCCCTCCGCCTGATGAAAATGGCCGAAAAATTTAACAAACCCATTATTACTTTCATTGATACGCCAGGCGCTTACCCTGGTATGGAAGCCGAAGAACGCGGACAAGGCGAAGCGATTGCCCGAAACCTGATGGAAATGTCGGTTTTAAAAGTGCCCGTAATTTGTGTGGTTGTTGGCGAAGGTGCTTCTGGCGGTGCATTGGGCATTGGTATCGGCGACTTGGTTTACATGCTGGAACATACCTGGTATTCTGTTATTTCGCCCGAATCCTGTTCTTCTATTTTGTGGCGGAATTGGGACAATAAAGAAAAAGCCGCAGAAGTGCTGAAACTGACTTCAACAGAAATGTTTAAGAATAAACTGATTGATGGCATCATAAAAGAACCACTCGGCGGCGCGCACCAAGACCCGGAAGCAATGTTTACTACCCTAAAAGAAGTATTGCTGCAAGATCTGGAGAAACTGAAAACCAAAAACGTAGATGAGCTGGTTAACGAGCGCATCCAAAAATTCTGCTCCATGGGGGTGGTAATTGATGAAGACTCCCTTTTGCCAGCCGCAATGGAAGACGAACGAAATAGCAACTAAAACAACAAAAAGGCCGGTTAATTTTAACCGGCTTTGTTGTTGATGCTTCTTTTATCAGGTAAAAACTATCGTCTTAATTATTGCAGAAGTAGGTTTTAATTGTTGATTTTATAGCGGTAAAAGAAGTATTGCAAAACTGACAATACTTCTTTTACCGGGTAAATTATTGTTTTGGTTGGTGCTGAGTGTCAATATTTAACTGGTTCTCATTTGGTTGAGGCGACGGTTGTTGCGGTGGCGGCGGTTGAAACATATCGCTAAACTTGGTTTGATATTGGTTCAACAAAGCAGTAGCTTTTTGACTCAACGCCGCCTCTTTATTATCGTTAGTAAGTTTAACTATCTCGCTTAATACCGAAATACACAATTGGATATCACGTCCTTGTATCCTGCGGTTGTTGTCATCCATAGAAGCATAATAATTCAACTGGTCAGATACATAGCTCATAATCCGGTTTACCGTTTTTTCACCCATTTGCCTATCGTTTATTTGATAAGCTAAGTCGGCCAAATAGAATTTTCGGATGGCTACATCAGTATAAGGATTAATGTCCGGCATTACATCTTCGTAACGTTGCAGTACTTTCCTGGCCAAATCAGGGTGACCTTCTTTATAAATATTTTCGGCCAGCGTTAAAAATGTCCTTAAAATAACAGGATAAAACATTGTCCGCGACTCATGGTCTAAATAAGTCGCCTTTTTCATGTTTCCCCATTTAAACTTGGTCATTACGTTGTTGTACATCAGCATGGTATTGCTTCTTTCTGTAGCACCACCAGCACCGGCCGTCGTATCTGGTTTGTAAGGCACCAAACGGTAAGCAAAACCTTCGTTGTACATGTATTTATCCAAACCCATCATGTTATCGTTTCCAACGGTGATGGCAAAATAAATCGGCCGTTTCCAGTTGTTGTGCGATAAGATGTCCATCATGGCTAAATTATCCTTAGTCACATAATTTCCCGGATATTTCCAATCGATTTCAGATAAAATCCTACCTTTTTCTGCTGCCGGAACAGTTCCTGATTTAATTACGTTATCTGCATTGATTGTCCATTTCAGGTTTTTGGTGGGAAGATAATTGGCACTTTGTCCGCCTTCATACTCTACTTTTGCGCGGGCATCATCCGAAGTGATAAAATCAAAAACATCTTTTAACTCCACGTTGCCTGGTAATTTCGAATCGTTATAATAAGTTACATCGCGGATTCCGGCTTCAAATTTTTCATCCGGCATGGTAATTGGCAATGGTGCAGATTCGTTCATTTTTTGCTTCATCTGGCGGATATACCAATCTGTTCCCAACAAACTTAAATTTACAATACGAACATCCGGACGTACGTTTTCCACTTCCTGCAAATACCAAAGCGGATAAGTATCGTTATCACCATAAGTAAACAAAATGGCATTTGGCGCACAGGAATTGAGGTAATTAAAAGCCATGTCCGGCGGTGTGGTTTTGGTAGAACGGTCATGGTCGTCCCATTCCTGGAAAGCCATTAACACCGGCACGCATAACAAACATAAAACAGTTGCACCTGCTGCTGAAATTTGGGGTGAGGTAACCTTCCTCAATTTATCAGCGATAAACAAAGTACCGATGCCAATCCAAATGGCAAAAGCATAAAAGGAACCTGCGTAAGCATAATCCCGTTCGCGTGGCTGCTGCGGGTCCTGATTAAGGTAAAGCAAAATGGCGAAACCGGTAAAAAAGAACAGCAAACCAACTACGCCTGCATCTTTTTGATTTCTTTTGAAGTGATAAAAAGCACCGATCAAGCCTAAAATGAGCGGTAAAAAGAACATCCGGTTGTAAGATTTACTTTCGGTAATGGTTTGCGGCAAGCTGCCCTGATTACCTAAACGCATTGCATCAATAGGTTTGATACCGCTAATCCAGTTGCCATCCGTGGCGTTATTGCTTTGTCCGTCGTCGTCATTTTGGCGGCCAACAAAATTCCACAACAGATAACGGGTGTACATTTGGTTAACCTGCCAGCTAAAAAAGAAGCCCAGATTATCTGCAAAAGTTGGACTTTGGCCTTCGCCGATGTGCATCCAATCTTTATAGAAGGCAACGTGGTCTGCTTTATCGCTAAACATGCGCGGAAATATGGTATTGCGGTCGTAAACCAAGTTTTGTTTTTTTCCGGCTACTTCGTACTTCTCTTTTCCTTTTCGATAGATGGTTGCGCCTTCCGTTTGGTCAACTGCTTTAGAATCATAATATTGGCCATACATTAAAGGTGTATCGCCGTACTGGTCGCGGTTTAAATAACTTAATAACGCGAAAGCATTATCCGGATCGCTGTTGTTTAAATTGGTGTTCGCTTTGGCCCTGATAATCAGCATCGCAAAAGAACTATAACCGAAAAGAATAAACACGGTGCAAGTTAAGACCATGTTTAGGGCAAACCTTTTCTCCCTGACTTTCACTACATATTCTAAAAAGGCAACAATCGCGATCCCAATCAATCCGCCAATCAACCCACCGCTGACGGCCAACACCAAAACAAAAGCAATGGCCGAAATTAAAATGGTAGATTTTACTGGTTTGATGGTGTAGATAATTCCTGTCGCCATGGTAATCACAATCAGGATGAAGAATACCGTTGCGCCGCTCCAGAAACCGAAGTTGAACGTATTTACAAAAAGCAAATCAGCATAAGCTGCACCTTTAACTACGTATTGGATAATCCCCCATAAAACTGCCGCCACAATAATTACGCCCACAATAAGCGCAGTAATTGTACCTCTTGCCGTTGCATTTTTTGTTCTGCGGAAGTAATAAACGCAGGCAATTGCCGGAATGGCCAGCAAATTGAGCAAGTGGATACCGATGGATAAGCCCATCACGTAAGCAATAAAAATGATCCATTTATCGGCTCCCGGCTCATCGGCGTGGGCATCCCATTTCATGATTGCCCAAAAAACAATCGCTGTACATAAAGAAGATAGTGCATAAACTTCAGCTTCAACGGCAGAGAACCAAAACGTATCCGACCAGGCATAAGCCAAAGCACCAACCAAACCGGCACCAATAATGAGAATGGTTTTGCTAAAGTCAATTTCTGATGCTGTTTTTACCACTATTTTTTTGGCAAGCGCAGTAATCGTCCAAAATAAAAACATAATGGTTGCAGCACTTGCAAGTGCAGAACTCAAGTTAATACAATACGCAACTTGCCTTCTGTTGCCAGCCAGCAAAGAAAATAGCTTGCCAATCATGGTAAAAAGTGGTGCGCCAGGCTGGTGGGCTACTTGTAAACGGTAAGCGCAGGCAATAAATTCGCCGCAATCCCAAAAACTGCCATAAGGCTCTAAGCACAGGATATAAGTAGTAGCTGCAATTAAGAAAGCCAGCCAGCCGAACAAATTATTAATTTTCTGATAACTCATTGAGGTAAAATTTCAAGCATATTTATGTCGCGCCGAAATTAGTAAAACTATAATCAAGTTCGGTGCAGCCAGAAAAGACTTTAACAGGTTTTAACAATTAAAAACAGCATGCTTCTTTTATCGTATAAAAATTTAAAAATAGGAGGTTGATTTTTTAAATTATCATCCTATATTTGCATTCCTTTTCGAGAGGTTTATTCATACCGAAAAGAAGATTGCCCGATAGTATAAAGGTAGTACGACGGTTTTTGGTACCGTTTGTCTAGGTTCGAATCCTGGTCGGGCAACAAAAAAAGAAGCAGATAAGCTTGAGTAACAGCTATCTGCTTTTTACTTTAAAGGCAGCTTAATATTTTTACTCATCATGCCGGTACAGTTCAACCCCATCAAATTATTTTCCGGTTCTGCTACATTAGAGCTTTCCAAAAAGGTTGCAGAATCTTACGGAAAAGCTTTGGGGGAAGTTATTTTATCGCGCTTTAGTGATGGTGAGTTCCAGCCTTATTTTAACGAATCTGTGCGTGGTTCGGATGTTTTTATCATCCAATCTACCAATCCGCCTACAGATAATTTAATGGAACTGTTGATGATGATTGATGCCGCCCGCCGTGCATCTGCCCATTATGTTACAGCAGTTATCCCTTATTTTGGATTGGCGCGGCAGGACCGGAAAGATAAACCGCGTGTTGCCATTGGTGCCAAATTAGTTGCCAATCTATTGACTACGGCGGGCATCAACCGTATTATGACGATGGATTTGCATGCCGCACAAATACAAGGTTTTTTTGATATTCCTGTTGATCATTTGGATGCTTCCGTCATTTTCGTTCCGTATATTAAAAGTTTAAACCTGCCTAACCTCACCATTGCATCACCAGATATGGGCGGCTCTTACCGGGCGCGTGCTTTTGCCAAATATTTTAATGCGGAAGTTGTAATTTGCGATAAACAACGTAAACGTGCCAACGAAATAGAATCGATGACGGTTATTGGCGATGTAACCGGCCAAGATATTGTGCTGATTGATGATATGTGCGATACTGCAAGAACGTTAGCCAAGGCTGCCGGACTGATTATGGACCGGGGCGCCCGAAGTGTAAGAGCTGTTTGTACGCATCCGATTTTATCCGGCGAAGCTTATCAAACCATAGAAAATTCGGCTTTAACAGAATTGATCGTAACCGATACCATTCCACTGAAACAACAAAGTCATAAAATTCGCGTACTTTCGTCCGCTAAATTGTTTGCCAGTGCTATTGCCAACGTAAACGAACATGGTTCTATCAGTATGCTTTTTAATGTGGATTGAGAATGGCGGATAGGTAATAGTTTATAGTTCATGGGATTTGCAGCTTTACAAGCACCATGAACCACCAACCAAAAACAATGAACAACAATTAATAAATACATAAACAAACAAAAAAATGAAATCATTTGCTATTAGCGGTTCTCCAAGAGAGAACGTAGGGAAAAGAGACGCTAAAGAGCTGCGTTACGAAGGCAAAGTGCCTGCAGTTCTTTATGGTGGGGATACACAAACCCACTTTGCTGTGTCTGCAGCTGATTTGAAACCGGTAATTTACACACCAGAGGTTCATTTCATCGATTTAGAAGTTGCCGGCGTTAAAAGCCAGGCCATTATCCAGGCTACACAATTTCATCCGGTAACTGACCAGTTACTGCACATCGACTTTTTATTGCTGAACGACAGCAAACCAATCACGATGGAAATCCCGGTTTTATTAACTGGTACTTCCCCAGGTGTTAAAACCGGTGGTAAGTTGGTACAAAAACTGCGTAAATTACGTGTAAAAGGTTTTCCGAAAGACCTTTTGGACACTATCGATGTAAGTATTGAAAAACTGGAAGTTGGTAAATCGGTAAAAGTTAGCGAAATCAAATTGCCAAACTTAACCATCACCAATTCTCCTGAAGATACTATCGTTTCTGTAACTACCTCACGCGCATTGCGCCAGGCAGAGCAGGAAGCAACACCGGGTAAAAAATAATATCCTTTTAGGTTGAAGCTTGAAGTCCTGGTTATTCAGTTAACCAGGACTTCTTATATTAAATTAAAACCATTACAGTTTTAGGCCGGTAAAAACAGTATTGTAATTTATGCTGTTACAACTGCCCATTTCTCCAGCTTTTCTACCAGCGCAGTTGTTTTTACTGGCTTGCTAATGTAATCGTTCATGCCAGCTTCTAAACACCTTTCACGGTCGCCAGGCATGGTATTAGCTGTTAATGCAATTATAACCGGCTGTTTTGTAAAACCCTGCCTAATAACTTGCGTTGCTTCCAAACCGTCCATTTCCGGCATTTGCATATCCATTAAAATCAGGCCATAATCTTTTCTGTTTAAAGCATCTAAAGCTTCTTGGCCGTTATTAACGATATCTGCCTGATAACCTAATTTTTTAAGCATTTGGTTGATTACATGCTGGTTGATCAGGTTATCTTCTGCAATGAGGATCTGCACAGGATACTTGTCTGCAAAACTAAGGCTTTGGTTTTCTGAGGGTGCTTCGTTTACCGACTTAAAATTATTTTCCTGTTGTAACGCATCCAGGATATATTCACTTAAAACGTGTTGTTTGATTGGTTTGGTAAGCACCGAAGCAAAAAGTTTTTTTTGATCTTTGGTATGGTCATCGCCCATAGAACTAAGCAGGATGATTGGGATATGCGGATAGGCAAGCTTAACCGCTTGGGAAAACTGGAAGCCGTCCATCTGAGGCATCTGCGCATCAGAAATTATCAAGTCTGGCAAGTTGCCTTTTGAGAGCAGGCTCAAAGCTTCTTTGCCAGAAGCTGCCAAAAGAGGCACCAGGCCCCAGTTTTCGAACTGGCTTTGCAAGATAATGCGGTTGGTATAATTATCGTCTACAACCAGCACTTTTTTGCCAGTTTGCTCAGCCATGTTGTACTGTTTGTATGCCTCTAACTTTTTAGTGCCGATGGCGGTTTTAATGGTGAAAGAAAAGGTAGAACCCAAGCCAGGCTTACTTTCTACCTTAATCTCGCCTTGCATTAAATTCACTAATTTTTCTGAAATAACAAGCCCAAGGCCCGTGCCGCCATACTTGCGCGTAGTAGAAGAATCAACTTGAGAAAAGGCTTTAAACAAACGCAACATTTTATCTTCCGGGATGCCAATGCCCGTATCCTTTACATCAAACTTTAATTTTAGCTGGCCGTCCGGTTCATAACCCAGCAGGCTTACACCTATAAAAACCTCCCCTTCGGGTGTAAACTTCATGGCGTTGTTTACCATATTGGTTAAAACTTGCTGCAAACGGAGTTTATCGCCAACAATTTGTAGCGGCACGTTTTCATCGATCCTGTAAATTACCTCTAAACCGGTTTCGGCGGCGCGGATGCTAAAAATATCCAATACATCTTCAATACAACTGCGCAAGTTAAAATCTTCTTGTTCCAACTCCATATTGCCAGATTCTATCTTCGAAAAATCCAGGATATCGTTAATCACATTCAGCAAACTTTCGCCGCAATTGATAATGGTATCGGTGTACATGCGCTGCTGGTTGTTCAAATCAGTTTCTGAAAGCAGGGACGACATGCCAATCACACCGTTCATTGGCGTACGTATTTCGTGGCTCATGGTAGCCAGGAAAATACTTTTTGCCTGGTTGGCTGTTTCTGCTTGATTTTTGGCGATATCTGCTTCTATCTTTAGCGTTTCCAACTGCTGGTTAGTTGCCAGCAAGTTCTGATTGTATTTGTGCAGCTCCTCTTCCCTTATTTTTTGTTCTTGTACAAGGCTTGCTTCCTGCTGAAGCTTAAACACCAGCATGGATTGATTCAACTGCTTTTGGCTCGATCGCTGGAACTGGTAAGCCCATAATCCTGCAATAAAATAGATAATCACCGTTAGCAAAATATGTATAACATAAGTTTGCAGATCAAAGTAACCAAGCTGGGTAAAATAGATTTTAGTTACGCCCATGTTTTGCAGATAACTAAAAACAGTGTGGTGCAGGTACACAATAATGAGCATTGGCAGTTGCAGCTTCCACTTTTGGTAAGTAATTAAAACGGCACTTCCAATGAATGCAAAAAAGTGCATTTCGAACATCCCGTGCATCTGGTAAATAAACTGAGCCATAAATATAGCCAGGATCACACTCAGCACATATTGGTACAAATTTGATTCGGGCAGAAGCTTTTTAACCGAATAATAAGCCAGCAAGCAAATACTGCTTACACCAAAAGCAACAAGCCAGGTATCATAAAAAATAGCCAGCACATAACCTACAATAGTATAAGCGGCCAGGAAATAATCCATCAGCCGGTCAGACCGTTTTTTTACAGCCGTATTAATCTCATTGGCATAAGTTTGATAAGTAGTATCGGCAGAATATATGTTTACGTTTTTCATTACAAAGTACAATTGGGCAGCCGGCATCCGTATGCTTTTAGCGCAAATTGATCAAAAACTAAGTGTGTATTATGCTGCAGCATTCCGTCGAGTGCTATTTTTGCATACTCTGTTTTTTCGTTTGTGCAGTATCGGCTTTGGTTATAGTTTCCGCGGTAATACAATTTATGATCAGTGTTGATAATAGCTGCCTGCGGTGTAGAATACACACCACATCGAATAGCTGTAGCCGGATCTACCACCACCGGGACATCAAGATCAAACTTTCTTTTCACCACATCAGGCGTATAATATTTGTCTGTCAGCAGTACAACCACAAAATTGACGCGGTTGCCATAAGTTTTTACAAGCGATTTAAAATGCGCAATATTAAACCGCGAACAAGGGCAATCAGGATTAAAAAAATGCAAAAAAACAGGTTTGTTATTTTGAAAAGTAAGTTGATGATCAAGCTTGATATGTTGGCCAAAAGAAACCGGATGGTAATTTTGAGGGACAGGTGTAGGCAAACTATACTGTAATTCGTTGTACCAAAACAAAGCAGCAATGCCGGCAGCCAAAAAAGCCAGCCAGGCAAAAACAAGTATCCTTTTCATTGCTGTGTAATACGTTTCTTTAAAAACTAAAGTTCCAAATCAGTACAAGGGAAACAAAGTGTTGAGAGGTTTATACACTCAAATGATGATATTTCAATTTAAATCTAAACTACGGGAAAATATACAAACAAACCATTGGCTTTTTTTATGCCATAAAAACAGTATTACCTTTGGCGGAAATGAAATATTTAATTGTTGGCTTAGGAAACATCGGCCCGGAATATGCAGACACGCGCCACAACATCGGTTTTATGGTTTTGGATGAACTAGCCAAACAAGAATCGGCACAATTTTTTAACATGCGGCTGGCTTATTATACGGAAGTGAGTTACAAAGCGCGAACCTTGCATCTCATCAAACCAACCACATACATGAATTTGAGCGGAAAAGCTTTAAGTTATTGGATGAAAGAACTAAAAATCCCGGTAGAAAATGTTTTGGTTATTGTGGATGATTTAGCTTTACCGCTCGGCACTTTACGCTTAAAACCAAAAGGAAGCGCGGCCGGCCACAATGGTTTAAAACACATCGAACTAACTTTGGGCAACAGCGATTACGCACGTTTGCGTTTCGGCATCAGTGATAACTTCCCGAAAGGCAGACAAGTAGATTATGTTTTAAGCGGATTTGACAAAGACGAACAATTAGAACTGCCTGCGCTGATTGACCGTTCCATCGAAATGATTAAAAGTTTTGTAACGGTTGGAACGGAGTTAACGATGACAAAATTTAACCGATAAAAACAGTATCCGTGGAAAAAGAATATCATCAAAATAAAACCTTTTCGGCCATCAATTATGCTGAAAAAGAATTAGTTGGAAAAGAGGTTGACCAATGTACTTTTAAACAAGTTGATTTTGGCAATTGCAAAATCCAAAATTGTATTTTTTCGGATTGTATTTTGGAAGATTGCAATCTAAGTTTGGCACAATTAAACAATACCAGTTTAAGCAGTGTACAATTTAAAAATTGCAAATTGTTAGGTATTGATTTTATCAAAGTTCGCGATTTTTCTTTTGCCGTTTCGTTTGATAATTGTATTTTGGATTATGCTTCTTTTAGCAAGAAAAAACTGCGGAACACGCTTTTTAAAAAATGCCAAATATTAGAAGCCAACTTTGAAGAATGCGATTTAACCGGAAGCATTTTTGCAGATTGCGATCTCGGCAGATCGTTTTTCAACAATTCAAATTTAACTGAAGTTGATTTTACTTCGGCTTACAACTTCTCCATCGACCCAGAAAAAAACAAAATGAAAAAGGCAAAGTTTGGAGTTGCCGGTTTGCAAGGTTTGCTGGAAAAATACAATTTGGTTATTTTGGAATAGGGTTTTCTGACGATGCTTCTTTTATCGATTAAAATCTGGCAATCTTCTTCAAAAATCTTTTTAATCACCAAAATAGAAGCAAGTAACAAGCAGATTACTTTTCTGCCAGCGATATTTTTTTAAATTAGCAGTTCAAATATCTGCTTCTATGAAAAGAATCTACGTGTTCCTGTTTATTTCTGCAATTTTTACTGATTTCGCTTCCGCACAAAGCACTTACGCCAGTGAAAACTACACCAAAAAAGAGGTGTACATCACCATGCGCGATGGCATTAAACTTTTTACTTCGATTTATACGCCCAAAGACGCTTCTCCGCAGAAAAAATATCCCATGATTATGCAGCGCACCTGCTATAGCGTTGCGCCTTATGGGGCTGGTAAGTTTCCAAGAACTTTAGGCCCGTCGGAATTGATGATGAAAGAAGGTTATATTGTTGTTTATCAAGATGTTCGCGGCCGTTATAAAAGTGAAGGCACCTGGACGAACATGACGCCGGTGATCGACAATAAAAAAGGTAAAACAGATGTAGATGAACCTTCGGACACCTATGATACCATTGATTGGCTGGTAAAAAACGTAAGCAATAACAACGGAAAAGTTGGTCAGTGGGGAATTTCTTATCCCGGGTTTTATACTGCTGCAGGGATCTTGAGCAATCATCCTGCGCTGAAAGCTTCTTCTCCGCAGGCACCAATTTCCGATTTCTTTTTTGACGATTTTCACCACAACGGTTCTTTGCTGGAGTCTTACTTTTTTACATATCCGGTTTTTGGCGTTCAAAAAACGAAAGCAGATACCAGCGGAAGTGCGTGGTATGGCAGTCAAATGTTTAATCCGGGAACGAAAGATGGTTACCAGTTTTTGCTGGATTTAGGTCCGTTAAGCAATGCAGATAAATATTATCACGATAATTTCTTTTGGCAGGAAACCATAAACCATCCAAATTACGATGAGTTTTGGCAGAAACGCGGTTTAACCAAACATTTTGGCAAAGTAAAACCTGCGGTAATGTTTGTAGGCGGTTGGTTTGATGCAGAAGATCTTTCTGGTCCGTTGGACATGTACAAGAAAATCCAAAAGTCTGATCCAAGTGCTTACAATACCATCGTAATGGGACCGTTTGGCCACGGAAGGTGGTCGCGCGAAACCGGACATACTTTCCATTCCAATGTTTATTTTGGTGATAGCATTGCTACTTTCTACCAGAAAAATATTGAAGCGAAATTCTTCAGCCACTTTCTAAAAGGAAACGGCGATAAAAATTCTGGTTTACCCGAAGCTTACATGTACAATACAGGCAAAAAAGCTTGGGAAGAATTTGCACAATGGCCAGCCGCAAATGCCACGCATCAAAAATTATATTTAAGTGCAGATGGCAAAATCAGCATGACTGCTCCGGCTTCCACAGGTTCCATGTCTTATATCAGTGATCCCGCAAAACCTGTTCCTTACACCGAAGATAACAGCACGACAATGGGTTTTACCCCGCATAATTACATGAGCGAAGACCAGCGTTTTGCAGGCCGCCGCCCGGATGTTTTAGTTTATCAAACCGATGTTTTACAGGAAGACATGACTTTAGGCGGAGAAATTTTATCACACCTAAAAATTGCTTCTACCGGAACCGATGCTGATTTTATTGTGAAACTGATTGACGTTTATCCGCCGGATGAACCAAATAATCCAAATCAACCCAACAAAACCATCATCATGAGCAATTACGAGCAAATGGTGAGGTCAGAAGTAATGCCGGCCCGTTTCCGCAAGAGTTTTGAAAAACCGGAAGCTTTGGTTGCTAATCAAAAAACAGATGTAAATGTGCGTTTGCAAGATGTTTTGCATACGTTTAAAAAAGGACACCGCTTGATGATCCAGGTGCAAAGTACTGCTTTCCCATTATTTGCGCGCAACCCGCAGAAATTCGTCGAAAACCCATATAAAGCGGCAGCAAGCGATTATGTGAAAGCAACAGAAACTGTTTTTAACGATAGTTTTATTGATGTGGAAGTTTTGAAATAAGATGAGAATCCGCAAAAAACTGATACTTCTTTTACTGGCATTTTTTTGTTGTTTCAACTTGGTATCGGCACAACTCATGCAGCCTAAAGAAACTTTTACCCGTGCCGATACTCTGCGCGGTTCAATAACTTCGCCATTGCGCACTTGCTACGATATTCAATTTTACCACTTAAATGTGAAGTTTGATATCGGGCAAAAGCTCATCAGTGGAAATGTGCTGTTTAAATTTAAGGCAACAACAGATTTTACGAAACTGCAATTCGATTTGTGGAATAATCTCAAAATCGAAAAAGTGGTTTATAAAGGCCAGTTGCTAACTTATACCCGCGAGTTTAATGCGGTGTTCCTTACTTTTCCTTCCACAATAGCAAAAGGCAGCAGTAATGAATTCACGGTTTATTATTCCGGCAACCCAGTAATCGCCAAGCGTGCACCCTGGGATGGCGGCGTGCAATATGCAACTGATTCTTTAGGCAAACCTTTTGTTGCCACAGCTTGCCAGGGCATGGGCGCAAGTGTTTGGTGGCCGAACAAAGACCAGCAAGACGACGAGGTGGACAGCGCACTCATCAGTATCAGCGTTCCAAACGGTTTGAAGGATGTTTCTAATGGAAGGTTGCGCAAGGTTATCCCCCAAAAAGATGGTTATACGCGGTATGATTGGTTTGTAGCAAATCCGATTAATAACTATGATATTGAAGCCAACATTGGCGATTACGCACACTACCAGGGAATTTATCAAGGCGAAAAAGGCAAGCTGACGATGGATTTTTGGCCGCTAAGCTATAACCTCGACAAAGCTAAAAAACAGTGGGGTTTGGATGCGCCGCGGATGCTGAAAGCTTTTGAACACTGGTTTGGCCCTTACCCTTTTTACGAAGATGGTTACAAGCTGATCGAGGCACCGCACTTAGGAATGGAGCACCAAAGTGGCACGGCTTACGGGAACCATTACCACAACGGCTACCTTGGCCGTGACCTTTCTGGTACGGGCTGGGGCTTGAAGTGGGATTTTATTGTGGTGCACGAGAGCGGCCATGAATGGTTTGGCAACAACATCACCTCTAAAGATTTGGCCGATATGTGGATCCATGAAAGTTTTACCAATTACAGCGAATCGTTATTTGTAGAAACTTTTTATGGGAAACAGGCCGGTCAGGAATATGTACATGGCACGCGCAAAAACATCAGGAACGATAGTCCAATTGTTGGGATTTACGGCGTGAACAAAGAAGGTTCCGGCGATATGTATTACAAAGGCGGCAACTTGCTGAACATGCTCCGCACCATCATCAATGATGATGAAAGGTGGCGGAATATTTTGCGTGGCTTAAACAAAACTTTTTACCACCAAACAGTTACTTATAACGATGTGGTTGTTTATATTAACCAGCAATCGGGCGTAAACCTAACTTCGGTTTTCGATCAATACCTGCATTACAAAAACATTCCAACTTTAGAATTCAGGTTTCAGGATAACCAGCTTTTGGCCCGATGGGTTGCCGATGTAAACGGGTTTACCATGCCAGTAAAAATCAAGACAAAAGGCGGCGAGTACCAGTTTTTTAATCTCGGTACTTCTTTTAGCCCGGTAAATTTGGCATCGGCAACAAAAGATAACATCGAAGTAGATACGTTTAACTATTACATTGGCGTACTCATCGATTAAATTTTAATTTTACTGTAACCATTTGCTAACAATTAGCATCTTACCTAAAAATTAAACCATGAAATCAATCCTAAAACCTATCGTATTTGCCTTTTTGCTTACGGCAAGCGGCTCTTTAACTTTTGCTGGCGCTGTCCGGGTTTCCGCAGAACGCAGCATCGAAACGCAAGACCGAAAAATTTCTGGCTTTCATGCCATTGCTTCATCTGGTTCTTTTGATGTAATAGTAAGTCAGGGTAATACCGAATCTGTTCGTGTTAAAGCTGACGCAGAGGTGATTAACGATGTAATTACCGAAGTTAAAAATGGCACCTTGCAAATCCACTCTAAAAACCGCAACTGGGGAATGGGCAACTTTTGGAACAATAAAAAAGTAACTATTTATGTAGAGGCTAAAGATTTGAACAGTATTGGCGTAAGTGGTTCCGGTGATTTGAGGATAGAAAACCAGTTTAACACCAACAGTTTAGAATTAAAGTTGAGTGGTTCTGGTGATTTTTTAGGAAAAGTAAACGTAAAAACTTTGGAAGCCGCAATATCCGGTTCCGGCGATTTTAAAATTGCAGGCAAGGCAGATGAATCAAACGTAGCCATTTCCGGTTCTGGTGATTTTGACGGAGGAGGTTTAATCACCAAATCAACCGCCATTCGTATCTCAGGCTCTGGTGATGCTTCTATTTATGCCAGCGAAAAAATTGATGCTTCAGTTTCTGGTTCTGGTGATGTGCGTTACAGCGGCCATCCAAAAAGCGTTTCTAAAGTAGTGCATGGCTCCGGCGAAGTTTCCGGTTCTTAGTTAGATACTTCTTTTACCACCTAAAAAAAGCGATTGGTTAATACTGATCGCTTTTTTTTGTGTGCTTTAATTTTTTGCTGGGTTGAGGTTTAATGTGAGAAAAGGGTGGGTAAAAGAAGTATTGTTAAAATTAGCGGTTTTTCTAAGAAGAGTATTAATCCACTTGTCTAAATAAATTGTATTTTTCTATCGCAAATAATTGAACTTCCAGCTTAGTGATATGAAAAACTGCTTTTGCTTAATTGCTATTTTTATAATCAATACTACCATTGGTTTATGTCAGTCTTTACAAAAAGAAGTTAAACTTTCGCCGATTCAACTTCATGAAGATTTAACTTTTTTAAAGCACCTTATTAATGATGTACATGTAAACCCAAATTGGGAATTATCGCCACAGCAATACAGCCAGTTATTTAATCGGATAGAAACTAACTTAAAAGATTCTGCCATCGCTACTAACTTTCTAAAATTAGTTAAACCAGTAATTGCGCAATTATCTGACGAGCATTCACAGATTTATCTTAAGCCTAATTTACAATCAGAAGATTTTCAAAGAGATGCTATTTATCCGCCCTTTTCCCTTACTAAAACTGGCAATAGTTATATTGTAAATGATATTTTGGAAAGAAATACTTCGCTAAATAAAGGTGAACGCATTTTGCAAATTAATAATATCCCTATTGAAACCTAGGTACAAAACTGTTCGTTAGATACCATAGGCTTTCCAAATCAACGAACTGAAATTGCATTAACTCATTTTGGATACCTGTTCCCCTGGGCAAGCACAACAGAAAGCAGCACGTTTATCATTAAAACAGGCAAGGGCAAAACTTTAAATATTAGTGGTACAACATTAAACGCGTGGAGGGATTATTTAAGCAAACACAATCAAGGTAAAAGTTCAAATTGTGAAGAACGGTTGTCTTATACCCGTTATGGTAGCACCGGCTATATCAATGCCTGTAATTTTGATGTTAAATCGAAAGGGAAAAACAGCATGGATTCTATTAAACACAAGATTAATGTTATATTTAAAGAGATAAACGATGACAGGATTCAAAAACTAATTATTGATGTAAGTAAAAATGGCGGTGGCAACTCGGCAGTTGGCCAATATTTAATTAGTTCATTTTATGATAAACCTTACAAGGATTACCAGGTAGATTTTAAAAAGAGTACGGAATACTTAAAGCTTTATGAATCTTGGGGATTTCACAATCCAGATTATGCTGCAGCCCGGGAAGGGCAGATACTGCATTATCCTTCAAGTCTAATCCACCCGGAAAACGTACCTTATCGGTTTAAAGGGAAAGTTATAATTGTAATGGGGCAGCCTACATTTTCGAGTGCAATGACGTTCGTAACCCTAATTAAAGATAATCATATAGCAACTATAATAGGTCAAACATCACTCAACGGACATCCCACCGGACTTGGTGAGCAATTTTATACTTACTTGCCAAATTCTAAAATATTTGTGAGACTAAGCGTAAAAGAATTTATCAGACCGGCTGGAAAGGTTGAAGATAATGTACTACATCCAGACGTTATTTTGACTGATGCAGAACTGCTAAACATAAGTGAATTACTTAAAAAAGCAGATAAAATATAGCATTCTTACAATCAGTAAATCTATGTTTCAAGTTTAAATGCGACAGTAATATAAAAGCTAAAAAAGCTACATCAAAAACAATCACCGATAAAAATAGCATCAAGCCTTTTTATTCTCCGTATTCATCAAATTCATGCTCATCAATTCTTGCATGGTACGTTTCATGCCATCGGTAGAACCATCCAAAAAGATGACGTTGCCTTTAGAGTTTTCGGAGAAGTGTTTGATGGATTCTGTCCACATCGTAAACAAAATAACGGAAGTATCCATGTTGGCATCCTGCATTTCTTTGGCTGCAACCGACATACCTTTGGCCACTTCTTCCCGAAACAAAGCAATACCTTGTCCGCGTAATTGCGCCGCCTGGCGTTCGGCTTCCGCAGCAATTTTTATGGCATTTCCTTCTGCTTCAGCACCTTTGGTTTTGGTGATTAATAAAGCTTGGCCTTCGTTTTCAGCAGCCGCTTTTAAATTGTTGGAAGCAACTACCTGGCTCATGGATTTCATGATTACTTCATCAAACGTAATATCGTTTAACTGCAAATCCTGCAAATGGTAACCCCAGCTTTCCAGAATCTGGTCTAACTGTTCTTTTACGTGTTCTACAATATCGCGGCGCAAAATCAGCACATCCGACTGGCGTTTGGTAGCCACATAAGCGCGGATAGAACCTTCAACTGTGCGGATCAAAGCTTGCATCAAATTGCGTTCATCCACAAATTTAAAAGCCACGTTTTTGATCGTTTCTTCACTTTGATCGAAAACGGAATACAAGATCATAGCCTTAAAATAAACATTGGCCTGATCGACCGTTACGGCTTGAAATTCCAACTCAACAGAACGGTTCTGGATAGAAATCCGCGAATAAATCTGTTCCACCAACGGAAGTTTAAAGTTGAGGCCGGGAAATAAAATCCTTCTGTATTTGCCGAAAACAGTTACTACAGCGATGGTGCCCTGGTTAACAGTTACAAACGAACTGAAAGCGACAACCAGGATCAGCAGCAAGAAAAAGATAGAAAAAATGTTTGTCATTTCGTAATTGGTTTAACTAAAATGCAGGTATAAAAACAGTATCTGTAAAAGTGGTTTATTTTTTGCTGATAAAGAAACACTTAACCTTAAAACAATTTAAATTATGAAAAGAGCTTTTGGTGGCATTTTAACCGTTCTTGGTATTATCGGTATTATTTATGGTGCTTACAGTTTTATACAACACACTGGCGAAACCCGCTCGGTAATTGTGGCCGTAATTGTGGGCATTATCTTTTTTTCCAGCGGTATTAGTTTAGTTAGAACAACAAAAGAT
>CAZZVO010000047.1:0-18538 GCA_964657505.1 uncultured Mucilaginibacter sp.
ATCGGTAACTTTTGGCAAGCGTTTTTGGGTTTTGATGAGCGATTTATAAAAACTCGAGTGGTCGAAATCGGTACAAAGCACATTTTGATCAACCTTAATAGCACCATACATTAGCTGTCGTGCTGATACATCAGAAGTGTTGAAAGACCAGACAAAACTTTGTCTTGCTTCTGCCAATGTTGCCTTAAATATGACTTCTTTTTTCCCGCAAAGAAATACTTCGGGCAAATTTACCTGGCTTTTTAGGTGATAAGCGATCTGGCTTTTTTCGAGGAATGCCAAAGTTTGGTTTTGGCTCAGTAACCTAAAACCGAAGATGGTCAGGATCCGGTTAAAGATGCTTAAAATTTTATCAGAGTATGCGGTTACAACCTCTCTATTAACCAGTCCTTTAACCTTGTCAAGCATTTTGATTAGCAAGTTTCATTTCTACATACAGTAACGGAACTGCAAAAATATAAAGGACGTTTACTTTAGCTGTATAATTTGTTGTTTATTAACTTCTGTTCCGGTAAGAACTTCTGTACCAATACGGATGGAAATTCTTACGGTTATACCTCGCCGCAAGTTTTAGGTTGATAAAAGAAGCATTAGCCAAAAAACCCTTCACGAAATCAAGATATAATTCCTTTCTTTCTAAGTTATTTTAAATTTCCAAAACAAAAACTGCTGGCTGCGCCTTTTACTGTCAATAATTTTAACAACAATATTATGGAAAGTAATAATGAAATAATCAGCGATTTAAACAGTCTGGTAAACATCTTAAATGATGGAAAAGAAGGTTATGAATCAGCAGCAAAAACTACCAGCTCTTTAGAGTTAAAAGCCATTTTTGCAAAGAACGCCATAGAACGCGCACTTTACGCAACCGAGTTAAAAGCTCATATTAAAACACACGGCGGCAACGAAGATGATAACGAAAGCGGTGGTTTGCTGGGTGCAGTACACCGTGGTTGGATCGACCTTAAACAAGCAATTACCGGCAATGACGACAAAGCTATTTTAGATTCTATCGTAACCGGAGAAAAAGCAGCGATTGAAAAGTACGATGGTTTTATTGCAGATTATACCGACCATGCAGACCATTTAGCTTTGTTAAAAAAACAACGCGATGGCATCCAGGAAGATTTAAACCAAATTGAATCTTTAAAATTACAACACAGCTAACAAAACTTTTAGCTGACAAAAAAAGCATTGCTATTACAGGCAATGCTTTTTTTATACCTATTTTTTTAACCTTTGTATCATATTTTAGGCTGATAAAAGAAGTACAATCAACCAAAAACTGCTATCTTTCGACCTCAAAAATCAGCTCCAATAAAAACGTTAGCTGCTTATTCAAAACTTACGCATCAAAAAAACCTTGTCCTGCACTTATGCAATTGCCTTTTGTTAATGGTCAAAATCCTGGTAAACGTATCAAAGTATTCACCTGGCACATCCACGGCACGTACTTATATTATTTGTCTTTAGGCGATTACGAAATCTATATTCCGATCAGCAAAGAACCAAAACCAGGTTATGTAGGCCGCGGAACAACTTTTCACTTCGGAGAAAACCTGCATGAAGTTGAAGAAGAGGATGTGAAAAACCTGGAATTGGATTGTATCCTTTTCCAAACGAAAACAAATTACCTGGAAGACCAGTACGAAACGCTTTCTGCCGAGCAACGCGAATTGCCGAAAATTTATCTGGAACACGATCCGCCGCAAGATGTTACACCTTATACTAAGCACATTATCAGCGATAACAGCGTCTCATTAGTGCACGTTACACATTTTAACAGCTTGATGTGGGATAACAATAATGTGCCATTTACAGTAATTGAACACGGTGTGGAAGTACGAGAAGTTCCCTATTCCGGCGAGTTGGAACGAGGTGTTGTGGTAATTAATAATATCGAACGAAGAGGACGCCGATTAGGATTAGACGTTTTTCTGGAAGTGCAAAAACACATTCCGCTCGATCTGGTCGGCATGGGCGCAGAAAGATTAGGTTTAGGTGAAGTTTTGCACCCGGAATTACCAGAGTTTTTGAGCCGTTACCGTTTTTTCTTTAACCCAATTCGTTTTACCAGTTTAGGTTTGGCGGTTTGCGAAGCCATGACGATGGGAATTCCGATTGTTGGATTAGCTACAACAGAACTGGCTTCGGTTATTAAAAACGGCGAAACCGGAATTATTCATACAGACATTAAATACCTAATTAATGCGATGCAGGATTTGCTGGAAAACAAAGAAAAAGCAAAGCAAATTGGCGCAGCCGGACAGGAAATGGCTAAAAAACGTTTCGATATCAAACGCTTTAATGCGGATTGGCTGCGCGTTTTTAGTACAGCTATCGCAAAGCACCAACCATCAAAAATAGTATTGTAAAAGAAGCATTGCTTGTTACTTTTACATCTTCAAAATAAATATAAATTCAACTTAAAAAATGGAAAAATTACAAGGCAAAGTTGCCTTAATCAGCGGCGGCGCACAAGGACTGGGGCAGCAAATTTGCTACCAGTTGGCCGAAGCAGGTGCAACAGTTATTGCAGGCGATATTCAGGAAGAAAAAGCAGCCGGAACCGTTAAAACCATCACCGAAAAAGGCGGAAAAGCAGTTGCCATGCGCTTAGATGTGAGCAGCGAAGAGTCTGTTAAAGAAACGATTGCAAAAATTAAAGAAGAGTACGGTAGTTTAGATATTCTGGTAAATAATGCCGGTATCGATTTTACCAAGCCAATTTTAGAACTTTCTGTTTCTGAGTGGGATGCAGCGTTTGCGGTTAATTTACGTGGACCGTTTTTAATGTCGAAATATGCTTTGGAAGTGATGTCTCCGCAGAAATCAGGAAACATCATCAATATTGTAAGTACAGCTTCATTACGTGCCTGGACGGAAGCTTCTGTTTACCACGCTACAAAATGGGGTTTACGCGGATTTAGTCATGCACTTTTCACCGAGGCGCGCAAAGTAAATGTAAAAGTTACCGCCATTATTGCTGGCGGCATGAGTACACCTTTCTTGCTGGATCGCTTCCCGGATATTCCACCACAAAATTTACAGGATCCGAAAAACGTAGCTACTAAAATTCGTTATATTATTGAGGATGATACCGATACCGTTGTTCCGGAAATTTTAATTTTACCTTTGATGGAGACAAGCTGGCCATAAATTTTAGGTAGTAAAAGAAGTATCAATTGTCATGCTGAGCCTGTCGAGGCACGACAATCGATACTTCTTTTACAATTTATCAACCCAAAAAAACCACCGATAAAAACAGTATGACGAAGAGCAGGCACGAGGAAATTATGGATCACTTTAACCAATTAAAAGTATTGGTGATTGGTGATTTGGTAATGGATATTTACCTTAAAGGCGATAGTTTTCGGCTTTCGCCGGAAGGGCCTGTGCCTGTGGTTACTATTTCCGGTAGCCAAGAAATTCCGGGCGGCGCAGCAAACGCAGCCATCAATTTAAAAGCATTAGGTGCACAAGTCAGTTTTTTAGCCATTGCCGGTGATGATAAAGATGGCGACAAAGCTTGCAACTTTATGGAAAAAGCTGGAATTAACTGTGATGCAATTGTTCGGGAAGCTTTTCGTACAACGGTTACCAAAACTCGCTTAGTTTCTAACGGTCAATTGTTAAGCCGATTTGATTGTGGTTCTCAAAATCCGCCTTCTGCTGATTCTCAACAGAAAATATTTCAGTTTTTAAAAGATAACTATAACCGTTTTGACGCGGTTGTTTTAGGAGATTATAAAGCCGGTTTGTTTACACCTGCTTTGATCGAATTTTTGCAGCAAATTCAACAGCAATCTCCCGCTTATTTAGCGTTGGATTCTAAAAATCTGCCTTTGTTTACGCCGTTGCAGCCTTCCGTTGTAAAACCCAATTATGTAGAAGCGATCAGTTTATTAAACCTGCAATCTTTAAGTAGCAACCGAATCGAACAATTAAAAAATTACGGCCCAACTTTATACCGATTAACCGGCGCAGAACATATCACGCTTACTCTGGATGAAGAAGGCTCCATGTTATTTGAAAAAGGAGAATACGTACATCACACGCCAGCCTATCAGGTAGAGTCTCCGCATGTTGTTGGTGCCGGCGATACTTTTATCAGCACATTTACTTTGGCGCAATGTTCTGGTGCAAACACGGTAGAAGCTGCCGAATTAGCTACCGCAGCGGCTACGGTTGCGATCCGTAAAACCACAACGGCACCTTGCTTTTTAAACGAATTAAAAGCATTCTTTTCTACACAGAATAAATATGTTTCCGGTGATAAAGAGTTGGAAGAATTATGTCAGTTTTACCACCAGCAGGGCAAAACCATCGTGTTTACCAACGGCTGTTTTGATATTTTGCATTCCGGCCATGTGAGTTATCTTAACCAATCGAAAAATTACGGCGATGTGCTGATTGTTGGTTTGAATAATGACGACAGTATCCGCCGTTTAAAAGGGTCAACCCGGCCAATTAATGAACTAAGCGACCGCGTTTTGGTACTTTCGGGTTTGAGTTCGATTGACCATATCGTTCCGTTTGGTTCTGCGGATGATGACACGCCTTCTGCTTTGATCCGCGCAGCAAAACCTCAATACTATATTAAAGGCGGAGATTACAACATGCAAAACTTACCCGAAGCAAAAGTGGTGGAAGAAGTTGGCGGACAGGTTGCTTTTATTCCTTTGGTGCCGGATCATTCTACAACTAATATGATCAAAAAGATTAATGCGGATGCGAAAATATTGAAGGTGGTTTAACGCTTCTGTCATCCCGATGAAAGAGGGGTCTTCATTAAAGCTTTTTTTCTTATGCGTTCTTTTGCTTGATCAAAAGAACCAAAAATCAAGAATGCCGGATCGCCTCCGGGCGGCATTCCGCCCACCGCGCCTGGGTGGCTACCTTTCTGGTCAAATACCTTTATTTTATACTGACATATGCTTATTTATAACCTAAAATTTATCGTGCTAAAAGAAGCATTCATTCAGCTTTTAAAAACTCCGGCGCATTTACTTCCCGCTTAACCAAAGTGGTTGGCAATTCCAAATGATAACCGCCGGAAGGCAGCAAACCAAACCCGCCGTATTTCCGCATCAGTTTTTGCTGAATGTAAACTTCCTCGCCGCAATGTTCTTCGGGCAATTGTTCCCAAAAAGTGAAGCCGCCATTTTCGCGAAGTATTTGCGTATCGTACAAAATACAACCGCCAACCCAAGCAATTTTATATTTCTGCTGATTTTCCGGTTGGATGTTCAACTGCTGGCCAACGTGCATAATGTTGGCTGCGCTGTGTACGTAATGTCGTTCCCATTCCGGTGTTTCAGGCTTAATGTTTTCTGGCTGTACCGCTCCTTCCCAAAACTCAATTTGCTGCTGGTGCGGACGAAAATCATCAAGGTAACTTAAACCAATTGGCATCATTCCAACAAAGGCACAAGTTTCTTCGTCCAACGCTTGTACCATTCTTCCGATCACATCCGATTCTAAAATAATATCATCATCCAAATACAACGAATATTCGCCCGTACTTTGATCCAGTAAAAACTGCCTTTGTTGTGCAATACCTTTTTTAGGCAGATTTTGCAGGAGTTTTAAAGGTGTTTTATGCAAATCGAAAATCCGTTGTAGCGTTTGGATTACGCCATCATTTCCGGAAAACTCATCGCTTTGATCGGCTACAATCACTCCAAAATCTTTAAAATCCTGAGCAGTTAAAGCGGTTAAAGTGGCTACCAAAGCGGTAAGTCGGTTATAAGTTGGAATTAAAACAGATACTTTCATATCAAATATAATTACTCGGTTCTACTTGTAAATTTTTGGCTTCCTCCGGCCACATTTTGGTTTGGCTCAGCAAATCAAATGCGGCTATTTTTACCTGTTCAATTGTAATGCCATCCACGAAAGAAACGTCGTGCTTACAATTGGTATCGTTTTTACCAGAATTTGGTCCGGTGATATTTTTACCACAAAGCGGACAAATAATCATCCAAGACAACAAAGTTCGGTTTGTAGTAAGCGTAACCGGCGGACTGGTAATCACATTCCCGCACCAATACGTAGCAACAGTTGGCGCTTTTACCGCGCGTGCTAAGTGTAGCGGGCCGGTATCATTTGAGATAACGAGTTTAGAAATAAACAACAATCCCGTTAAAGCGGCCAGTGATATTTTTCCGCATAAATCAATTACATGCTCTTTTTGTGCCATGTTTTTGATCACGGCATTGGTTACTTCGCGTTCCCAATCGCTGCCGGTAATAATTACAGTATAGCCGGTTTCGATCAGAAAATCAGCCACAACAGCAAAATTTTCGGGCGACCATCTTCGACGCAAATCCGTAGCACCAGGATGGATTACAATTAGACTTTTATGCTGATTATCAGGAATTAAAGCTTCAATTTCATCCAAATCAGAAGGAATGGATTCAAATTCTGGTTCAAACCAAGCTGTTTTTGCTCCGGCTTTTGAAACCACTTCCAGGTAACGCATCGGTTCGCTGAAATACATAATGTACGGTACATTCTCATCCAGCGGCGGCGCACCTGCAGCTTGCAAACCAAAAGTTTTTTTTGCGGCCAAACGTTTAACAAAGGGATTAGAATTGCCGCCGCCACCGTGAAACTGAAAAGCCATATCGAATTCTTCGGCCTGCATTTCTGCAAAAAACTGATCTAATTGTGCTTCGTCGCGTACATAATCATACGCAGCGCCAACACCGGGATACGGCGGAACAACCACAACGCGATCAATCAAACTTGGCCTGTTTTCTAAGAATTCCTGATGCCAGGTTTTGCCCAGATACACAATCTCTGCTTCCGGGAAAGTTTCTTTTAACGCCCGAATCGCTGGCAAAACAAAAATAAAATCGCCGAGTGCGTTTGCCCGTAAAACTGCTATTTTTTTAACTGTTTCCAATTTGGTCAATGCTTCTTTTATAGGCGAATTATTGGTATGAAGTGCACAAACCAACTAATTCTGTTTTGGCCAAAATATGTCCTTCGGCAGCTTGTTCTACAGCGGTTTTGTCCGATGCTTTTGGAATATCCAAAACCGTATCCAAAGCAGTAAGTGTGAATAAATAAGTGTGCGTTCCGGAGAAATATTTTGGACAAGGACCTTCATAACCAAAGCTTCTGTTATTGGCCAAACCCTCGGTTGCGCCTTCCGGAATTTCGTTTTGTTTGATTTCGGTTACCGTTGGCGGAATATTAAATAACAGCCAGTGAATCCAGGGCGTTGGTGTAGCGTTGGTATCTTCCAAACTCAAAATCAAGCTTTTAGTTCCTTCGGGGATGTCATGAAAATACAAAGGCGGGTTGATATTTTCGCTAAGGCAAGTAAATAATTCAGGAAACTCCTGGTTTGGTTCGAAAATGCTTTTTAAAATCATTGAATACTTCTTTTATAAGGATAAATTTTACAGAAACGAAGGTATAAATTATCGCAGATTCTGAATGAGTTTGATTGACGCTGTCATGCCGAATTTATTTCGACATCCCATTAGAACGGTAGTCAATATAAATCTCAACCTTACTTTAGAGATACTGAAACAAGTTCAGCATGACAATGAAGATACTTCTTTTATGTGTGAAAAATAGTGCTGGCCGCTTCATCAATTACTTCCAGTTTTTTATTGGCAATCACTTTTTTGAAGAAGCTGATGAGTTCATTAATATGTGTATCAAACGAAAACAACAGCCGCTTTTGCCACACATTTTGCCGCAATTGCTGCATTTGCTCTTTGTTGCGCAATTGCTTGCTCAGTTCTTCTGCAGTATCAAAAAACAAACCTAAACGCAGATTTTGGATGATGGATTGCGTAGCCACAATATGACCAGAATTATTTCGCTGCAACATGGGCAAACCAGCCGTGGCCAAGGTAGCCATGCGCGCAGGATAGTTTAGATCGTCCCAATTTGCGCGCATCAATTCGCCGTTGTTTTCGCTTTTGAAGAAATGCAACCAGCCAGCGTCGTACTGCGAAAACTCTTTTACCCAATTGTGCTGCGTTACGTTCGGATGGATGTGCAAAAAGCCCGGCGCCAATTTTTGGGTTTTAATGATCCACTCTTTCCATTGTCCGTGCGTAAAATCACCATAAAAATGGACGTGGATTTTATATTCTGCCAGTTCAACCACCGTATGCGGATGCAAACCAATCGGCCTACCTGGAACAACGGTATGCAGTTCGCCATCCTGCTCGGAGAGCCGCGGCGATAATTCATCTTTAAACCATTCTTTTTTTGGCAAATCTCCGTCTAAAACCAAAGCGGTTTCTGCGGAAGTTTTGGGTAGGAATTGTAAAAACCAGTCGCGCATCTCCGGGCTGGTATAAATTTGCCCGTCGGATTTGGTGTACAGATCCATCAACTGCGGCCAGGTTCCTTTTTCCAGACAAATAAACGGTCCTTCCTTAAAATTCCAAATAAAAGGAACGCCGGTGTTGGCCATTAAAACTTCGTGCGCGATAGGAACGGCTTGCCAGTTGAGCAGCGCGTAAATAATATCCGGTTGAATTTCGGTCAAAGTTTGCTGCCAGTTTTCGTACGGAATATCCTGCACGTTGCCAAAAGGAAGCGGGCCAACGGTGTTGTACCAATACGGATCGTGCATCCACAAGCCGTATAATTTGTGGCCTTGTTCTTCCAGTGCTACAATGCGTTCAGCGTTGTAAGCCAGCTCGCCAACCAACACTATTTTTAGGCCGGTAAAAGAAGTATCGGCACGTTTTTGCTGGAAAGGTTCGTAATAGGCAGCTTCATCGATAAAATTCCCCATTGTAGTATGGAAACGCAACGGCTGTTTTACGTTGTAATAAAGTTTGTATGGATTGATGCCGCCGATGGGTTCCTGAATGATTTTGTAACGCTGCTGCGGATGATCGACCCACTCGCAACTTACATTTTCGGTGCCAACAAATGCTCCTTTTACCGCTAATTTATTCCAGAACATGCGGTCGAGATCATCGGTAACCAACTCCTCACGTTCCATCCAGCGGTCTTCGGTTTTCTGGTGAAGGCATTGCACTAATTGCAGCCAGAAACCTTCTAATTTTCCAGTTGTGGTTCGATTATAATGATGACGGATTCCGGAAAAAGCCAGAACAGCTTCCGGGTTTTCCTGGAGTTTATCGAATAGCGACTGCAAATGATCTTTGTAATAAACGTCATCGGCAGGCAAATAGGCAATTAGATTATGTTGCGCTTTTTTTAAACCGAAATTTAAAGCAACACCGAGGCCGGTATTTACTTCATTTTCGAAATAAAGAATGCGATTATCGGTAAAATAAGGAGCAATAACCGTCTGCAAATCATCGGTAGAACCATCGTTAATAATGATCAGTTCCCAATCGGTAAAAGTTTGAAGCAAAAGACTTTCGATAGCGCGGGTAACAAAACCGGACTGATTGTACACCGGCATTACGACAGAAATACTTCGTTTAGCGTCATTTTCACTCATGGGTTGCTAAACTACAATTTCTGTTTAAATGTTTGCGCCGATGTAATAGTTACTTTTAAACTGACCGATTAAAACAGCAATTGTTATGGTTTCAAACCCAACCCATTAACATAACCGACATTTGGCGTACAATTTTCAAACAAACAATTCTTCAAAACCTCGTTTAAAGCCTGTATAATTTGTTGACGGTTTGTAGGTGCAGCTTTCCGGATTTCTTCAAAAGTAGTTCGTGCTTTTTGTGTGTAAACGATGAGCGAATCATATCCGTCAGGTTGCTTAAACTGCATGATACTGCTTTTAGCATCCATTTTTTTGTATGGCCAATAATTCCAGCCGATGTTGTTTTTCTCCAACAAAGTCCTAAAATTTTTGATCCATTCATCGTTGTTTTCGCCGGTTTCGCCAATGTAAATGGGCACGTTGTTTTTGTTGCGGAAATCGATGTATTTCTGGATTACTTCCTGCTTCACGTCCGTCCAATACGTATGAAAAGTATAAACCAGTTTGCTATCAAACGGCGCACCGAAAACGGAGAAATTACCGTCCCATTGCGCGCCGCCCAAAAAGATCAAATGGTTTTTATCAACGGTTCGGATCGCGGCCGTAATTTTTTTATAAAGCGGTTCGAGGAAAGGGTTCAGTTTTGAAGCATCAAAATAAGTGGCGATAGGTTCATTCAGCAAATCGTAACCCATTACAATCGATTCGTTTTTATAACGATGCGCAATCTTTTTCCAAATGCTGATGGTTAGCGCCTGACTTTGCTCACTTTCAAACAAAAACGGATAGCCAAAACCGTCGTCTATGTTATCACCGGTTTGTCCGCCTGGCGCAGCGTGCATATCCAAAATCAAATAAATATTTTCCTTTTTGCTCCATTGGATTAGCTTGTCCAAAAGCGTAAAACCACGGTTTTCATCCGTTGCACCAAGGTAAGTTTCGTTGGTAAAAAGCCGGTAGTTGAACGGAACACGGAGCGAATTCATCCCCGTACTTTTTAGATAATGGATATCGGCTTCGGTAACGTAGCTGTTTAAATACTTCTCCCAAAAATCCTTTGTTGCATCCGGGCCGATGGCTTCTGTAATGGCTTCGTTAATTAAACGTGGCGAAGAAACATCCTTAAACCTAAACATGTAACCTTCCGGAACCATCCAGTTGCCCAGGTTTGTTCCTTTTAACAGCATCGGTTTTCCGTTTGTGCCGATGATTTCTTTTCCTTCTACGCTGATGAATGTGCTTTGTGCTTCAACCTTAAAAATACCGGCAGCAAATAATAACAAATTGATGATGAGCACAATGCTTCTTTTACCTTGCATTTTTTTAGGTATTAAAAACAGCATACAGATATAACTATTGAATAATTAAAGTAGAAATAGAATGCGGCAAACTACTTGCATTTGCTGCGTTTCCGGCGATAGACAAATCGTATTTTATTTCTTTGTCTGAGAGGTTTAAAACGATAACCGCCAATTTACCATCAGGATTGATAAAAGCTGTGGTTTGTAAACCGCTCCTGCTGGACGAACTTGCCACTCTTTTTGCACCCGGTTTTACAAATTTGGAAAAATGCCCCAAATAATAATAGCAGTTGGTATAATGCAGTTCTCCGGTTTTGGTATCGGCAATAATGGGCGCGAAGCAAAAATTGCCAACATGGTTTGGGCCGCCTTTTTCATCCAGTAAAATGTTCCAATCCGTCCAGCCAACAGTACCCGCGTTAAAATCGTTCACCATCGAATTTCCGTAGCGTTCACCCAAACTCCAATCGTTAATCTTCGAGTAATCAAAGCGTTCAACACAACCTTCGGTAAACATTAAATGTGTGTTTGGAAAAGCTTCGTGCACACGGTCAACATTTACAAATTGCGGTTGGCCGCCCGTCCAGGTTTCATACCAATGATAAGCAATTCCCCAAACATATTTTGCCGCTTCCGGATCTTCTAAAACAGTGCTGGCACGCTGATAAACCAAATCGCGGTTATGGTCCCAAGCCATCAGCTTTTTATCCGCCATTCCTGCTTTGTGCAACGTTGGACCCAAAAAGTTTTTGATAAAATCTCGTTCTTCATTTGCGGTATAAACACAAGATTCCCAGCTTTGCGTAGCCATTGGTTCGTTTTCTACCGATAATCCCCAGATTGGGACGCCTGCCTTTTCATAAGTTTGGATAAATTTTACGTAGAAGTTAGCCCAGGACTGGTAATATTTCGGCAATAATGTTCCGCCGTGCAATACATCATTGTTGCTTTTCATAAAAGCAGGCGGACTCCAAGGCGTAGCAAACAAAGTAAGTTTACCGCCTGCCGCCGCAATGGCTTGTTTGATAAAAGGGATTCGATATTGCTCGTCATGCTTAACACTGAATGTTTTAAGCGCGGCATCTCCTTCGGCAATATAACCGTAACTTCCACTGGAAAAATCGCAGCTTTGGATATTTGTCCGCGCCAGATTGTAGCCGATGCCTTTTTCTTTGTCGTAGTATGCCGTTAAAAGTTCCTGCTGTTTGTTCTTCGGAAGTTTATAAAAAGTCTCTGCAACAGCATCTGTAAGCGCGCCGCCGATGCCGACAATAGATTGAAAGGTTTTAGACGGATCAACAAAAACCGTAATCTCCGTTTCTTTAGGCTGAGGTTTTACATTGAACGGAAGCGTTTGGGTTTTAGATAAACGGAAATCCGTGTTTTGGGCAGTGGTATAAACCGTAACCGTTTTGTTTTTTGCAGAAAATTGCTGGTTTCCCTGAGCTTTTATTTGTCCGGAATGGATAGATAAAAGAAGCATCGCCGACAAAACAACGTGATCGTATTTTTTCATTTTAAAAAGCTTTAAGGTTAGGTTTTATGTTGAGGTGCTTCTTTTACCGCACTAATTTCGATGTGCTAAAAGAAGTATTTTACTTATCAATCATTTTATAAAAGCGCACGTAATCGACTTGCATATTTGTTGGGAAAGCCGCATCGTCCACACCTTTAATTCCTCCCCAATTACCACCAACGGCAATATTAAGCAACAAATGAAATTTCTGGTCGAACGGCCAGGACGGCGAACCTTTGCCATCGTTCGCATAAGTAAACATCAGCAAATCATCGTAATAACCGCGGATGGCGTACGGCGTCCAGTCCATCCGGTATTTATGAAAGGTTGAAGATGCATCCGGAATGCTTTTATTAGCACCCTTTTGCGTGCCAATTGCGCCATTATAAAGTTGGGTATGAATGGTAAAATAAACCGGGTTTGGATCGTAACCTACGTTTTCCATCACATCAATTTCTCCTGATTTTGGCCAATTGCCATAGGCCTGATCGTTGGGCAGAAGCCAAACTGCAGGCCACAAACCTCTGCCAGCGGGTAATTTTGCACTTACTTCTACCCGGCCGTAAAGCAAACTTCCGGCACCTTTGGAAACCATCCTGGCCGAAGTGTAATTCATGCCATTGTACGTTTCTTTTTTGGCGGTAATAGTTAAATTACCGTTGCTAACGCTGGTATTATTGCCCGAATTGGTATAGTATTCCAGCTCGTTGTTGCCCCAGCCGTTTCCGCCAACATCGTAATTCCATTTGGTGCTGTCCGGTTTGCCGGTGTAATTAAATTCATCAGAAAAGAAAGGTGTAGTTTCAAAAGTCCAGTTTTTATCAACCGGGGCAGCAGTTGTTGTGTTGATGACAGGTTGAGGCGTATCTTTTTTCCCTGAACAGGATAAAATGGAAACAACTCCTGCTATCACCGCTAACAGCAATAATTTTACGTTCGGCTTCATGGTTTATAACTTTAACGGACGAGGGTTTCCGCTGGTTTAATTACGTAAAGTTATAAATGTAAAACGGCTTTTGGCAAATTATTTAAGTTGATCGTTTTAGGTTGATAAAAACAGCATCGGCATAAAATCAGCGAGCTGCTTTTCTCGCCATCGAGTCGCTTACTTTGCAGCCCAAACCTGCAACAACGGCGTAACTGTACATGGCAACCGCTTTTAAAGTGCTGTCCTGCTTTTTAAACGTCCACACATCTTTTAAAAATTCCGGGTAGTTTTTACTGTTGAGTTGATCAAATGCCACAGAAATAGTTGGCGTTAACGAGTGCGCCGTATGCCATAAACCAAAAGGGATAAACAGCGTTTCGCCGGCACTAACGGTAAACGTAATTGGCGTTGCTTCTGCAAATTTGGGGTATTTCTGGTAATCGGGTTCGAAAATATTCAATTCGGAACGCCACTGGTTTTGGGGATCAGGATACAACAATTCATCTTGCCCGCGCGGAAAAACGGTGAACTGTTTATCGCCATACAACTGTGTAATCCAAGCATTTAAGTGATAAAAATCTAAGTGCAAGTAAGGAAATTTCCCTCCCGGGCCGCCAATAAAAAGTTCGATGGCATTTCCCCAATGGCCAATGTTGAATAATTTATGGTCGAACCAGTTGGGCTTGGCATAATTCATACCAATCGGACTAATTAGCGGAAGAATTTCTGGCAGTTGCTCTACAATATCATATTTGCAGGGATAAGGCGCCGGGTTTTCGGCTGTGCTGTTTTCTACCAAATCCATCACTTCCTGCATGGTGTATTCTTGGCCTTTTACCTGCGTTTTGCGGTCGCCGTAATTTTTGCGGAACCAATCCGGGCTAAATAACCCGTTGGCTTTCCAAATACTGGAAGCATTTTTAAAAACCAGCGGTATACCCGGAAGATAATGTTCTTCCATAAACTCTTCGTACGAGATTGCCCCTTTTTTCTGAATTTCCATTGTTACTCTTTGTTTTTGCTGTGCCCTTTTACGTAAAAAGCAATCTTTAAGTTTGGGGATGATTTTTGGCGATGCTTCTTTTATCGCCCAAAAATTATGTGGCAAAAGAAGCATATATAGGCAAAAATCAAAATCAAAACAACAATTTTTCTTAAACGGAAGTATTTACCCAAGCATTCTTTCGCTCAGTGTTATCTACACTCTCTAAACTATTTTAAATTGGGAAGGTCTGTTTTAAAATTGTCTATTTATATTAACCATCATGAAAATAACACTGCTTGCTATGCTGCTGGCATCTGCATTAATTTCCTGTAAAAAAGAACATTCGGCGCAAAGCCAGCCGTTACCTGCGTTGCCTTTAGCTAACGGACAATCTGTAACGGTTACCATCAACCAAAACCAGCCCGGTTATGTTATCCCTTCAACCTTTGAAGGGTTAAGTTATGAAATTGGCATTTTGCCCGGCAAACCAACTTTTCTTAATGCGAACAATACTGTTTTGATCCAATTAATTAAGAACCTCGGGAACGGTATTTTGCGCATCGGTGGAAACAGCAGCGATGGCACTTATTGGACCGGCAAGGCGCGGAACAGCAGTTCCGGAACGGATTCGTTAACTACAACTGATATTGATACGTTTTCTGCTTTTGCCAAAGCTACCGGCTGGCCAGTTTTGTTCGGGCTGAATTTGGGCAGCAACAACCCATCCGCAGCAGCAAATGAAGCACTTTACGTTAGCAATTCCCTTCAGGGCAGCTTATATGCATTTCAAACAGGTAATGAGCCTGATCTTTTTTATAACAACGGGCACCGCACTCCTGCCTATACTTACACCAATTACCAAACAGAATGGGACAGCTATTTTTCGGCGATAAAAAAGGTATCGGCGCAGGCACCTTTTGCTGGCCCGGATGTAGCTTATAATACTAAATGGACTGCGCCTTTTGCAGATTACGAGCATGCAAACGTAAAACTTCTCGATGGGCATTATTACAACACAGGCCCGGCCACAGACCCTTCCATTACTTACCAAACTATTTTGGCAGCTAACACTAAGCTGCCAGTTTACCTGCAAGCACTAAACAGTTCAGCAACAAAATACCAGTTGCCCTACCGTATTTCTGAGTGTAACAGCGTTTACGATGGCGGCAAAACCGGTGTAAGCAACGTTTTTGCTTCCACATTATGGGCATTGGATTTTATGTGGCAGGTAGCAGAAAATAACGGGCAAGGCATTAACTTTCATGGCGGCAACAGTGGTGCTTATACGCCTATCGCTTTAGACAACAATGTTATCACGGCTAGGCCGGAATATTATGCCATGCTGGCTTTTAAATATGGCAGTGGAACCATTGTGCCTGCAACGGTTGGCCAAACTACTTACAATTGCAGTTCTTACGCTTGTGTAAATAATGGCAGCACTAACGTCACATTAATCAACAAAGATGCTGTCGATCTTTCTTTTACCTTACAGCTTAGCAATGCTGCCTCAAGCGTACAAGTATTGCGGCTTACTGCGCCCGGCATAACGGCAACTACAGGCATCACCTTTGCAAACAGCAGTGTGAATACTGATGGCACTTATAAACCCGGAACAATTGATAAATATGCAGTAGGCGGAAAATCTTTTGTAGTTAACGTACCGGCAGGAAGTGCGGCAGTACTTACGCTGATGTAAATTTAGCTCATTCTTTGTCGAAAACTTTTCTGATGCTCCTTTTATCACTTTAACTTTAGTGTGATAAAAGAAGCATCCTTTTTTTAAAAACCTAATCTTTAAAAAAAATCTATTCTCTATCCGCCCGTCGTTTAATATTTCTTAGTACTATCGTTTAATATTTTATATCAACATGAAATCGCTCACAGAAATAAAAGAACTGGTTTTAAAAGGAGACCTTAAAAAGTTGTTTAGTAAAGATTCGAAGGACAAATTCCATCCTTCAGAAATCGCTGCTTTGTTAAATGCCATTTCGCTTAACGAAGCCTGGAACATTTTTAATTCTTTTATTGAAGAAAGGCAGGTAAACGTTTTCCCTTTTTTGCAAAGCAATTTACAAAAGCAACTGATAGACAAAACTTCGGATACGCAAAAAAAATACATCCTCAATAACCTAAGTTCGGTAGACCGCTATGCTTTTATAACCAGTTTAAAAGGTGTGCAGCGTTCTGCTTTACTTACTTTTTTAGATGAGCCGAACCGGAAAGAAACGGAAAAAATGCTGGGCTATTCGCCAAAAAGTGTTGGCCGGTTGTTGAATACGCAATTCGTCACCCTAAACAAAGAAATGACGATTACGCAGGCGATGGAGTTTTTGCAAAAGAATCAGCCAGATTCTGATAGTGCCAATGTGTTGTATGTGGTTAATGATAAAGGGGAACTGATTGATGACATCCCGGTGCGGAGGCTGGTATTAAACGATCCGCAGAAACGGATTGAGGATATTATGGACCACCGTTATATCAGCCTCGAAATTGACGACTCCATCAGCGTGGCAATTGCCAAGTTCGAACAGTACGACCGCGTTGTTTTGCCGGTAACCAATTCCGAAAAAATGCTTTTGGGCATTGTTACTATTGATGATATTATTGATGCCGCCCAACAGCGCGATACCAAAGAAATGCAGCAGTTTGGCGGGTTAGAATCTTTAGAATATCCGTACGTAAAAACTCCTTTACTTTCTTTGGTGCGTAAACGTGCCGGCTGGCTCATCATCTTGTTTTTAAGCGAAATGCTAACTGCCACGGCAATGGGCTATTTCGAAAACGAAATTGCCAAAGCAGTTGTGCTGGCCTTGTTTGTGCCGCTGGTTATTTCCAGCGGCGGCAATTGCGGTTCGCAAGCGGCAACTTTAATTATCCGGGCAATGGCCGTGAGGGAACTAACGGTAAAAGATTGGTGGTATGTAATGCGGCGCGAACTGTTGTCAGGTTTAATTTTAGGGGTTATTTTAGGCAGTATCGGCTTTTTGCGGATTTCTGCCTGGCAACATTTGCATTGGTATAATTACGGCCCAAATTGGGAATTAATGGGCATCACTATTTTCTTTTCGCTAATTGGTATTGTAATGTGGGGCACTTTAAGCGGATCGATGATCCCGATTTTGTTAAAACGGTTAAAGTTTGATCCGGCCACTTCTTCCGCACCTTTTGTAGCAACTTTGGTTGATGTAACCGGATTGGTTATCTACTTTAGCATCGCAGCCATTATTCTGCGAGGAACATTATTGAAGTGATATAATGTCCGACGTGTGCAAAAAGGTAATGCTGTTTTTATAGGATAAAAATCGGTTAATTTTCTGATGGCATTGTAAATCTATCAGCCATAACCCGTGTAGCAATTTTAGAAATCGTGCGTTTAACCTGCCGTAATTGATGCTTCAATCTAAAAATAAAAACCCCGCAAAAAGTAAACACAGCCACACCAACAGGTGCAGCAATTACCAATAATAAATAAATAGCAACTGGCCTGTTGTTGAAATAGTAGATACAACCAACAGCAAGAAGGGCTAAAAACGTAAATAAGCAGGTGAGCACTAAACTGCGTTGATATAAAATTTTATGCCTTAAAAGAAGCATGGCGGATTTTATATCAGTTGGAGTATCTCGTTGTTCTTGGCTTTTCAGCCATAAAAAAAATTTCAAAAAAAGGGAGATCAAAAATATAACGAGCATAACAACCAGCATTTGCCTGGCATTTGCACCATTCAAATTTCTATAACTTTTTTGGATAGATATAATCAGGTAAGCATAAATCCAATCTATTAAAACTGCAGTAACCAACAGTTGCCAGTCTATTTTCTTTTGCCGGTCGAATAAATGCTGTATTGGGCTGATAAATGAATAAGGGTTCGGTTTCAAAACAGTCTTTTTATAGATGAGGCTTAGTTCTATTTCGTTTCTGGTTATGCCAAAAAGAATGCCTCAAGCACCCGCGAAACACAAGCTGTTATTAATCAACGCCTTAAAATTCCCAGACTACAAAACTTATAAAATAATCTTTTCGAAATGAAAGGCTTTTTATCAGAATAGCGCAACGTTGGTAAACCTGTTCTACCTGCAACTTTTAATACAGTTTTAACCAACCAGCAATCTTTTTTTTAAATTGCTTTTGATAGTTCTCCTTTTCAAATTGAAAAAACCGCCCAAAAATGATAGTGTTTTGGTTTGAAAAAACTCTTCAAAATCATTTTTTTTAGCTTTTTTAAAGAGGTTTAACTTTATAAAAGCAAGAAAGGCACTATTTTGGCTTAGGCGAATCAATCTCGAATTTGCATTCTCAAATTTTTCTAAATGCTTACAGACACGCTTGGTTTTATACTGATTTTTCTCTTTACGC
>CAZZVO010000048.1:0-18359 GCA_964657505.1 uncultured Mucilaginibacter sp.
CGGATGATTTTAGGCGACGACAATAATTTGTGGATCCGGTTAAACAGTAATCCAAAAGGCGTTTATTTTTATGATACTAAAAACAGTACGCTAAAAAACTTCGATAAAAACACCGAGGGCAGCAAGCTCAATTCCAATGTAATCCATAACGTGGTGCAAGGCGAAGACCACCAAATTTGGGTTGGGACAGACCATGGCGGGATAAACCTGATCGACCAGAAAACTTTCAAAGTAACATATCTTTTAAACCGGGACGACGACCCAAAGTCGTTAAGCGGGAACAGCGTTGTTTTATACAAAGATAACCAAGGGATGATCTGGGCCGGCAGCAATAAGCAAGGCATCAGTTACTACCATAAAGGCATTTTCCAGTTCCCGATTGTGAAGCATTATTCTTCTGATCCCGCAAGTTTGCCTTTTGAAGATGTGAATACATTTGCTGAAGATAACAAAGGGAATTTGTGGATTGGCACTAACGGTGGCGGTTTGGTTTATTACAATCAAACCAACAAAACCTATACGCAGTACAAACAAAACTTAAATCAAGCCAACAGTTTAACCAATGATATTGTAACCAGTTTATATGTTGACCATGAAAACAAGTTATGGATAGGCACTTATTTTGGTGGATTGGATTGCTTTGATGGAAAAACATTTACGCATTACAAGCATGACCCAAAAAATCCCGGAAGCATTTCGGATGACCGTGTTTTTAGCATTTTAGAAAATAAGCCCGGCGAAATATGGGTAGGTACTTTTGAAGGAGGCATTAATGTTTTCGATAAAAAAACCAACCGTTTTTCGCATACTTATAATACTGGTTTAATTAATTCGTCCTACGTTTCAACAATGCTCAAGGACAAGAAGGATAACGTTTGGCTGGGAGGCGCAACCGGGCTGCACTACATTGAAAGCAAAACAGGCCGGGTTAAACATTTCGTCCACCGCACAAATAACCCAAACAGCCTGATCAACAACAACATCAATAGTATTGTGGAAGATCATAACGGTTTGATTTGGGTTGGGACAAGAGGCGGTTTAAGCATCTTTGACCCGCAAAAAAACAAGTTTAACAATTTAACGCAAGCTGAAGGACTGATCAGCAACTCGGTTATTTGTATTTTAGAAGATCGGGATGGCAAAATCTGGATCAGTACCACCAATGGTATTGCCAGTATCAGCTTAACGAATGCGGGCAAAGGCTATCAATATAAATTCAATAATTACAACGAGCTGGACGGTTTGCAAGGCCGGGAATTTAACGTAAATGCTGCACTTAAAACTAAGGACGGAAGGTTGATATTTGGTGGCGCGCAAGGGTTTAATATTTTTAATCCGGAAAATATCCGTGTGCTTTCTTTAAAACCACAATTGGTTTTTACCGATTTTGAGCTTTTTAATCAAAGTATAACCGTTGGCGATACGATAAAAGGCAGTGTTGTTTTAAAAAAATCGATCGAGCAAACCAAATCTTTAACGCTTAACCACCAGCAAAATGTTTTTAGTATTGAGTTTGCAGATTGCGATTTTTTTAACCCCAGTAAAATCCAGTATCAATACAAGTTAGCAGGCTTTGATAAAAACTGGCTTACCTCGCAAAACAACTTCCGCAAGGCGACTTACACCAATTTAGACGCTGGCGATTACGTGTTTGAAGTGATTGCAACAAACCCAAATGATGTTGGTCAGGTAAGTAAAATCAGCTTGCAAATTAAAGTTTTGCCGCCATTTTGGAAATCGGTTTGGGCTTATGTCTTGTACTTAACCGGTGCGATTTCAATCCTGTTTTACATCAGGCACCGAGGAATTTTGAAACTGAAAAAAGAATTTGAGTTAACGCAGCAACAATTAGAAACAGAACGGAGCATTAAACAAGAGCGGGAAGAAGCAAAAAATATGCACGAACTTGATTTAATGAAGATTAAGTTTTTTACAAACGTAAGTCACGAGTTCCGCACGCCGTTATCTTTAATTATTTCGCCGATAGATAACTTAGTTAAAAACAGTAAACAGCCCGAACAGCAGGAGCAGTTGGTGATGATTAAAAGAAATGGCAGGCGTTTGTTAAATCTGGTTAACCAATTGCTGGATTTCAGGAAGATGGAATTCAAAGAATTAACGCTGAATTTGATTAAAGGCGATATAATTTCCTATATAAAAGAAGTATCGGCTTCGTTCACCGATTTGGCTAACCAGAACCAGGTCGAATATATATTTGACAGTGAAGTAGAATCTTTGATAACCAAATTTGATCACGATAAGATTGAAAGGATCTTGTTCAATTTGCTTTCCAACGCTTTCAAATTTACACATGCCGGCGGAACAATTAGTGTGATGTTGAACCTAAAAAAGAATGTTGAAGCAGGGCAGCAACTCTTGGAAATAAAAGTGATAGACACTGGTATTGGTATTCCAAAAGAAAAGCAGGAAAAGGTATTCGAACGTTTTTACCAGGATCAAATCCCCGAAACTATAGTGAACCAGGGAAGCGGGATTGGCCTTTCCATCACACGAGAGTTTGTAAAGCTTCATGGCGGCGAAATTAACGTGGAAAGCGAACTTGGTAACGGCAGTTGTTTTATGGTTCATCTTCCTTTAGTTATTATAAATGAGGACGTTACAGTTGGAGATCAATCGCTCAAAACGGTAAACAATAACTTGAAGTTAGACGAAGATATCTTAGCATCAACCAAAAAGCCAATTATTTTATTGGTGGAGGATAATGACGATTTGCGGCAATATCTTCACGAAAATTTAAAACATAAGTTCCACGTTGTAGAAGCAGCAAACGGAAAAGAAGGCTGGCAAAAAGCACTTTCCTTGCATCCGCATTTAATTGTAAGTGATGTGAACATGCCGGAAATGGATGGCATCAACTTATGTAAAAAGATGAAAAACGATCATCGTACGGCACATATTCCGGTGATTTTGTTAACTGCTTTAACGGAAGAAGAAGAGCATTTAGCCGGATTGGAAAGTGGTGCCAACGATTACATTACCAAGCCATTTAATTTAGAAATTTTGCTCTCAAAAATCCAGAATTTGTTGAAGTTGCAACAAACCATCAAGAAAACTTTCCGCAAACAAGTTGAAGTTGAAATGCAGGAAATGGATATTGAATCGGAAGATACCAAGTTTGTAAAAAATGCTTTGGATTGTATTGAAAAGAACATCACCAACCCAAATTTTTCGGTAGAAGAATTAAGCAGGCAACTTTCGTTAAGCCGGGTTTCGCTTTATAAAAAGCTGCTTACGTTAACAGGCAAAACGCCGGTGGATTTTATCAGAAATATACGGTTAAAAAAAGCAGTGCAGTTATTGCAGAAAAGCAAACTCAATATTGCAAACGTAGCTTACGAAGTTGGCTTTAGTAACCCAACTTACTTTGCCAAAGTTTTCCGTGAAGAATACGGAATGCTTCCTTCCGAATACATTATCGAGCTGCGTAAAAAAGAAAAAGAAGTGATGGATTCTGTAAGCTAACCTAAATTTCCCCGATAATTTCAGTTTTTTAATTGATGAAATAATATCATCATGCTTCTTTTATGCCTGTAAAAATAGTACGCCCTGTATTATTTGGCATGGAGAAAATATCAACACTAAAAAAGCAGTGATAAAAGAAGCATCAGGAATTTGTTTAAACTCTTGGTAATTGCGTTAGCACAATCACGTCGGGGATAAACGCTATAAACAAAACCTTTTGTATCAAAATAGTGACGATTTACTGATTGATAATCAGGCAGTTAAACAAGTGTTAACATTTGTGCTATAAACATTATCAATACTGCTGTAGCCCAATCTGCGCATACTTTACATTTACAACAGCAATAACAACAGATGATTATTTATTTCCTGATCGATTGTTATTACTAACCAATAACCAACATTAAACCGATTAATAATTTTATTTGAAACTGCATGAATAGCAGTTAATTCTCAATCAGTTAATAGTTGTTCGTACAAACTGTATGGCTGCTGATTTGTGATTCCAAATGAAATTAGTTGAATTTAAACTATCTAAAAAAAGATTATGGGTAAACAAGTACATCTTCAAAAAGTCCACCATTTAATACGGAAGCTACTTTCTGTATGGTGGTTTGGTGCCACTCATCATGCTGTTGGCAACTTCCCCGGTTTCGGGAACGGCCTGGCGAAAATAGTTTAGCTTCTTAAAAATTTAGTGCAGTAATACTTATTTAATAAGGTGATTGCTGGCGATGTGCAAGTTTCGCAAACGTGAGAGCCATACTGTTTTTATGCCACTAAATCTTGCAAGTATCAATAGTACAGCAACAATATTAATCCTATCAATAAAAATCAAATTATGAAAACAGCAATCAAAAGTTCACCATAAAAAGCAAGGTTTTGACGGTTTCAACTATAATTAACGTCAAAGATATTTTACATACCCTGTCGGCAATTCCGGCCATAACCAATTTAAACCTAATAAAAGAAGTATGTATGAGAAATAGAATTTTACTAAAAAAGTTATTTCTAACAACAACCAGTATTTGTATAGCGACGCTTTGTGCCAGGGCGCAAACCAATAATACAAACCAGGACAATTCCATTTTAAATGTTGATTCGCTTGTTAAAAATAAAGTAAGCCTGCCTTTTGGTGTTACTGCGAAGCCTGGCCTTACTACCGCTTCAACGCAAGCTATTTACACGCCTACCATTATTAAACAACCGGTAACCAATATCCAAAACACGCTCACAGGCAGGATAGCAGGTTTATACACGCTGCAAAGCTCTGGTCAGCCAGGTTTGGGCGTACCTATCAACACCAATACAGCATTGAATGCGCAGCAAAGCATTGGAAACCCTGGCTTTGATGCCGTAGCACTGACCCTTCGCGGCCGTACCCCAATTATTTTGGTCGATGGTATTCCGCGCCCGCTTACCACCATCGATTTAGAAGAAGTAGAATCGGTAACCGTTTTAAAAGATGCCATGGCAACGGCAATGTTGGGCGTTCGTGGTGCAAACGGAGCAATATTAATTACCACCAGGCAAGGTTCTCCGGGTAAACAAGTGATCTCTTTTACGGCGCAAACGGCTTTTCAGCAACCTTTAGGTATGCCAAAGGCATTAGGTGCTTATGATTATGCCACTTTACGTAACGAGGCTATAGATAATGAAATTAGGGTTAACCCTAATTTTGTGCCAAGCCTGCGGTATAGTGCTGCTGACTTGCAGGCTTTTCAAACTGGTTCAGACCCTTTAGGGCATCCAAATGTTGACTGGCGCAATCAGGTTTTAAAATCTACCGCGCAATTAAACCGCTACTCCTTAAATGTTGGTGGTGGAAGTAGTACCGTTAGATATTTTGTTGCGTTAGAGCATTTGTACCAAGATGGTTTGTTTAAAACCAATAGTGCAAACACATACAATACAAACGATTATTTAAGCAGTTACTCCATACGGTCTAACGTAGATATTAACCTTACTAAAAACCTTGTTGCCGGAATACACTTATACGGCCGGATATTGAATGAAAACGAACCTGGTGCAACATCGGCGAGTATATTTAACTCGTTTTTAAGTACACCTAATACTGCCTATCCGGTTTTGAATCCTAACGGCACGTTTGCGGGTACGCCGCAATACACCCAAAATATTCAGGGACAAGCAACAGGTTCTGGATATCAGCAAAACTACACCAGGGATATTTTAGCAGATTTTTATTTAAAAAGGACTTTAGATGAATTGCTGCCTGGCTTGTATGTAAAAGCCGTGGTTTCTTACGCATCTAACTTAAACCAAAATCTTAACAGGAGCAAACCAGTTGTAGCTTATCAGTCTTTTGCTTCAACAACTGGCGGGCAGCCAACTTATGGTAATGCCTTAACCACGCCTTCAGATCAGTTAAACACTAATACAGTTAGTACGATAAGCGGCGTTTTGAACCAGGGCCAGAGCAGGCAAAACTACCTGGAAGGTTCAATTGGATACAATCATAATTACAACAGTAAACACAATTTAGATGTTGTAGTATTGGCTAATAGTGACAGCTATTATTTGGGTAATAATATACCTTACACAGTTGCAGGGGTTTCCGGTAAGGCATCTTACAGTTTCAACGAAAAATATATCGCTGAGTTTGCTGCTGCTTACAACGGTTCTGATTATTACTCCACCACGAGTCATTACAAGTTTGGTTTCTTTCCCGTTGTTGGTTTAGGCTGGAACATTTCAAAAGAAAGTTTTATGACCGGTTATAACTGGTTGAGTAATCTGAAACTTTCGGCAAATTACGGAAAGGTTGGAAACGATAATCCCGGGTACTTCGCTTACATCCAGCGGATTAATGATGGTAGCCAGCCTTACTTCGGTGTTTCCCCGGGTGCCACTGCAACTATAGTAGAAGCTACATTGGCCAACCCAAACATCACTTACGAAAAAGCGAACAAACTTAATGTAAACTTACAAGGCGCTTTGCTTAACAGCAGGCTTGGTTTTAGTGTTGATTATTACAGAAACAATTTTTCTGATTTGCTGATCCAGCGTGGTAGGAACACAGCTTTAATAGGTAATGCTTATCCAAACGAAAACATTGGTAAAAATTTATATAGCGGCTACGATTTTCAGTTGTCGTGGCAAAAACCTAAAACAAAAGAATTTAGTTACTATGTCGCTTTAAATGCTGGGTTGCAGCAGTCTAAAGTCCAATTTTCCGATGAAGTAAACCAGCCTTATCCTTGGTTACAAAGAACCGGGCAAAAAGTAGGTCAGTCTTACGGTTATATTGCTGCCGGACTATTTCAAAACCAAGCTGATATTGCCAATGCAAAACAAAACGGTGTAGCTGGTTTGGCAGGATACGTTTTGCAACCGGGAGATATCAAATACAAAGATTTAAACGGCGATGGTTTAATCAATCAATTCGACCAAACTGCTATCGGACCAAAAGGGCCGTTGGTTACCCTTGGTGCTGATTTAGGCTTTTCTTACAAATCCTTTGATTTTAGCGCATTGATACAGGGTGTTACCAATTACAGTGTTTACTTAAATGGCAACAGTTACTGGGAGTTCCAAAACAATGGTTTCGGGCAGGCTTACCAACAACAATTGGGCAGGTTTACCCCTGCAACTGCTGCTACGGCAACTTACCCAAGGCTGAGTATCGGCGGTAACGTTAACAACCAAAACTTTTCTACATACTGGTACCGTCGTGCAGATTTTGCAAGGCTAAAAAACGTAGAGATTGGCTTTACCCTACCTGCCCGTTATGCCAATGCGATTCAGTTTAAATCACTGCGGGTTTTTGTAAATGGCCTGAACCTTTTAACGGTAACCAAATTAAAAGGGGGCTTAGATCCGGAAGTTTACAACGGTTCTTACCCGATACAAAGGCTGTTTAATTTAGGTGTAAACGTAAAATTATAATATTTAATCAGGATGATGATGAAAAAAACGATATGGATATTCTTTTTATATCTGTTTGCGATAGCGGTTTTACCGTCTTGCAAAAAGACAGAAGATCAACCAAGAGACTTATATACTTATGATTTGGCCTTTGACCCAGCCGATCAGGATGCAGTACTGGCACAGCGCTTTTTGGCAGGTTTGTATAACTATCTGCCTACTGGTTTCAACCGGATCAGTGGTGATTTTTTAGATGCAGCTACTGATGATGCCGTATCTATCGTAAGCAATGCGCCTATTACTTATTATACCAACGGTATTTTAAGTACCGGGAACAACCCTGAATCTTATTGGAGCAATAGTTATGCTGGCATACGTCAGGTTAATATTTTCCTGGCAAACATCGATAAAATTCCCATCCCCGCCGCTAACCCAAACAGGACATTAGGTTTTAAAGCCGAAGCGCGTTTTATCCGGGCTTTCTTATACTTTGAATTGTTAAAACGGTACGGCGGTGTGCCTTTGATTGGAGATAAAATATTTACCCTGGATGATAACCTACAGTTAAGCCGAAATACTTTTTCTCAATGCGCAGATTATATTACAAGTGAGTGCGATGCCATTAAAACTTATTTGTACCCGGACGCGATTGCCGATCCAAATTTAGGCAGGATTGTAAAAGGTGCAGCTATTGCATTAAAATGCCGTGTTTACTTGTATGCTGCAAGTCCGTTGTATAACGGCGGTGGTTTAGAAACTAACCCTACGTTAAAAGCAATTACAGGATACCCAACTGCCGATCCTACACGCTGGCAAAAAGTGGTAGATGCCGTAACGGAATTTAATGCTTTGGGTTGGTATACTTTAATAGCGCCATCAGCAAATACGGCTGCTGCAGGTACAACAGCTTACACAAATATTTTTGTGGTGAGAAGCAATAAAGAAGTTATACTGGCTAAACAAACCAACAATAACTTCGACATTGAAAATGCAAATGCACCGGTTGGTTTCAGCGTAAACAATTTTACGGGTGGTGGCCGTACAAACCCGACCCAAAATTTTGTGGATGCCTTTACCACAATTACAGGAAAGCCAATTACAGACCCAACTTCGGGATATGACCCTAATAACCCTTATGCAGCTCGCGACCCAAGGCTTGCCGCCAGTGTTTTTTACAACGGCTCGAAATGGTTAAACCGGGCTGTCGAAACATTCGACGGTGGGCGCGACAGGCCAAACAACAACAACGGGCCGCAAACCCGAACCGGTTATTATCTGCGTAAGTTCATGTTCGATTTTTCAAACTCATCTTCTTATTCCAGCAACAGCCATAATTTTCCTTACTTCCGTTATGCAGAAATCGTTCTGGATAATGCAGAAGCATTAAATGAATTGGGCAGGACGCCGGAAGCAGTTACAGAAATCAGCAGGTTGAGGAAACGTGCTAACATTCAAGCGGGTACGGATGGTCGGTATGGTATCCCTGCCGGTATTTCACAAATTGATATGCGTACACTTATTCAAAATGAACGCCGCATCGAGCTTTCTTTTGAAGAACAACGGTTTTTTGATTTGCGCCGTTGGAAATTGGGCAATACAGAACTGAACAAAACTTTAAACGGCATCAAAATTACAAACAACGGGAACGGAACCTTCAGCTATCAGGTAGTACCAGTTACTAACATCTTATTTCAGGACAAGCTGTACCATTTGCCCCTGCCTTATGATGAAACGGTAAAAGATGCTAACCTGGTTCAAAATTTTGGATGGTAATAATTAAAATATTGTACGATGAAAAAATTTATATTTTATAGTATAACGCTTGTACTTTGCCTGATAGGGACATTTGTAAAAGCCCAGAACAGAGTGGTGCAAGGTGTGGTTAGGGATGCACAAGGACCAGTTCCGAGTGTAAGTGTAGTCGAGAAAGGAGTGCCAACAAATGGAGTGGCAACAGATTTGGACGGTAAATTCAGGATTACCTTGCGCAGTAACAGCGGCGTATTGTTAGTAAGGGCTGTTGGCTACGTATCCAAAGAAGTTAATGCGGGTGGAGGTATAATAAATATAACCATTGAATCTGCTACACAGGATTTAAAAGAGGTAGCTGTAGTTGGCTACCAAACCGTACCAAAGAAAACATTGACGGGTGCACAAAGTGCCGTTTCTGGTAACGACATCAGGGAGAATCCTTCTGCCAGTTTACAAAATACCTTGTCTGGCCGTGTTACGGGTTTTATATCCCAGCAAACATCCGGGCAGCCAGGCCGCGACGGTGCTGCCTTTTATGTACGTGGCCAAAGTTCTTTAAATGGAAACGACGCTCCTTTAATTATTGTGGATGATATTGAGTACGACTATGCACAGTTTGCCAGGATAGACCCAAACGAGGTAGAGTCTGTTACGGTATTAAAAGACGCATCACAAACTGCAATTTATGGTATAAAGGGGGCAAACGGTGTGGTGGTGGTAACTACACGCCGTGGTAAGTTAGGTAAACCAAGAATCTCTTTTCGGGCAGATTATGGCTTGGCAAGCCCTACTATTTTACCCACTTATCTGGATTCCTATCACACTGCCTTATTAGTTAATCAGGCAAACGTTAACGACGGGCAAACACCAACTTGGTCTGCAGCAGATTTGGCACTTTTTCAAAATGGGCAAGATCCTTATGGTCACCCAAACAACGACTGGAAGAAAATCTTGTTTAAAAAGTATGCAGACCAATATCGTGGTACGTTTGATGTACAAGGTGGAACTGATAAAGTGAAATATTTTGTGTCATTAAGCTACTTAAACCAAGGTGGCAACACACGGGACTTCAGCCATGGGCAAGGTTACGATGGTAACTTTTACAACCATCGTTATAACTACCGCTCTAATATTGACATAACAGCCAGTAAAAACCTGAGTTTCCGTATTGATGCTTATGGCAATATTGGCGAGATTAACAACCCATCTGTTTATTACAATTCTACCAATGGTAATAAAAATGATGTTTTTTCTGAATTTGGCAGTTACTTAGCACTTTCGCCTTACGCTTATCCGATCACCAATCCGGATGGTAGCTGGGGATTTAGTAATTTCCAAAAATCACAAACCGCATATAACACACCTAATATTATTGAGCGTTTAACCTTAGATGGCTATAACCGCACCAACGAAAACAATATGGTGCTGTCAACCTCGGCAACAGAAAAACTTGATTTTATTACTAAAGGATTAAGCGCCAGGGGAACAGTTGCTTATACAAGCAACTATACATCTTCACTAAGCTTAACCAGGACAAATTTGCCATCTTACATTTATAACCCAACTGCAAATACCTATACGCTTGCTTTTCCCGGAGTTTACCGTCTAGAAAGATTAGGAACTAATTATCAACCAAACCAGCCAGCCGGTCCTAACCTTGGCCCAATTAGTCGTTTAACAGCCCAAAGCTTTTTAACTTATAACCGTGGCTTTGGTAACCATCATATCAGTGCTTTGGCTTTGTATGGTATAACCAGTTATACCACGGGTATAGCCAACACCAATGTAAATTACGCTAATTATAATTACATCCCGTCTAACACTATTGGTTCAAGCGGTAATGTAACTTATGATTACAAGCAAAAATACATACTAACCTTCACCGGTGCCTACAATGGCTCTGACCGTTTTACAGGCAACAAGCGTTATGGTTTATTCCCTTCCGGATCGGCTGCTTATAATATTGCCGAAGAACCTTTCTTCAAAAACGATATCAAATTTATTGACCAATTAAAATTCCGTGGTTCTTATGGTATCGTTGGTTCCGATCAAATTAGTTCTACCCAAAGTTATTCCTATCTACAAAGTTATATTAACAGTAGTGGCCCATATACAAACGTAAATATTAACGGCCAGCCTACTGGTGCTGCTTTTGGGTTAACAAACGGTTCAACCTTACCAGCCAATAACGGTATCCAGGAAGGCAGTTTGCCAAATGCAAATGTTACCTGGGAAAAAAGCAAACAGGTTGATATCGGTGTAGATTTTGCAATGTTTGGCAGTAAAGTAACTGGCTTAGTCGACGTTTTTAATTATAACCGTTATGACCAATTGATAACAAGAGGCACAGTTTCTGGTATTTTTGGCCAATCGCTACCACCTGTTAATTTGGGTAGAACAAATGCCAAAGGGTTCGAGGCTGAACTAAACTATCACAACACAATTGGCAAGAATTTCACTTATAACTTTAGGGGTACATACTCTACTGCAAAAAATAAAGTTGTGTTTAGGGACGATCCTGCAGCTCAATATCCTTGGCAAGTGTATACAGGCCATCCAATTGGTGCAGAAGCCAGGTACCACTTTTTAGGTTTTTATACAGCCGCAGATATAGCCGACCCTAAAGTAGCTAAACCGGCAACCGGCACGGCTGCTAAACCCGGAGATTTAAAATATCAGGATTTAAACGGAGATGGGGTAATAGATTCAAAAGACCAAGCTGTTTCTGATATTACCAACCTGCCACGCAACAACTTTGGTTTCCAGGCTGGCTTTGGTTTTAAGGGTTTTACAATCAATGCGTTGTTCCAGGGTGCAACCGGCTTTAATATACGTGGTTATGAGGAAGCTATCCGTGCTTTTTCTGCAAACTTACAGCCGATCCATCAAGAAGCATGGACTCCAGCCCTGGGTGATAACGCGAAATATCCATTTCTAACAAATACCCGTAGCATCAGCGACCCCGGCAATGCTTCTGATTTCTGGAGTATTTCCGGTAATTACTTACGCTTGCGGACAGCAGAACTGGCTTACAACTTCCCTGCTAGATTAATCCAACGGGCAGGATTGGGGGCAGTCCGGGTATATTTAAGCGGCAATAATATCATTACCTGGTCTAAAGCGTTCAGGTTATATGCCTTGGACCCCGAAGCCACCAACAATACTGACAGGCAAACTTATCCGCCACAAAAAATATACAATTTAGGTGTTAGTGTAACATTTAATTAACCAATACACAATGAAAAAGATTTATATCCTCTTGTCATCTGTCATCCTTTTAACAGCGTGTAAAAAGAACGGCTTTTTAGACAATAAAACAAATAATGCGCTAAACGAAGCATCTGTTTTTTCCGATAGTATACGTACTATGAGTTTTTTAACACGTATTTATGATGACGAACCTTTTGCCTGGCAAAAAACCAGGGGGACCTGGGAAAACGGAAGCACCGAACAGGCAACAGATGATTCTGAATACAGTTTGATGAACCCGGCTCGTAGGCCCAGGATTTTATACGAGTCCAGTTATAACGCGGATACCTTTCCTTTTTTCACAGAATTTTGGCAAACGCCTTGGGACAATATTAGGAGGGTCAATTTGCTGTTATCCCACCTCCCTACAACGCCACTTAATCCGTCAACCCAGAAACGGGTAAGAGCTGAGGCACGTTTTTTAAGGGCGTGGTTTTATCATAACCTCATTATTAATTTCGGTGGTGTCCCAATTATTAAGGATCAAGTTTTTGGTATTACCGATATAGTAAATCCACCCAGAAATACATTCTCAGACTGTGTGGATTATATTGTAAAAGAGTTGGACGATGCAGCCCTGGACCTGCCTGTGAGCTACGATGGTAACGATTACGGTCGTGTAACCAAGGGTGCCGCAATGGCGGTAAAAGCAAGGACGCTACTATATGCAGCAAGCCCTTTATTTAACGGTAACACCTGGCCATCGCCATCTTCTCCAGACAAGGCTGCTTTGGCCGGTTATCCAACTTACAGCGTAGCGCGTTGGCAGGCAGCAGCAGATGCAGCCAAAGCGGTGATGGGTTTAGGCACCTATTCTTTAGTGGTAGATAATACTAATGCTGCCAGGCCAGGTTTTGGTTTCTACAGCATGTTTTTACAACGAGTAAACCCAGAATACATTTTTTACTGGAACCGTGGGCCAAATAAAGATATGGAGAACTTTTATCTTCCAAGTAGCAGAAACGGTAGCAAATACGGCACACCTACGCAAAATTTAGTAGATGCTTTTCCTATGAACAATGGAAAAGCCATTACAGACCCAACCTCTGGTTACGACCCTAAAAACCCTTATGTTGGCCGCGACCCAAGGTTTGGTTTTTCTGTTCTTTATAATGGCTCCAACTATTTTTCTTTATCGGCAAATGCGCAAGCACCGGTGTTTACTTACGAAGGTGCTTCGCCGGATGGTTTCGTTCAAAATGCCTCTACTACCGGCCCTACAGGATATTACGCAAGGAAAATGTGCGATGAAAACTTGGCTGCCAACAGCTCAGGAAATACAAACAGGGGATGGCCACTCATCCGATATGCCGACGTTTTGCTGATGTATGCAGAAGCCATTAACGAAACCGGGCAAACAGAATTGGCTTATCCACCTTTGCAGCAAATTAGAATGAGGGCCGGGATTTTGCCCGGAACAGATGGCAATTACGGTATCAAATTAGGCATGACCGTTGCAGATATGCGTGCCTTTATCCAAAATGAAAGACGTGTGGAACTGATGTATGAAAACCAGCGTTGGGACGATGTGCGCCGATGGAAAATTGCCATGGTTACCCAAAACGGTTACAACAAATTAATGGACATCACCAAAAATGCTAACGGAACTTATAATTATAGAATCATCAATTCTTTGTTCCTGCATATTTTCCATGAAAACAACTACATTTTGCCTATTCCAACCAGTGAAATTAGAAAAGCACCTGCGTTGATACAAAACCCGGGCTGGTAAATAAAATCTAATATTCTTTTAATAGGTCGGCACTAAAAATACAGGGATAAAAGAAGCATTAGAATAACTTGATTATTGGCACTATAAATAAACTTCTTCACTTATAATTGGTTCAGTATTGTAAAGCCAGGTCTCTCCGGCCTGGCACAATACATTTTTTATTTGTTAGTTATGGGCTATTACAATACAAGGGAGAAATTTGAATATTTCTTAAAAGGTCAAAATGTACACCAGCACTAAAAATACCATGGTAAAAAAAGCATTACTACTAAGTTTTTTATCTCTTTTTGTGCAATTGCTTTATGCCCAACCTTCTGTATCAAAAATAGTAAGGGAACATCTATTGATGGATTTCAACTGGCGTTTTGCCTACGGAAATCCTTTCGATCCAAAAAAAGATTTTAATAATGGCACCGGCTATTTCTCTTATCTGGCCAAAACAGGTTACGGCGATGGTGCCGCTGCCCCTAATTTTGACGACCGGAGTTGGCGGAAATTAAATTTACCGCACGATTGGGCAGCGGAGCAAGGCTTCGACCCGAAAGCAAGTTATAGTCATGGTTTCAAAACTATTGGCCGTAATTTTCCGGATGCAAGTGTGGGCTGGTACCGCAAATCGTTTGTTATTCCTGCTAATGACCTCGGCAGGCGCATCCATATTGCTTTTGATGGTGTTTTCCGCAATTCCATTGTTTGGGTGAACGGACATTATTTAGGGACAGAACCCAGCGGTTACCAAAGCTTTGAGTATGATATTACGGATTACCTAAATTACGGCGGGGACAACGTTGTTGCCGTGCGGGTAGATGCAACTATGGAAGAAGGCTGGTTTTATGAAGGAGCTGGCATTTATCGCCACGTTTGGTTGAACAAATTAGATGAACTGCACGTTGCGCCCGACGGCACTTTTGTAACTTCTCAGCTTAAAAACAATAATGCTGCTGTTAAGGTGCAAACAAAGCTCATAAATGAAGGAAAATCAACAAAAACGTTTTCTGTAACGCAGGATATTTTAGATGCAGCAGGTAACAAAATTGCATCGGCACAAACAAATCAACTCAGCCTAAACCCTTTTGAAACTAAGGAAGTTTCTGCGGAAATGGCGGTAACTAATGCAAAATTATGGTCGATAGAAACACCATATCTCCATAAACTAATAACAACTGTTAAACAAGGGGAAACTATTGTTGATCGGTATGAAACCAAGTTTGGTATCCGCACTATTCATTTTGATGCCAATGAAGGTTTTTTTCTGAATGGGAAACACGTCAAAATAAAAGGGACAAATAACCATCAGGATCATGCTGGTGTAGGTTCGGCTATGCCGGATGCTTTGCAAAACTTCCGAATCCGAAAGTTAAAGGAGATGGGAAGCAACGCCTACCGCTGCTCGCATAATCCGCCGACACCTGAATTGTTGGATGCTTGCGACCGTTTAGGAATGCTTGTGATTGATGAAAACCGTTTAATGGGAACCTCATCAACCGAGTTGAACGATTTTAAAAAGTTAATTCTCAGGGACAGGAACCATCCCAGCGTAATCAGTTGGTCTATCGGTAATGAAGAATGGGGAATTGAAAACAGCATTACCGGCGCACGGATAGCAACCACTATGCAAGCCTTTGCCAAAAGTATAGATTCTACCCGGTACATTACAGCGGCTTTTAGCGGCGGTGTAGGTTCTGGCATTTCGAATGTGATGGAATTGATGGGCTACAATTATGTGATGAACAAAAATACGGACGAGCACCACAAAAATCATCCAGCACAATTTAGCTGGGGCACAGAAGAAGGTTCTACCGTTGCTACTCGCGGCGTTTATGCAAACAATATCGCCAACCACGAACGTGCGGCGTATGATGAAAAGCAAAATGCCACGTCTCTAAGTATCGAGGAAGGCTGGAAGCATTATGCCGCACGGCCGTATTTAGGTGGGATGTTTATTTGGACCGGGTTTGATTATCGCGGAGAACCTACGCCCTACGGTTATCCTTCTACCGGTTCTTATTTCGGGATGCTGGACCAGTGCGGTTTTGCAAAAGATGACGTTTACTATTTACGTTCTTGGTGGATGGATCAACCGGTGATACATATCCTACCGCATTGGAATTGGGCAGGTAAAGAAGGACAGGAAATCCCGGTTTGGGTTTACAGCAATGCCGATGAAGTGGAGCTTTTCCTCAACAATAAAAGTATGGGTAAAAAAAGCATGGAGCGAAACGGACATCTAACCTGGAGCGTTCTATATTCGCCCGGAACTCTACGTGCGGTTGGAACGACAAAAGGAAAACCAGCGATAACAGACCTGGTGAAAACAACAGGCGAAGGTGCAAGTGTAAATCTTGCTGCAAATGTAAAAAGCATCAAGGCAGACAAAGAAGATTTGGCCGTGATAACGGTTAACTTGAAAGACAAGAACGGTTTGCACGTTCCTACTGCTGCAAACGAAATCAGTTTTTCTATACAAGGCCCGGGGAAAATAATTGGCGTGGGCAATGGTAACCCAACATCATTAGAACCCGATCAGTTTATAGAAACCATTACTACAGTTGCTATCTCAAGAATGAAAGAAAAAATTGTTGAAGGCTTAGAAAACCGACCGGAAACTGCTGCCAATTTTGATGATTCAAACTGGAAAAAAGCATTTATCGATGACCGCACAGAGCAGTTCGCCCAAACAGCAAAAGCAATAGTTTACCGCGCCAGTTTTGATCTTTCAGCAGATGATTTAAAAGGCAGTGTTACTTTTTTTTATAACAGTATTGGCAAGCAGCAATCTGTTTACGTCAACGGAAAAGAACTCGGCAAAAATCTTCCCCAAAACAAAAAAGGGGACACTTTTAAGTTGGATCAAATCTTGTTAAGGGCGGGCAGTAATTCCATTGCAATAGTTGCTATGCCCTTATTTAAAAGGCAAAGCTGGGAATCTGTAAACATAGATCCCGGCTCAATCCAGGTAATCCAGTCGGCAGCACAATGGAAACGAAAACTTTTTAGCGGTTTAGCACAGGTAATTGTACAATCCACCGGCGGACCAGGTGAAATTATATTAAAAGCGAATTCGGGAGGATTAAAACCGGCAAGCCTAACCATACAAGCAACCGAAGCGAAAATACGGCCCGTTATAGATAAATGAAACTATGAGAAAGCTACTTATCCTATTACTTTTTACGCTATTAGCAAATTTTTGCACTTATGCACAAAACGAAAAACCTGCTTCCGTAAATGAAAACATCCGCTTAAACCAAGTTGGGTTTTACCCGGACGAACCAAAAATTGCTGTCATAACTGCACAAGGTTTTTCTCAATTCAGTATTCTCGGCACAAATCAAAAAGCTGTTTTTACCGGTATATTAAAAGAATCTGCAAACCCGGCTTTAAATGGTAAAAAAACGCTGATTGCTAATTTTTCCGCTTTCCAAAAATCTGGCCGGTACGTTATTGCTATCGATGGCTTAGGTAACTCTTTTCCTTTTACCATCAGTCCGTCGGTTTATCATAACCTTGCTGCGGCATCTATCAAAGCTTATTATTATCAGCGTGCTTCTACCGCTTTGCCAGAGCAATTTGCCGGAAAATGGCATCGCGCCGAAGGCCATCCGGACGATAAAGTTTTAATCCATCCATCCGCAGCAACAGAATTACGTCCGGCCGGTACGGTCATTTCTGCTTCAAAAGGTTGGTATGATGCCGGCGATTACAATAAATACGTAGTCAACAGCGGTGTTTCCATGGGCACGATGCTTTCGCTTTGCGAAGATTTTTCGGATTATATTAAAACCTTAAACACCAACATTCCCGAAAGTAAAAATGCTGTTCCGGATGTTTTAGACGAGTTGGTTTGGAACCTTCGTTGGATGCTGGCCATGCAAGATCCAAATGATGGCGGCGTTTACAACAAGTTAACCAATGCCAATTTTGATGGAATGGTAATGCCCGAAGTAACTAAAGCACCGCGGTATGTGGTGCAAAAAGGCACCGCAGCTACTTTAGATTTTGCAGCCGTTACAGCACAGGCAAGCCGGTTGTTAAAAAAATACCAAAAAGATTTGCCCGGATTATCGGATTCCTGCTTGGCTGCATCCGTAAAAGCATGGGATTGGGCGCAGAAAAATCCTAACATGGTTTATGATCAAAATGTCATGAACGCTAAGTTTGATCCTAAAATTACTACAGGAGCTTACGGCGATGCTTCTTTTAACGATGAATTTATTTGGGCTGCAGCGGAATTATATATCACAACCGGAAAAGAAAGTTA
>CAZZVO010000049.1:0-18247 GCA_964657505.1 uncultured Mucilaginibacter sp.
AAGCCATATCCATAAAACCTATCTGCAATGCACCAATATTTCTATCGATTATGGCATCATGGAAAAAGCAGATAACGTTTACGTAATTCCGTCGGAGTTTGGCTGGTCGGATTTGGGGACTTGGGCTTCCATTTATCAACTGGCCGAAAAAGACACGGAAGGCAATGCTGCTATTCCTTCAGAAAAAGTAATTCTCTATAATTCTACCAATTGCATGGTAAATGTGCCGGATGAGAAATTAGTGATCATTCAAGGCTTGAACGATTACATTGTAGTAGAATCTAACAATACTTTACTGATTTGCCCAAAAGATCAGGAACAGAACGTGAAAAAGGTTGTTGCAGATGTGAAGCAGAAATTTGGAACGGTTTATATTTGAGAGGTTCGAGGTAAGAGGTTTGAGGTTTGTGCCTAATTCGATAAATAAAATTTGGCATTAATATTTTTTAGGTGGTAAAAGAAGTATTTTGAAATACTTCTTTTACCACCTCTTTTTTTGTTGAGACCGCTCTCCGCTCCTCAAACCTCGCACCTCAAACCTCTTACCTCGCACCTATTCGCTGCCTTATCGCTTCATACAAAATCACGCCTGTAGAAACAGAAACATTCAACGATTCTATCTTTCCAAACATCGGGATTTTGGCCAGATGATCTGCGATACGGATAAACTCATTTCCAATTCCGTCTTCTTCCGAACCCATAATAATGGCAATTGGAACGGTGTAATCCGGTTTGTAAATATCATCGGTTGTTTTTTCGGTGCAGCAAACCAACTGCAAACCCGAAGCTTGTAAAAACTGAACCGTTTGCAGCAAATTTGGATGTCGGCAAACTGGTATTTGGTACAATGCGCCTGCCGAAGTTTTGATCGCATCGGCATTAATTTGTGCAGAATTTCTTGCCGGGATCACGATGGCATGTACGCCAGCACATTCTGCCGTACGAGCAATGGCACCCATATTGCGCACATCGGTAATGCTGTCCAGCACTAAAATCAGCGGCACTTCGCCCCTTTCGTAAACCTGCGGAATAATATCTTCTATTTTTTGATAGGTGATTTCGGAAATTACCGCAATAATCCCCTGATGGTTTTTGGCTGTGATCCGGTTTAATTTTTCTGGCGGAACCTGTTGTGCCGTGATTTGGTATTCGTTCAGCGTAGCCCTCAATTCATTAAATAATTCTCCGCCTAAACCCCGCTGCATGTACATAGCTTCGATTTCTTTGCCCGAACGGATGGCTTCCATCACCGCACGGATGCCGAAAACCATTTGGTTGCTTTCCTTTTTAAATTGCGGCCGTTGTATCATCATTTAATGCTTATTTAACCGCGAAAGTAATGATAAAATTAAGCGATTTGATCAGGATAAATGCAATGCTTCTTTTATCCACCCAGAATTGTTAACAATGCAAACAGTTGTCCACATAGTGTTAGGTCACTGATTATCAGCATTAGAATAAACTTACAAACAAAAAATTGAGATTTGATGTGGAAAACGTATTCCTAACTCACTCTAAATCAACAGCAGTTTAAAAATTAAATAAGTGTGTGGATTGATAAAAAAACTAACCACCCAAATTTGTTTAATTTTGAAGCTATGAGTTCAGAAGACGAAAATAATCAAGGCAGATCAAACACCTACAATTCCGACCGCCGTTCGCGATTTACTAATCCAACGCCAAGTAGTAATTTAGGAAAACTGCAGCCGCAGGCCACGGATTTAGAAGAAGCCGTTTTGGGTGCTTTGATGCTGGAGAAAGATGCTTTGTCTTCTGTAATTGATATTTTAAAGCCGGAAGTTTTTTATCGCGACAGCCATCAAAAGATTTTTCAGGCGATAAAAACACTATTCGAAAAAACTTCGCCCGTTGATATTTTAACTGTTACGGCACAATTGCGCCAGCAAGGCGATTTGGAGATGATCGGCGGTGCTTATTTCATTACCGAACTAACCAACCGCGTTGCTTCGGCAGCAAATATTGAGTTCCACTCCCGCATCATCATTCAAAAATTTTTACAGCGGGAATTAATCCGGATCTCTACAGAAGTGATCAGTCAGGCTTATGAAGACACGACAGATGTTTTAGATTTATTAGATAAAGCTGAGAAAAACCTGTTCGATATCGCCCAAAATAACCTTCGCAGAGATTCAAGAATGATGGACGACCTGATGCACGAAACGCTGAAGGAAATGGAACTGCTGAAGAATAAAAAAGACGGTTTAACGGGCGTGGCTTCCGGTTTTACAGATTTAGACCGAATGACTTCCGGCTGGCAAAAATCTGATCTGGTGATCATTGCTGCCCGCCCAGCGATGGGTAAAACTGCTTTCGTTTTGAGCTGTGCCCGAAATGCTGCGGTTGATTTTAACAAACCAGTTGTAGTTTTTTCGCTGGAAATGTCGTCTGTTCAATTAGTTAACCGTTTGGTTTCTGGTGAGACACACATCGAACAGGAAAAAATCAGGAAAGGTAATTTGGAAGATTGGGAATGGCAGCAAATTCACTCTAAAATTGGACGTTTGGAGCAAGCGCCATTAATTATTGACGATACGCCGGCATTAAATATTTTTGAATTCCGCGCTAAATGCAGAAGGTTGAAATCTCAGCACGATATTCAGTTAATCATTATCGATTATTTGCAGTTGATGCAGGGAAAAGGCGAAGGCAAAGGCGGCGGAAACCGTGAACAGGAAATTGGTAGTATTTCCAGGGCGTTAAAATCTGTTGCGAAAGAACTGAATGTACCGGTGATTGCTTTATCACAATTAAGTCGTGCGGTAGAAAACCGTCCCGGCGGATCCAAACGGCCGATGCTTTCGGATTTGCGGGAATCTGGTTCGATTGAGCAAGATGCAGATATGGTACTATTTTTATACCGGCCGGAATATTACGGTTTGGAGTTTGATGAAGACAATAACCCGACGCAAGGTGTGGGTGAAATCATCATTGCAAAACATCGTAACGGCGAAACTGGCCGTGTTAGATTAAAGTTTGTAGGAAAATATGTAAAGTTTACCGATTTGGACGATAATTCCGGTGATTTTAATGCAGCAAATAATGCTTCTGCTGGTTTAACACCTTCTGCTGCTTTCGAGACTAAACCAAACAACTTTATTATTCGTCCCTCAAGAATGGACGATATGGAAGATGAAGCACCTTTTTAATCAAAAAACGACGCTAAGCAACACGGCTAGTAAAATAACAACTGGTGTTTTTATCGGTGTAAAATGAAGTAATAAAAAGGTTCCGATCATTATGCCAACTGCAACATAATTGGTAATAAATGGCTGCGCCAAAAACAAAAACGCAGCAACCATAAAACCAACGGCAACGGCATTAATTCCACTTAAAGAATTACGGATACGGCTGATTTTTTTCAAATCGTTCCAAAAAGGTACGATAAATAAAATCAAAATTAAACCCGGCAGGTTGATGCCTAACATGGAAATAAACGCTCCGGCAATTTGCCCGCCGACGCCGTAACCGCGGTTCCCTAACGTTAATCCACCGATAAAAGAAGTAAAGGCAAAAGTTGGGCCGGGTATAATTTGCTGCAGTGCATAACCCGATAAAAATTCGGAGTTGCTGAGGTAATGTTTCATCTCCACAAATTCGGTAAACATCAGCGGAATCAGAACTTGTCCTCCGCCAAAGATCAAAATACCATTGCGGTAAAAGTTTTCAAATAACCGGATGGGCAAACTGTAAGGCGAAGTTTGATTGATAATGGCGCCCAAAACAGCAAAAAACAGCAAAATACCGATAAAGTAACTCACCTTGCGGCGGTTGATATTGGCAAAAAGTTTTACACGGAGCGCATCTTCTTCCGGTTTGGCCTCAAAAGCTGAAGAAATAATGCCGCCCATCATGATCAGAATCGGAAAAGCATAAGCACTGCGCAAGATCAATGTTGCCGCCATAGCAGAAACGGAAAGCAAAATACTCAATTCGGATTTGATAAATTTTTGGGCGAAACAGTATGCGGCATAAGCTACAATCCCAACCGTAACCGGTTGCACATAACGGAAAGCGTGCATAAACATGCCTTTTTCCACAAACATTTTGTAGCAGATTGCTGCAACACACATCATTGCTGCCGAAGGAATTACCCAGATAAAAAAAGTAATGATAGCCAGCCGCAAACCACCAGTTTTCCAGGCAATGCCGACTAAGGTTTGTGTGGATGACGGTCCAGGCAGCACTTGCGAAAGCGCGTTAAGTTCCATCAAATCTTCTTCAGAAATATAACGGCGTTTTGCTACAAATTCCCTCAATAAATAAGCTAAATGCGCCTGCGGGCCGCCAAAAGCGGTGAAAGTATAGATCAGCACATCCCGCAAAAACAAAATATGGCGCTTATTCAAAATGCTTAATTATTAATCATCTTCGTATTCGTCTTTCCAACCGGTTAATTCGTTGTAAACGCCTTGCAATTCTGAAAAAGCGTGCTGGTCTTTTGCTTTTTGGGCAGCTTCCATGCCTTTTTCATAGGTAAAAACAGCATCGGTTTTACGGCCGAGTGCTTCGTACAATTTGCCCAAATGGTAATAAGTGCCCACATAAGCCGGGTGATTGTTGATCAGATCTTCATAAAATTCTAACGCTTTGGCTGTATCGTTCAATCTTAAATATTCTGTTGCAAGCGCGTATTTCAGGAACTCGTCTCCAGGCTCATCATTAAAAAACGCTAAAAGCTTGTCCAGTCGGGTTTGCTGCATCTTAAACGGGTATTTTTATTAATTTTGCGAAAATTTTTTTGTGTTAGTTTTGCTCTTTTATCGGTGATATTCCTGATCTGGCAAAAATAACTTTTACAAGTAACAACACGCAATTTAATACAAACGGTGTGCAAGTTCTACTAAAAATTTGAAATCGGTTTTAATTAACAGAGGCTGTTAAAAATTATAAAATGTTAGCGGTAAGCTGATTAGAAAATAGTGATGGGCAATAACATGCAAAAAATTAAATTAGACATTGTAGGGCTTTCCTACAGTCAAACCCAATCCGGTGCTTATGCTTTGGTTTTGGGGGAAATCAGCGGCCGACGTCGTTTACCAATCGTAATCGGTAGTTTTGAAGCACAAGCCATCGCTATTGAAATTGAGAAAATGACGCCCAGCCGCCCGCTAACGCACGACCTTTTTAAAACTTTTGCCCAATCCTTCCACATTAATATCCAGGAAGTAATTATTTATAACCTGATCGATGGCATTTTTTATTCTAAACTGATTTGTTCTGACGGTAAGAAAACGATGGAAATTGATGCCCGCACTTCGGATGGAATTGCGATGGCCGTTCGTTTCAACTGTCCGATTTTTACCTACGAGTTTATTTTATCTTCTGCCGGAATTGTGATTGAAGGGAACGATTTTGTGTATTTGGAAAACATCAACGCTGATCCGCAGGAAGAAAAAAATATTGCCGCGGTTGCCAAAGGCTATACTTCTTTTAGCATGGAAGAATTGGAGGTTAAATTGAAAGAAGCCCTGGCAGATGAGTCATATGAAAAAGCTGCAAAAATTCGAGACGAGCTAACGCGCCGCAAATCATCCTGAATTTTATTAAAAAATATCCCGATTCCCGATCTTAATTTTTAATTTACGCTTCATTTTAAAGCTGAGCAGCGTATATGGAAAGATTTACCGGAATTATAGGGATTGTACTGATTTTTGCAATTGCTTTTTTATTATCCAACAACAGAAAAGCAATTAATTATCGGATTGTGCTTACCGGCCTGGCCATCCAACTTCTTTTAGCGGTGTTTATTTTAAAAACTTCGGCTGGTAAACACGTTTTTTCCTGGCTTGGCGAAAAAGTTTCTAAACTTTTGGACTTTTCTCACTCTGGCGCAACCTTCGTTTTTGGGCCGCTTACCGATCGTCTTTTCCTCAATAAAGCTTTTGGTACCAATGTAAATACCATCTTTTTTTTCAGCATTATCCCAACCATCATTTTTGTGGCGGTGCTGGTGAGTGTGGCTTATCATTTAGGTATTATGCAGCGCATCGTAAAATGGGTTGCCATTGTAGTTTATAAAGTGATGGGCGTTTCGGGTGCCGAAGCAGTATCTAACGTGGCCAGTACTTTTGTTGGGCAGGTAGAAGCGCAAATTATGATCAAACCGTTTTTAAAAGGAATGACGATGTCGGAATTGTTAGCGTCTATGGCGGGCAGTATGGCCTGTATTGCCGGCGGCGTCATGGCGGTTTACATTTCTTTTGGTGTTCCTGCGGAGTATTTGCTGGCAGCCAGCATTATGGCGGCTCCGGGTGCTTTGGTGATCTCGAAAATTGTTTGGCCGGAAACGGAAATATCCGAAACGAAAGGGAAAGTTTCGATAGAGATCCAAAAAGCAGATGCCAATATAGTCGATGCCATTTCGCATGGTGCAAGCGATGGTTTGAAAGTAGGTTTAAACGTGATTGCAATGCTGATCGGTTTTATAGCCATTATCTCCCTGCTGGATTATATTTTAGGGAAGATTGGATTTTTTATGGGGAATAACCTGCATGCCAGTCTTGATTTTATTGGCATCGACCTAAAAACATTGAGCCTGAAACAAATATTAGGGGTTATTTTTTCTGTTTTTGCTTGGTCAATGGGTGTTCCGGGAAAAGATGTGCGGACCGTAGGTTCTTTAATGGGCACCAAAATGGTGTTGAACGAGTTTGTAGCTTACCTGGATTTGATTAAAATTAAAGCCGCTCTAACACCAAAAGCTTTATTGATTGCCAGTTTTGCGCTATGCGGGTTTGCCAACTTCAGTTCGATTGCAATACAAGTTGGCGGCATCGGCGAATTAGCACCAGAACGCCGCCACGACTTAGCCAAATTGGGCATGAAAGCTTTGATTTGCGGCACATTGGCTTCGTATTTATCTGCAACAATTGCTGGTATTTTAATGTAAGGTTTAGGGTGATAAAAGAAGTATGGTTTTCACCTTGTCATTTCGACCGAAGGGAGAAATCTTCTTCAAACTACAACAATCTTAGTTATCGCTTTGAAGAAGATCCTTCCGCTGCGCTCAGGATGACAGGGCGCCTATTTAGCACCAGAATGCCAACACGATTTAGCTAAATTGGGCATGAAAGCTTTGATTTGCGGAACGTTGGCTTCGTATTTATCTGCAACTATTGCCGGTATTTTGATGTAAGGTTTAGGGTGATAAAAGAAGTATGGTTCCACCCTGTCATTTCGACCGAAGGGAGAAATTTTCTTCAAAAAATACAAGTTCCTCTTTCGCTTTGAAGAAGATCCCTCCTATCATCGGGATGACAGCGCCAACAACAACGCAAAAGAAGCATCCATTTCAGAATGCTTCTTTTATCATACAAAAATCTTTATTTAAAATTACCTAGCCTGCATCTCCACATAGTCACGTTCGGTTGCACCAACATAAACTTGGCGCGGGCGGCCAATCGGTTCTTTGTTCAACTTCATTTCTTTCCATTGTGCAATCCAACCTGGCAATCTGCCTAAAGCAAATAGAACGGTAAACATTTCTGTTGGAAAACCTAACGCGCGGTAAATAATACCTGAATAAAAATCTACGTTTGGATACAATTTACGCTGCACAAAATATTCGTCTTTTAAAGCGACTTCTTCTAATTGTTTGGCAATTTCTAAAACCGGATCGTTTACGCCTAATTTCTCCAATACATCGTCGCAAGCTTTTTTAATGATTTTTGCGCGCGGATCAAAGTTTTTGTAAACCCGGTGACCGAAACCCATCAACCGGAAAGGGTCATTTTTATCTTTGGCTTTAGCAATCCATTTTTGTGTATCGCCGCCATCGTTCTTAATTTGTTCCAGCATTTCGATCACGGCCTGGTTGGCACCACCATGAAGCGGTCCCCACAAAGCAGAAATCCCGGCAGAAATAGAAGCATATAAATTACAATCCGAAGAACCCACAATACGAACGGTTGAAGTGGAGCAGTTTTGCTCGTGGTCTGCATGTAAAATCAGCAGTTTGTTCATCACATCAACCAAAACCGGGTCAACCGCAACTTCTTCTGTCCGCTGACCGAAAGTCATGTGCAAAAAATTGCTTACATAATCGTATTTGTTCTGAGGATAAATGATTGGGTGGCCAAAAGATTTTTTGTAGATCCAGGAAACGATCGTACTCATTTTAGCCAGCATTTTGATGATGGTTAAATTGATTTCCTCTTCTGTTTGGTTATTTTTTAATGATTCCGGATAAAAGGCAGAAAGCGAACAAACCAATGAACCCAATTGCCCCATTGGGTGCGAATGACTTGGGAAACCATCAAAAAACTTCTTCATGTCTTCATGAACCAAAGTATGATGGCTGATTTCCTCCTGAAAAGCGGCAATTTGTTTTTCGGTCGGCAACTCGCCGTAAATCAGCAAAAAAGCGACTTCCATGAAGCTTGACTTCTCGGCCAAATGCTCTATGGAATACCCGCGATACCTTAAAATCCCTTCTTCCCCATCCAAAAAAGTAATGGCACTTTTAGTTGCGCCGGTGTTTTTGTAGCCGGTGTCTAACGTAATAAACCCGGATAAATCACGAAGCTTTGAAATATCAACTGCTTTTTCGTTTTCTGTCCCTGTGATTACAGGCAAATCGTAGGTTTTATCGGAAAGCTTAATTTGTGCTGTTTCTGGCATGGAGATAGATGTTAAAACTCAAAAGTAAATAAATCCCGATACTTTTAAGCTTTGGATGATTATAATATTGTAAAGTTCGGGTTACGGGTTTTTGTTTAAACTTTAAGCTAAAATTTCGTAAACCATTACCGGGAAGGCTTTATTTTTGAGAGAGAAGTCGCCCAATTTTTCAAGGCTAAAAGAAGCTTTTAGCTGTTCGTAAACTTGTTGGTTAACCAAAATTTGACCTGGTTTTGCAATGGATTGTAACCGTTGAGCCGTGTTAACCGCATCGCCAATAACGGTATAATCCAAACGTTTAAGCGATACAGAACCAATATTGCCCGAAACCATTTCCCCGGAATTAATACCTATCGAAATTTCAAGTTTAAATGTTTTGTCGCCTGCTGTTATGGCTTCACTTGTGCTGATTTGTTTTTTTACTTCCAAAGCAGCATTTACAGCACGTTTTAAATGATTTTCGCCTTTAAAAACAGCCATTACCGCGTCTCCTATAAATTTATCTATATGGCCATCCTCAACAATAATTTCTTTCACAATTTTATCAAACAAAGCGTTTAACAACGTAACCACGGTATTTGCCGGGAAATGTTCTGTAATGGCTGTAAAGCTGCAAACATCAATAAACACAATGGTTGCCTCCAGCACTTCATTTTTCATCAAATCGTTCTCGAACTCTTTGTGCGTCATGAAGTTGAGCACGTTCTCGTCCACATACATTTTCAGGATATTGTTTTCTTTGATGGCTTTCAACGTTTCCTGCAATTGCCGTACATGGCGGATGGTTTTTTCCATGGTGAGGTCTAAATCATCAAAATCAACTGGTTTAAATACAAAATCGTACGCTCCGCGATTCATGGCTGTGCGTATGTTTTGCATGTCACCATAAGCCGAAACCATTACTGCTTTTAGCAACGGATTTGCTTCGGGCAGCCGACTTAGCAGCGTAAGCCCGTCCATCACCGGCATATTGATGTCCGAAAGGATGATATCCAAATCCGGATGTTCCATTATTTTTACTAAAGCTTCTTCGCCATTTTGTGCAAAAATAAACTCATAACTACTTTCCCTGATCTTGTGGCGGAATTTCTGTTTAACCAAAAGTTCCAGGTCAGCTTCATCATCCACCACTAAAATTTTAGCCATTATGCAATTAGTGTTTTAAGTTTTTCTTTCAGGAGGTTAAAGTCCAATGGTTTGGTCAAAAAATCATTCGCGCCGTTTTGCATGGCTTGCTGGTGGTTCTCTTCATCGCCATAAGCCGTAATCATCATCACAAAAGGAGGGGTTGATTGATGTTCCTGCCTGATCTGTTTTAACAATTCTAAACCATTCATGCCGGGCATGTTGATGTCTGACAAAATCAGCACGATCTCCGAATTTTCCTGATGCAAATAATTCAACGCATCTTCGCCCGAAAGTGCGAAATCAAAATCTATTTCGTGGCTTTTAATTTCTTTACGGAAACGCTGTATGAAGAGAGGCTGCACGTCGGCCTCGTCATCTACTACTAATACTTTCATGGTATGGTCAAATATAATTAAAAAGATATGCGGAAGTAATCGTTAAACTATTGTAACTCCTGAAAAAGATACTGTTCGTCATATTCTATCCGGTATTTTTTCAGAAAGTTTAGGTACTCCTCTTTAAAACTTTGCTTTTTGTGGTGTTCTTCCTGGTTTTGGATGTATTTATAAACTGCATCTACACCAGATTGGCCATAAGAAAACACGCCGTAACCTTCCTGCCACTCAAATTTTTCTGGTGTTAACGCATGGTCGTTGATGTATTTGGATGATTTTGCTTTTACTGTTTTCATTAATTCGGAAACAGCAACAACAGGTTTTAAACCGAAGAAGCAATGCACATGGTCTTTCGTTCCATTGATGATGATTGTTTTGCAGTTGGTTTCATTAATGAGGTTACCAATCACCGCAAATAGCTGGCCTTTCCATTCATCTTTAATTACAGCGTTACGGTGTTTCACCGCGAAAATAGTTTGCAGGTAAATTTGGTGATAGGTGTTGGCCATTGGTATTTGTTTTAAGACATTTTTTATGTTGATGCAATATGTGCCGAGGCTACTCCTCTTGTGTAAACATCTTTCGATTTCAACGTGTTGAAACCCGTTGCTACAATATTGTCCGAGCCTACGGCTCTTGATGACCACGTCTACATTTGTTTTCAACGGGTTAAAACCCGCTGCTACAATATTGACCGAGGCTACGCCTCTTTATGTAAACATCTTTCGATTTCAACGGGTTGAAACCCGTTGAAACAATATGCGCCGAGCCTATGGCTCTTGTTGTTGCCGGGTCTCCTCGGTCTATACGGGTTAAAACCCGTAGCTACAATACCGGTCGATGCTACGCATCTGTTGTTGCAAACCCTAAATGCGAATCGGTTTTACGTCGTTGTGTTTAAAGTTATGCTTTTTTAAAAGAGCCGTAGGCTCGGCCGATCTTGTAGCAACGGGTTTTAATCCGTTGTATTTAATCAACGTTTTTTAAAAAAGAGCCGTAGGCTCGACGCATTTTGTGGCTTCAGCGTTTAACCCAATACAAATCATACCGATGTAAATTTTACAACTTAAAAGGCAATTCAATCACAAAAACACTTCCTTTTCCCTCCTCGCTTTCAATATCAATCTTTCCGCCATGCCCTTTCACCACAATATCATAACTTAAACTTAAACCTAATCCCGTGCCTTCACCAGTTGGTTTGGTGGTGAAGAAGGGCTGCATGATTTTATCTTTTACAGAATCAGGAATTCCCGTTCCGTTATCCTTCACTTTGATTACCAAAAAAGTATCGGTAAAAGAAGTATCCACCGTAACTTCTGGTTTATAATTTACTTCTCCTGTTTTTTGCTTTTGCTGAACTGCATAGAAAGCGTTGTTAAAAAGGTTTAATAAAACGCGGCCAATATCTTGCGGAACGATATTAATTTTGGGCAGGTTTTCCTGGAAATGCGTAGTTAAAGTGGCATTAAAAGACTTGTCTTTCGCCCGCAAACCGTGATAGCTTAACCGCAAATACTCATCGGCCAAAACGTTCAAATCTGTTAATTGCCGCTCGCCACTGTTGTTGCGGCTGTGTTGCAGCATTCCTTTTACAATCCCATCGGCGCGTTTGCCGTGGTGGCGTATTTTTTCTAAGTTTTGTTTGATGTCTGCTGAAATAGCCGATGCTTCTTTTACATCACCTTTTTCCATTTCTTCTTCCATTTCCTCCAACAGTTCGATGCTCACCTCGGAAAAGTTGTTGACGAAGTTTAACGGGTTTTGTATCTCATGCGCAATGCCAGCCGTCAGTTCTCCCAGCGAAGCTAATTTTTCGGATTGGATTAACTGGTCTTGCGTGGTTCGAAGTTCGGCCAAAGCATGTTGCAGTTCTTGTGTTTGCATGGATAATTCTGCGGTACGTTCTTTCACCAAAACTTCCAACTCAACTTTTCTTGTGGCAATTACCTTGTTCAATTCTTCTTCCTGCCTGCGTTTTTCGCGTTCTTTTTCTAATGTTTTTTGCTGCCGGTTGGCGGTAAACCACAAGGCAAAAATCCAGCCCACGGCAAATACTTCGGCAGTTTCCAGAAAAACCCCCAACTTATCGGTAAAATCCGTGTGAACCAACGAAACCAGGTTTTGAAGGACAATCACGGCCAAATAAGGCAAAATGCTAATGCTAAATGCTCGTAAGGATTGAAATTCTTTTTCCTTGCTCACTATATAGATCAAGGTAAGCAGCACCAAAAACCAAACCCATTCTACGTAATGTTCATCGTCGACAAATTGGTTAACAATCATCAAAGCAATAACGAACGTCATCCCGCCTTTTGCCCAGTTATCCCATTTTGCCGGATGCGGAAAAGTTTGCAACCGGAGGCGGATACTGCGGATCAGAAAAAGCGCAATCAAAAAAGAAATGATACCCATCAGAATTTATTTTGGTTTAAGGAATGCTTCTTTTATCGCCCTAAAAAAAGCATCGGTAATATAGGAAGATTGGCCGTAAAAACATTTCACACCGTTTATAATAATTTAAAGTTTGAGAAAGCAAGGTTTTGAAAACCAAAACAAATTGCGCATAAAAGGATTGTTATTTGTACATTTGCGCCCTTAAATTTATTACGTTTTACCATGAAATTATCCCAGTTTAAGTTCAATCTTCCAGAATCATTAATCGCACATTCACCTTCCGAAAAGCGGGACGAATCCAGGCTGATGATTTTGCACCGCGATTCGGGCAAGATCGAACATAAAATCTTTAAAGATACTTTGGATTATTTCGGCGATAAAGATGTAATGATCTTGAACAATACCAAGGTTTTCCCGGCCCGTTTATATGGCAATAAAGAAAAAACCGGTGCCACCATCGAGGTTTTTTTACTGCGTGAGCTAAACAAAGAGCTTCGTTTATGGGATGTTTTGGTTGATCCGGCGCGTAAAATCCGTGTAGGCAATAAATTGTATTTTGGAGATGACGACCTTTTAATTGCCGAAGTGGTTGATAATACTACTTCACGCGGCCGCACCATCCGTTTTTTGTTTGACGGAACGGACGAAGAATTCAGAAAAAATGTAGAGATTTTGGGTGAAACACCGCTTCCAAAATACATCAAACGTAAAGCAACTGCCGAAGATAAAGAGCGCTACCAAACTATTTTTGCCAAAAACGAAGGTGCCGTAGCTGCCCCAACGGCCGGTTTGCATTTTAGTCGTGAGCTGATGAAACGCATGGAACTTAAAGGCGTAGAATTTGCAGAAGTAACTTTGCACGTTGGTTTAGGCACTTTCCGACCAGTTGAGGTGGAAGATTTGACCAAGCACAAAATGGACTCTGAGCAGTTTATTATCGAGCAAAGTCAAGCTGATATTGTAAACCGCGGGATCGAAAATAAACGCAAAATTTGCGCCGTTGGCACAACTTCAATGCGTGCTATCGAATCTGCAGTTTCTGCCAGCCATACTTTAAAAGCTGCGAACGATTGGACCAGTAAATTTATTTTTCCTCCGTACGATTTTAGTATTGCTAACTGCATGATTACTAATTTCCATACACCAGAATCAACTTTATTAATGATGATTGCGGCCTTTGGCGGTTACGACCACGTGATGAATGCTTACGAAGTGGCCATCAAGGAAAAATACCGTTTTTACAGTTACGGTGATGCGATGATGATCATCTAAATGCTTCTTTTACCACATCAAAACTAACATTGCTGGTACAACCATGAAATTTTTTGCGGTAATTGTTGCAGGAGGTTCTGGTACCAGGATGAATACGGAAATTCCAAAACAATTTTTATTGCTAAATGGAAAGCCGGTGATTATGCACACAATTACGGCTTTTTCTGCTTCCCCGCAAAAACCGGAAATAGTTGTCGTTTTAAATGAAAACCATTTTGCTATTTGGAAGCAATTATGCGAAGAACATGAGTTTAATCTGCCACATACTTTAGTTGCTGGCGGAAAAACCAGGTTTGAGAGTGTAAAAAAAGCATTAAACACTATTGATGAAACTGCTGTAATTGCTATTCACGACGCTGTTCGGCCTTTAATCAGCACAACAATTATCGCAGAAGCTTACGAAAAGGCTTTAAACGATGGAAATGCAGTGGTTGCCGTTGCCAGCAAAGATTCTGTTCGTTTGCAATCTGCGGATGGCTCTTCAAAAAGTTTAAACAGAAGCGAAGTATTTTTGGTACAAACGCCGCAAACCTTTCAATCAGCCATTCTTAAAAAAGCTTATAAACAGGAATATACGGAAGCTTTTACAGACGATGCGAGCGTGGTAGAACGTTCGGGAGTTCAGATCAACATATTACAAGGAAATCCTAACAATTTTAAGATAACTTTTCCTGCTGATCTTCGCCTTGCGGAAATGATTATAAACGAAAAGAGCCGCTAAATGCGGCTCTTTTCGTTTATAACTAATTAATTATGCCCTTCTAATTACTTTTAAAAGGATAATAATTATAGCAATTACCAGGAGCACATGGATAATTCCACCATCACCAAAAGTTCCAAGTCCATGAAACAAAAAGCCAACGGCCCAAATGATAACCAAAATTACTGCGATAAGGTACAATAGATTTCCCATGATTTTTATTTTTAGTTTAGTAGTTTTTGAACACAAAGAACCAAAAATTGTTCCAAAAAGTCAACCTAAAGTAATAATTAAAAAAAGAAGCTAATTAACCGTCACAAATGCAATAAAAACAGTTGCAAGTATTTCTAATATTCGTCTTCGTTAAAAAAGAAATCATCTTTAGTCGGGTAATCCGGCCAAATTTCCTCAATATTTTCATAAGGCTCGCCATCATCTTCCAAAGCCTGTAAATTCTCGATTACCTCAACCGGTGCCCCAGAACGTATTGCATAATCAATCAGCTCGTCTTTAGTTGCCGGCCATGGTGCATCTTCTAAGTGCGATGCCAGTTCAAGTGTCCAATACATAAATAAATTCTATTTTTAAAAGTTTGCAAAAGTATAATATTTTAGTTTTATTATCGAAATTTTTAGCAGATTAAATCCTTGGTATCCAGTTATTTTCTGCTATGTTTTGATCATAACCAATCTTCCGTGCCAACATGAACAGGTAATCGCTCAACCTGTTCAAATAAACCTTCACCTTTTGGTCCACAAAACTGTTCTCTGAAAGATGGATGGTAATCCTTTCCGCCCTTCGGCAAACGCATCTGGCTAAATGGCAAAACGAAACGGCATTATTACCGCCCGGTAAGATAAAATGTTTCAACTGCGGCAAAACAGCGTCCATCTGGTCAATTTCTGTTTCCAGCAATTCGATATCTTCCTGGTGCAAATCCGGGATTTTCATTTTTGACTTTTCCGGGTCGGCTGCCAGCGAAGAACCGATGGTAAACAACCTGTCCTGTATTTCTTTCAGCATCAATTGATCTTTTTCATCAATTTCCTGTCCGCGAATCAAGCCGATATAGCTGTTCAACTCGTCCACCGTTCCGTAACTTTCAATCCGCAAATCATATTTTGGCACGCGCGTTCCTCCGATTAGGGATGTGTAGCCATCGTCGCCGGTTTTGGTATAAATCTTCATGCTGATACAATTAAATAAACCTTACTTTGTTTAGGTTTAAAAAATGATTGTAAAAGAAGCACGGCTTCAATTTATAAAAAAAATAAGATTTTGAAATGCTTCTTTTATCCCATTAAAAATGATGAAGAAAATTATCTTTTTAAGCACGTTTGCTTTTATGCTGCTGTTGTTTGCTGGTTTTACAACTTTAAATGCAGAAACAAAATCGTTAAATAACACCGCTTTAAACACTTTTTTTACGGAGAAGATTTATAACGATTTGTTCCCGATGCGGAATAAATTTTACACTTATCAAGCGTTTTCGCAAGCCATAAAAGAACTTTCGTCCATCAAAATCAAGGTAGAAAAACGGGATGTTTGGATGTACAAAATTACCCGGACGGATTTATCTACCAAAAAATCAACCGTTGTAAGGCAAGATGCAGATTGGAACGAACCCTGGGCGCAGCAAAAAAAACACACTGCTTTCACCGTTAACTTCAGCTCTTTTTGCACCGAAAAAACCCTCGAAACCAATAAAAAAGAATTGGCTGCTTTCCTGGCACAAATTGCCCACGAAACCCGTGGCGGCGAAGATGGCAAGTACAACGATGGCTTAATGTTTTTGCACGAACTGAATACCAAGCTAACTTACACTAATCCCAATAATGTTTATCCGCCTGTAGCCGGGAAAAAATATTTTGGCCGCGGACCGATGCAAATCAGTTATAACGGCAATTATGGTTTTGCCAGCGATTGCATTTTCGGCGATAAAAACAAACTGCTGCAAAACCCGGATTTAATTACTTCGGATGCTGTGACTTCTTTTAAAACAGCTATTTATTTTTGGATGATGCCGCAAAATGCAAAACCGTCTGCACATGATGTGATGGCCGGAAACTGGCAGCCAACAGCAACAGACAAAGCCAGCGGACGTGTGCCCGGGTTTGGCATGACGACCAACATCATCAACGGCGGGATTGAATGCAACAAAGGGAACAATAACTTTGATATGAACGACCGGGCTGGTTATTATCAAACTTTTTTAAAAAAGCTACAAGTGGCCGATCCAAATTGCACCTGCTCTTGCGGAAAAATGCAGCCGTATCCGTAAGGTTTGGGGTATGAGGTTGGAGTTATCAGTCCTGAGCCTGTCGAAGGATTGATAGCTCTGATACCTCTCAGCCCAAAGCTATTTCGCTATCACTTTAGGTATTTTAAAATAATCCGCATCATGGTCTGGTGCGTTTTGCAAAGCTTCTTCGTGGGTGATTACTTCTTTTACCACATCATTTCTGGTGATGTTTGTGCCATCGCTCATGTAAACCAAAGGCTCAACGCCAGTCGTGTCCAGTTCGTTTAGTTTCTCCATAAAAGATAGGATTTTGCTCAAATCTTTGATTACGTTTTCCTTGTCTTCCGGCGCAATTTCTAACCGCGCCAGTTTAGCAATTTTATCTACCGTGTTAATATCGATCTTCATAATCTTTTAATTTTTGGTTGATGATGCTAAAAACCTCATCGCGTAAAGCATCAGCATCCGTCAGTTTCAAACCTACGGTTTCTATTGGTTTGTGCACGTAAATATCGCAAATTCCGGGCTGGCTTCCGTACTTCAAACCATCGTCCCACAACAATTTCCAGGTGTTAAAAGAAGTAACCGGGATAACAGGAACTTGCTGCTCAATCGCCAATCGGAACGGTCCGTTTTTAAATTCGTGCAAATACGGCGGATAATCTTCAGCAATTTTTCCTTCGGGAAAGATGATCATCGTGATGCCGTTTTTCAAATATTCCGAAGCGCGTTTAAAAGCTTTATAGGCCGCAATATTGCTGTCGCGTTTTACGGTGATGTCAATCGTTTTGAAAAACAGTTTTGTGGTTGGGTTTTGCAGCAATTCCTCCTTCCCCATAAAACTAAAATTATTTTTGGCGAAGATAGTTGCCCAGGAAACATCTAAATTAGAAGTATGGTTCGGGCAAATGACATACGTTTTTTTCCAATCGATCGCTGATTCATATTCAAACCGATAAAAAATTCCGCTCAAGGCCGAACTCGATTTTGCCCAATTGGTGCGCATCTTATTTAAAGTGAGGTAACGCGTTGGTTTTCGGGAGAAATAATAAAAAAAAGGATAAAAAAAGGTGTATAAAAGAAGCACCGAAAACATGTAAAAATAAGTATGGAGTTTCCGGAGCAGTAATTTCATCAACATCAAAAATATAAAAATTCCTTACTTTTGCCAGCTATGGAAACTGTTGTTAGCGGCATCCGCTCTACCGGAAATCTGCATTTGGGAAATTATTACGGTGCCATCCAAAACTTTGTGAAGATGCAGCACGAATACAATTGCTTTTTCTTTATTGCCGATTTGCATTCATTAACCACACATCCAACGCCAACCGATTTGCACAGTAATGTTAGACAGGTTTTGGTGGAATATCTGGCGGCTGGAATTGATCCGGAAAAAGCAACTATTTACATCCAATCCGAAGTGCCGGAAGTGACTGAATTGTATTTGTACCTCAACATGAATTCTTATTTGGGCGA
>CAZZVO010000050.1:0-18078 GCA_964657505.1 uncultured Mucilaginibacter sp.
ATTAGCTCATCCTTCGACAGGCTCAGGATGACCAACCAACCAAAATTATACCGATAAAAGAAGCATCAAGCTAACTCTTTCCGGTTCAATTCGCCAACGGCAAAATCAACTGCGCGTGCCGAAAGCGCCATATAAGTAAGCGATGGGTTTTGCGATGAAGTGGAAGTCATGCAAGCACCATCAGTAACAAAAACATTTTTGCATTCGTGCATCTGGTTCCATTTGTTTAAGATAGACGTTTTCGGGTCTTTGCCCATTCGTGCGCCGCCCATTTCGTGGATATCCAAACCTGGCGCCTGGTGGGAATCGTTGGTTTTGATATTGGTAAAACCCGCTTTAGTGTACATTTCTGTAAATTGCTCGTGAAAATCTTTGACCATTTTCTCGTCATTGTCATCATAAGCAATAGAAATATCGAGCAGCGGCATTCCCCATTCGTCTTTGCGGCTTTTATCCAAGCGTACAAAATTGGTTTCTTTTGGAATCGTTTCGCCCATCATGTGCGAACCTACTTTCCAAGGCGTTAATTCGGGATGGAACAAGCTTTCTTTAAATTCAGTACCAACGCCTTTATCATTTGAAACAGTTCGCCTGTACGAACCAAAACCAGCAGCATAACCACGTAAAAAATCAGTTTCCTGCTTGTAAACATTACGGAAACGCGGCATATATCCGCCGCCCGCCGGATTGCGGCCATCGATAGTTAAGTCTTTAAAGCCTTCATATTCAGCATGAATAGTTGCACGATAATTATGGAAAGCAACGTATTTTCCCAACACGCCACTATCATTCCCTAAACCATTTGGAAAACGGCTTGAAGTTGAATTCAATAGTAATAAATTTGTATTGATAGCTGCCGCGTTTACAAAAATGATTTTGGCATAATATTCCGTCGTCTGTTTAGTGTGTGCATCAATCACCCTTACGCCGGTTGCTTTGCCTTTTTGCTCGTCATAAATAATTTCCTGCACAACAGCATTGGTATGCATGGTTAAATTACCAGATTTTTCTGCCCAGGGAATTGTGGATGAGTTACTGCTGAAGTAACCACCAAACGGACAGCCACGCTGACATAAAATCCGGTTCTGGCATTTGCCGCGGCCTTGGTCGAAGTGAATTTGGTTTGGTTTTGATAAATGCGCACACCGTGCACTAATTACATGGCGGTTTTTATAGTTGGCATTTACCTGTTTTTTGAAGTAATCTTCCACACAACTTAGCGGGAAAGCTGGTAAAAATTCGCCGTCTGGCAGGTTATCAATGCCATCAAGGTTACCCGAAATCCCGGCAAACTTTTCCACGTAACTGTACCAAGGCGCAATGTCTTTATAACGGATTGGCCAATCCACAGCAAAACCATCTCGTGCTGGTCCTTCAAAGTCAAAATCGCTCCAGCGTTGTGTTTGCCTTGCCCACATCAACGATTTTCCGCCAACCTGGTAACCTCGAATCCAATCAAAAGGCTTGGTTTGCACGTACGGATGTTCTGTATCTTTTACAAAAAAATGCGCGGCATCTTCTTTATAAGCATAACAACGGCTGATAGAAGGGTTGGCTTGCTGCACATCGTAAGGCATTTCGCCGCGGTGCTCAAATTCCCACGGGAACTTGTTAGTGGTAGGATAATCTTTAATGTGTTTAACATCGCGGCCACGTTCTAAGATCAAAGTTTTAAGTCCTTTTCCGGTTAGTTCTTTAGCTGCCCAGCCGCCACTCATTCCAGAGCCAATTACAATAGCATCAAAAGTTTGCGTTTTAACGCTGTCTATATTTAAGTTAGCCATTTTTAACGGAAGTTTTTAAGTTTTTAACAGGAAAATAACCATTATACCTTCCCGGAACCAATTCGTAAGGAAGCTTTTGGGTCATTACATATTTTGAAACAGTGTAACCTTCAACCGTTAACTGCTTGGTCATTTGGTAGAAACTGGCCAGTTCAGGTTTTACTTGCTGCTTATTTTCGATCAGCATTAAAATTGCTTCGCGCTGTTTGTTGTCAACATCTGCAAAATCTTTTTTGTATTGCTTTTGCGAAAGGTCGTCCAACTGCGATAAACCTTTTGTAAATGTTTCCTGGTCTTTTTTACTATGGCAATCGTCCAGCATCTTTAATACAAACTGGTGCACATTTAACGCTTTTGCGCCCGGCGTGCTGGTTTGCGGGATAATGGTTTCTGCAACCGCCGCAACAGCAGCTTCCTGTGCCGCATTGATGTGCATTTTGTTTAGCTTGATCGAAACCTTTCCGTCTTCGTGCTTTAAACACGAAGGAAAAAGAAAAACGCCACCGGCTAAAATGGTTAAGTTTTTAAGTGCGGATCGCCTGTCCATAAATACTGTTCCTTATTTATAATTTTTGGTTTGATCTTTTTTATGCTGATGCTTCTTTTATGCCAGTAAAACTATCAGGGTTTGTAAATTTCACTAAAAACCTGATCAATATTTACCGGCGTATCCCAGTACTTCAACAACTTTCTATTCGGGTTATAAATATACAAAGCCGGGAATTGCGAAGGCATAAACCGCTGGATAAATTGACGGTTTACATCCACTAAAACCGTAACATTATCTTTACCTTCCAAAGCCTTGCCGTAAGTGTGTATAAAGTTCTGGATTTGAGACTTTTTATCCATCGATATTAAATAAAACGCAGTATTTATAAAATCCTTATAATGGGAAGAAATTAACCGCATTTCGTACTGGCAATGCGGACAAGTGGCATCAAAAAATAAAAATAACAGCTTGGCATTTTTTTTAAGTTGATTTTGGGTGAAAGGCTGATCAATTAAAGTATAAAAGGTAAAATCAGGAATAACCGGAGCCGGTTTTAACTGAGCAATGGTTGATTGAAACGTAATTAATAACAGCAAAACGGCACTAAAAAATTTTAGTGCCGATTTTGTTATGCTTATTGATGCTTCTTTTACCTGCATAAAACTGGTGCAGTTATAATTCCCTCACCCAAATATTGCGGTAACTGATGGGTTCGCTTTTATCGCCGTGAGCCTGTAATTTAATTGGTGCGCCGCCACTGTAGGCTTTGTAAACCGGCTGACCCACATACAAAGTTTCGCCCTTTAAGACCGTGTGATTTTGCACTAAAACACCATTAAATAAAACCGTAACCGTGGCTGGTGTATTGACTGAACCATCTGTTTTAAAAGTTGGAGCTTGCCAAATAACATCATATGTTTGCCAATCACCAGGTTTTTTATTAGCATTTGCCAGCGGGATAGCTTGTTTGTAAATACTACCAGCTTGCCCATTTACATACGTTTTGTTGTTGTACGAATCCAGGATTTGCAGTTCGTAACCAGAATCACCTTTTCCTGTCGAAGCTAAAAAAACACCGCTGTTGCCGCGAAGCTGGCCTTCGCCGGTGATATTCGCAGGGATACGCCACTCTAAATGCAACTGGTAATTATTGAATTTCCTTTTGGTTTCAATATTGCCAGTCCCTTTTTTAACCGTAAAAAAATCACGTTCAACCGTCCATGCGGCAGGTTTGCTGTTGTCATCTGTAGAAACCCATTCACTCAGATTGCCGCTGCTAAATAAAACCACAGCATCAGATGGAGGTTCGGTGTTTGTTTTGCCTGGCGTTACAACTTTGGGCACTGGTTCGTAAAACTCGGTATCCTCGTGTTTTGCAGCTTGTTGAGCTTTTGCCATAAAAAAACTTCCTGCCAGTAAAACGGTTAATGCAATTTTGTAATTCATGGTATTTAATTAAAAATAGAACTAAACAGTTAAAGAGTTTTTCATGTAATTGCAGCTTTCGGTGATACTTGCATAGGGATCAATGTTGATGAAATTTTCTTGCTCCATAATAAAATGTTTTACACCGGCTGCTGCGGCTTTATGCAAAATAGTTTTAAAATCGATACTGCCTTTGCCTATTTCGGTATTGAGATTGGTATCCGTTTTGTCCCTGTCTTTTACATGAACGGCAAAGAAACGGCCCGGGTGGTTTTTCAAGATTTCGATGGGATCCTGACCGGCGCGTACTACCCAAAAAATATCCATTTCCATGTGCACCAAAGCAGGATCTGTGTATTTCAAAATGGTTTGATAAAAAGTAGTGCCTCCTTCTGGTTTCCACTCAAAATTGTGGTTATGGTATCCTAATTTTAGTCCTTCGGCTTTGCAAATCGCTGCCGCTTTGTTCATTTTATCAGCAATAGTTTTAAAATCTTCCGCCGTTTTTATAAACTCTTCAGCTAATGACGGCACAACAATATAAGACTGACCCGTAATATGTGCTACCTCAATATATGCTTTAAGATCATCTGTTTTGCCGCTACCAAAAAACTCGTTTAAGCCATAATGGCCGCTCGGCGTTGTTAAACCGTTTGATTTTAGTAATTCACTAAACTCTTTTGAACTCAAACCCCAGTACCCGGTTTTTTTATCGAAGCCAAAAGTTTCAACCTCTTTGTAACCTGCTTTGGCTACTTTTGCAATCACACCTTTTACGTCTTTCGGCAGTTCATTGCGTAAGGTATATAGTTGCAAGCCAATTTCTTTAGAGCTAATAGCTGCTTGTAAAAAGTTAGGTTTTATAAGCATTCCTGCAGATACCAGTCCTGCCTGTGCTAAAAAAGTTCTTCTGTTTGTCATAATGGTTTGGACTTAAATATTGTTGAAAAGGTTCAATAATTGGTATGCTTCTTTTATCGTATAAAATTTAGCTTTTACTGATGGTTAGAGCTGAAAGCTGATTGCTGAAAGCTAACAGCCATCATCACACATCACAAATATGAATTGCTTCCTGCAACGATGCCAGTTTATCTTTTTGCTTCGGAACAAATTCTTGTGCTACATATCCTTTAAAACCAGTTTTAACGATAGCGCGCATAATTGCTGGATAATACAGTTCCTGCGTATCGTCAATTTCATTTCTTCCCGGAACGCCTCCCGTATGGAAATGGGCAATGTAAGGATGGTATTCTGTAATATTTCGGATGATATCACCTTCGTCGATTTGCATGTGGTAAATATCAAACAACAACTTAAAATTTTCTGATCCAAGCCTTTTGGCCAGTTCGCCACCCCATGAAGTACGGTCGCACTGGTAATCTTTATGGTCAATCTTACTGTTTAACAACTCCATTACGAGCACCACTTTGTGCTTTTCTGCCAAGCCTATTATCTTTTTTAAACCTTCGGTACAATTGTTCCAGCCGGTTTCGTTATCAATGCCTGCACGGCTTCCGCTAAAACAAATCAGATTTTTATATCCCGCTTTAGCTACCAGCGGGATCATTTCGGTATAATTCTTTACCAAAGTTTCGTGGTACTTTTTGTTGTTGAAACCTTGGGTGAGGCTGATCTCGGCACCATTGCACATCGGCGAATCCATGTCGTGTTTTTTAAGGATGTCCCACTCCTTTGGGCCGATCAGATCAATGCCTTTAATACCAATTTTTTTTGCCTGGATACAAAGCTCATCCAACGACAACTCGTTGTAGCACCAGCGGCAAACCGAATGGTTGATGTTTCCTTTAAGTGCCGATGATTCCATTTTTGAGGTGCTAAAAGAAGTAATGGTGCTGCCTGCCGCAATTGTTGCCGTACCGGCAATAATATTTTTAATTGCAGACCTGCGGTTTTGGTTTGATGCCATTTCGTTTTAGATTGAATCGGGTTGTAAAGGCAGCATATCAACATTGTCAGCTTTCATCACCGCGTCTTTTTCGGCCGAATTTTCTTTAAAAAATAAGAAGAACAGAATTACTACCACACCAGCGATCCCGGCAGGGATAAGCCAGATACTTTTCCAATCGTGCACATCGCCAATTTTATAAGCACCAACTACATTACCTTGAATAATCGACCCAATGAGCATACCAACGCCGTAAGTTGCCAAAGTAATAAAACCTTGTGCTGCACTTTTAAATTTCTCTCCAGCTAAAGTATCGGTATAGATTTGCCCGGTAACGAAGAAGAAATCGTAACAAATACCGTGCATTACAATACCTAAAATTAGCATCCAATAATTGTGGTCTGCATCTCCGTAAGCAAAAAACAAGTAGCGTATTGCCCAAGCCAGCATGCCCAGACCAAGCATTTTTTTGACGCCCAGCCGGACAAAAAACAACGGCATCAGGATCATGAAAAGAAGTTCGGAAACCTGTCCGAATGACTGGATACCCGCAGCAGATTTTATTTTAAGCTCATTCAAAAACTGATTTGTGCAGTTGTAGTAGAAGGCCAAAGGAATACAAATGGCAATTGAAGCCAGAAAAAAAAGCAAGTAAGAACGGTTTTTTAATAAGCCGATAGCATCTAAACCTAAAATATCAGAAAGACCTACCTTTTGTCCTCTTTTTACTGGAGGCGCATCTGGCAAACTGAAGCTGAACAACCCTAAAATTAGGGAAGCACCAGCGGCCATTTTAAAAGTCAACCCTAAATTGCCGTTCTGTTCCCAATTTAACCAGCCGATAGTTAAACCGGCAACAATCCAACCGATGGTTCCCAAAACCCTAACGGGCGGGAAATCTTTAGTTGGATTGCTCATTTGGTTAAAAGAAACAGAATTAACCAAAGCCAGCGTTGGCATAAAGATGATCATGTAGATCAGTACTTTAGGATAAAAGTTATCAAAGTTCGGTGATGATGCTGCATACCAAAGCAAAGCCGCACCGATAAGGTGTAAAACACCTAATATTTTTTGTGCCGAGAAATACCTATCTGCAATTAGACCGATGATAAAAGGAGCAATGATGGCACCAAGGGATTGTGTGCCATAAGCTAACCCATTTTGCGGATCCGTGGCGTGAAGCGACTTGGTAAGAAAAGTACCCATCGTTACAAACCATGATCCCCAGATAAAAAACTCCAGGAACATCATGGCCGATAACTTGGTGCGGATGGCAGCAGTCATAATTGGTTTTAGGTTTTAGGTTGGTAAAAGAAGTACTTCTATTTTAAAGACAAAATGTATTTCGCCATTTCTTTGGCATCGTTAACAGCCAGGCTTGGGTGCGGCGTCATGGCGATATCTCCCCAAACACCTTTACCTCCACTGATAATTTTTTTGGCTAAGTAATCGATGTTTTTATCGTTGTTCTCGTATTTTTTGGCCACGTCTTTGTAAGCCGGACCGATCAGTTTTTCCTGTTCTTTGTGGCAGCCCAAGCAATCAGACGCCGCAAGCAGTTGTGCACCTTTGGAAGATGAAGCTGCGCCGGTTGAAGCTGTACCAATGTTGTTCGCGGTGGTATCGGCATCGCTGTTTTGGCTTTTTGCAGATTGATTGGAAGCGGTTACACTGTCGTTACTTACAGATTTTTCAGATTTATTATTGCTGCAAGCAGCAATGATGGTACAAAGGCTAAGGATGATAGCTGTTTTTTTCATTTTAATTATTTGTATTAATTATATTCCTAATAAAGACCTGTTAAAAGAAGCATCGGCACCGGAAGCTGCAAAATCGTCGAAAGCTTTATCGGTTACGCGGATGATATGGTTTTTGATAAACTCTGCCCCTTCCCTGGCACCATCTTCCTGATTTTTGATCGCGCATTCCCATTCTAAAACCGCCCAACCTTTATAGTCGTAAGCAGCCATTTTACTGAAGATGGCTTTGAAATCAACTTGTCCGTCGCCTAAAGAACGGAAACGCCCAGCTCTGTCGATCCAATTTTGATAACCGCCATAAACACCTTGTTTACCAGTTGGGTTAAACTCGGCATCCTTTACATGGAACATTTTAATGCGTTCGTGGTAATTGTCGATGTAAGCTAAATAGTCCAAACATTGCAACACAAAATGCGAAGGATCGTATAGCAAACAAGCACGCGGATGGTTGTTCACTTTCTCCAAAAACATCTCGTAGGTTGTGCCATCGTGCAAATCTTCCCCAGGGTGGATTTCGTAACACAAATCTATTCCGCATTCGTCAAACTCGTTCAAAATTGGCATCCATCGGTTTGCCAATTCTGTAAAACCGGCTTCTACCAAACCTTGTGGACGTTGTGGCCAGGGATAAACCATTGGCCATAATAATGCACCACTAAAAGTAGCATGTGCTTTTAACCCTAAATTTTGTGATGCTTTAGCTGCATATTTTAATTGCTGAACAGCCCAATCTTTCCGAGCATTTGGGTTATTACGAAGTTGTTCCGGAGCAAAAGCATCAAATAAAGTATCGTAAGTCGGGTTTACGGCCACTAATTGTCCTTGCAAATGCGTTGACAATTCTGTAATTTCTAACCCGTAACTGTTAACTTTTCCTTTTAAATCATCGGCATAGGTTTTACTTTCTGCTGCCAATTTTAGGTTGATAAAAGAAGCATCACTTGTAGGAAGCTGAATGCCTTGAAAACCAAGATCTGCGGCCCAGCGGCAAATAGCATCTAAACTGTTGAAAGGTGCTTCATCACCAATAAACTGAGCCAAAAATATTGCAGGACCTAATAAAGTAGTCATAGTAATTATATAGTAAAATCAGTCCACTTTTTTTCTGACTTGCCAGAGGCGATCACGTTTTGGATGAAAGCCATTCCGCGGATACCTTCTTCAATTCCGGGGAAATCAAGCCATTCTGGTTTCGGTGTTTCTCCGGCCAGATTTGCCTGGATAGTCAAAGCGAAATTTTTATAAAGATTAGCAAAAGCCTCCAAATAACCTTCGGGATGACCAGCCGGTGTTCTGGTATTTTGCTGCGCGAAAGAACTGGTGTAACTTCCGCCAGTGCGCCAAACTTCTACCGGTTTATCCAATAATTTTACCAATAGAGAATTTGCATCGGCCTGTTTCCATTCAATCCCGCCATTTTCACCATAAACCCTTATTTTGACGTTATTCTCTTCTCCGGCCGCAACTTGTGTAGCAATTAAAACACCGCTTGCACCGCTGTTGAATTTTAGTAGAACAGCACCGTCATCATCTAATTGTCGGCCTTTAACCATAATATTTATATCAGCACAAAGCTTCGTAATTGATAAGCCGGAAACATACTCGCACAAATTAAAAGCATGAGTACCGATATCGCCCATCGCACCGGCAATGCCGCTTTTGGTTGGATCAGTTCGCCAAGAAGCTTGTTTGTTATCGCCGCCTTCTTCAAACTTGCTCAACCAGCCTTGCGGATATTCCACATAAACTTTTCTGATCTTTCCTAATTTCCCTGATAACGCAAACTGCCTTGCTTCTTTTACCATGGGATAACCAGTGTAAGTATGTGTAAGGCAAAGCAGGTTTCCGGTTTGTTGAATTATCTTTTCTAAATCTTTTGCTTCCTGAAGTGAGAATGTTGCCGGTTTATCTAAAATAACATGAAATCCGTTTTCCAATGCTTCTTTTGCAGGCGCAAAATGTATGTGGTTTGGCGTTACGATGCTGATTACCTGAACACGCTCATCCTCTGGTAATTGCTTCTCTTTTTCAATCAGTTCCTGGTAGGAATTATACACCCGGTTTTCCGAAAGGTTCAACAAGAAACCGCTCGCTTTTGATTTGGCAGGATCGCTGCTGAACGCACCGCAAACCAGTTCGTATTGATCATCCATCCGTGCTGCAATCCGATGGACGGCACCAATAAATGCGCCCTGGCCGCCGCCAATCATTCCTAACCTAAGCTTCATATTCTTATTGATCAAGCTAAAGCCCAAGCTTTATCACCTTTTTTATAAGGATAATCGCCAACGTATTTTCCAGGGATCGGGTTATAACGCAAAGCTTTAGTTGCACCCACTTCGGAAGTGAAATAACCCAACAAAGTAAGTTCTTTCATCATCCTGAAATAATGGTTCGGATCTTCTTTCTTTTTAGTTTTTTGATAAGCTTTTTGTTCGTTATCCAAATCAATCAACAAAGCTGTGCGCTGCTGCGGCGTTGATTCCATGAATTTTTTGCCGTTCTTTTTATTGCTGGCGTCATCCAGTTTGGACAGGCCGTTTATAAATATTTTTTGTTCTTCCGGCGTGTAACAATCTTTTACCATTACCGCCATAAAACGACCCACATTTGCAGCTTTTGCGCCAGGAGTGCTGGTTGCGGGAAGAATAGTATCCGCAACTTCATCCATAAAACTAACATCTTCCTGACCGAATAATTCCTTTACTTTTTCCGGCCCTGATTTACAACCGACTTGTAAAAAAAATTCGGCTCCTACTATCGTGCCGCCCAATAGCAAGGCAACTTTAGAAATGGCTTCTCTCCTATCCATATTTTTGTATGATAAAAACAGTATATAATTAATTTTAAATTAGGCTTTCATGCTCCAGCCCTGGCGGTAATCGCGTTTGACAAAACGGTTTACATCGTCAAAATTGGTGATCCTCATATTTTTATTGTCCCAAACCATTTTGATGTGACCGCCATTCAACTCGTGCCCTCTTACAGCCAAATTCGCCATCAATAGTGCTTCTGTTAACGGGCCGGCAACTTCAAAAGGAGAACTTACTTCTTTTTTTCCGTAACCAGCTAAACACGCTTCTACCCATTGGCCATAATGTCCATTTGCTTGTCCGGGTACACGCGCTATGGTTTGTTTAACCTGAACTTCGCTGGTGCGGGATGTTGGCAACAGCAATGGGTTTTCTGAATACGTACTGGCAATCATTTTTCCTTTTGTGCCGATAAACAAAGTACCGTTTCCATCATCGCCAAATTTTTCATTCGGCCCTAACTCTTCCGGCCTCTCGGGTTGGATGCCGCCATCCATCCAATGCAAGGTAACATCGCCTTTCGTTTTCTTGGTTTTAGGAAAAGTAAGGGTAATATGGCTTGATGGTGGACAGCTATCCGGGAAAATTCCTTGTTTAAACTCGCCAACGTAAACACTACCTACGCTCGCTTGTACATCTTTTGCATACTGCAAACCCAAAACCCTAAATGGAGCTTCTACCAAATGGCAGCCCATATCGCCTAAAGCGCCGGTGCCATAATCCCACCAACCGCGCCAGTTGAAAGGGATCAAATTATCAACATAATCTTTATAAGGCGCAGTACCTAACCATAAATCCCAGTTTAGTTCTTTTGGGATTTCTGTTTTTGTAGTTGGCCATGGGATACCTTGTGGCCAAACCGGCCGGTTAGTCCAGCAATAAACAGTGTGCACATCGCCAATAACTCCGTTATCATACCATTCTGCCAACTGCCTTGTGCCATCATTTGATGCGCCCTGGTTACCCATCTGCGTAACAACCTTATATTTTTTAGCAGCATTTGTTAAAGTACGTGCTTCGTAAATATCATGTGTTAGCGGTTTTTGTACATAAACGTGTTTGCCATGCTGCATGGCTGCTAAAGCTATGATAGCATGATTATGATCTGGCGTGGAAACAGAAACGGCATCGAAGTTTTTTGCTTCTTTGTCCATAAGTTCGCGCCAGTCTTTGTAATATTTCGCCTTTGGGAACCTGCCGACCGTTTTTGCGGCGCGTCGATCATCCACATCGCATAAAAAAGCTATTTCTGCTTTACCGCTTTTATAAAAATTAGCAATATCACTTTCACCTTTTCCACCTGCGCCAATGCCAGCAATCATCAATTTATCGCTCGGTGCTGTAAAGCCTTTTCCCCCTAAAACAAAGCGGGGAACAATCATAAAACTTGCTGCTGCAATAGCACTGGTTTTTATAAAACCTCTGCGGGTAGTATCTGCTGCCGTGTTGTTATCCTTTTGCTCACTCATAATTTAGCTGATTATAAGATGAATGATTAAATATTACCTTTTTTCAATTCGCTTACGGCATAATCTGCTGCACGAGCCGTCATAGCCATATAAGTGAGCGATGGATTTTGGCAAGCTGCAGAAGTCATGGCGGCACCATCAGTTACAAAGACGTTTTTTGCATCCCAAACTTGATTCCACTCGTTTAGAACAGAAGTTTTAGGATCACGGCCCATTCTTGCAGTTCCCATTTCGTGGATACCTTTACCTAAAACAGCTTCCGTATTGTGTGTTTCTACATTTTTTGCACCTGCTGCCTCTAAAATTTCTTTGGCATCCTGCATCATATCCACCCGCATTTTCTTTTCATTGTCACGGATAACAGCATCGATAGCAACTGTTGGCAAGCCCCAGGCATCTTTTTTATTCTTATCTAAAGTTATTTTATTATCATGGTAAGGCAAGGTTTCGCCAAAGCCACCCATACCGATCGTCCAGCCGCCTGGTTCTGACAGTGCATCTTTAAAATCACCACCAATATTTAATTCCGCAATGTCCCGGCTCCAGCGTTCGCGGCCAGCACTACCCTGGTAACCAAAACCTCGGATGTAATCACGTTTGTCACCATTGGTATTTCGGAAACGTGGGATATAAAAACCATTTGCCCTGCGGCCGAAATAATATTTATCCTCAAAGCCTTCTACCTGACCAGATGCGCCAACACCTAAATGATGGTCCATCAAATTATGGCCCAACTCACCACTGCTGCTACCTAAACCGCCCGGCCAAACATCTGTTGCAGAATTCATTAAAACCCAGGCAGAATTTATCGTGGAGGCATTTACAAAAACAATCTTAGCTTTATATTCAATAGTTTGTTTTGTTTCTGCATCTAATATTTCTACGCCGGTAGCTTTCTTAGTGTTTTTATCGTACAAAATCCGAGTAACGATAGAAAAAGGGCGAACGGTTAAATTACCTGTTGCAGCAGCGGCTGGCAAGGTTGCCGATTGCGTACTGAAGTAAGCACCAAAAGGACAGCCCAACCAACATTTATTGCGGTATTGGCAGTTGGTACGGTTATGATGCGGAACGGTAATGTTTGCCGTACGGCCAATAATCATTGGCCTTAATCCTTTATAATGTTGCTTTAAGCGCGCTGCAACATCTTTTTCAACTACATTCAGTTCCATTGCGGGCATAAAGTCGCCGTCTGGCAATATGGCTAAACCATCGCGGTTGCCCGATATCCCGGCAAAACGCTCAGCATAACCATACCATTTATCTAAATCTTTGTAACGGATAGGCCAATCAACCGCAATACCATCGCGCATATTTGCCTCAAAATCAGTATCTGCCCAGCGGTATGATTGCCTGCCCCACATTAATGAACGGCCGCCAACATGATATCCGCGGAACCAATCAAAAGGTTTTACTTCGGTGTACGGGCTTTCTTTCTCATTTACCCAATAATCCAGATTGCTTTCGTTTAAAGTATAATCTCTCGCTAAAACGGGGTAATCCTTAATCATTTGCTGGGTTTTGCCACCTCGGTGCGGAAACTCCCAAGGTGCCTTATTGGCATTCACATAATCTTTAATGTGCTCGATATTTTTACCGCGCTCTAAAATAATTGTTTTTAGCCCCTTTTCTGTAAGTTCTTTTGCGGCCCATCCGCCAGAAATACCGGAACCAATAACAATTGCATCATATACGTTGCTGGACATAAATTAAAATAGTTAGGATAGTTGGTTGTGAAGGCTAATGTAGAAATAAGTTTTACAAATATTTATGATTTTGAAAAAAGTTGTTTGATTTATTTTGCAGAATAAATACTTCGAAATTAAATTCGACTGCAATGCAATTGTACATTAGTATTTACTTCGGCCTGACCCATGCTCTTTTTATATGTAAAATCCTTACGTTACCTTTGCGCTTTAAAAATAAATGAGTAAGCACGGAAGAATATTAGTAGCCATGAGCGGCGGCGTGGACAGTTCGGTTGCAGCAGTAATGTTACACGAGCAAGGCTACGAAGTGATTGGCCTCACTATGAAAACTTGGGACTATGCTTCCTCTGGCTCCAGCTCTAAAGAAACCGGTTGCTGCAGTTTAGACAGCATAAACGATGCACGCGCTTTGGCTGTTGGTTACGGTTTTCCGCATTATATATTAGATATCCGAAGCGAATTTGGAGGTGCTGTTATCAATAATTTTGTCGATGAATATCTCGCTGGCCGTACGCCAAACCCTTGTGTTTTATGCAATACGCACATCAAATGGGAAGCTTTGTTAAAAAGAGCTGATAAGTTAGATTGCGAATTTATTGCAACCGGTCATTACGCAAACATCCGGCAACAAGAAAACGGACGTTACGTAATTTCAAAAGGCCGCGATGAGCATAAAGACCAATCTTACGTTCTCTGGGGAGTTTCGCAGAAAAATTTAGCTCGCACGCATTTCCCGTTGGGTTCTTTTGCCAAAGCCGAAATTAAACAAATGGCTGTAGAAATGGGACAATTAGAACTCGCGAGCAAAAGCGAAAGCTACGAAATTTGCTTTGTGCCAGACAATGATTACCGCGCTTTCCTGAAACATCAGGTAGAAGATTTGGAAGAAAAAGTTGCTGGCGGAAATTTTGTTTTAGGTGATGGAACAGTTGTCGGTAAACATCAAGGTTATCCTTTTTATACAATTGGTCAGCGGAAAGGACTTGGGATTGCTTTAGGCAAACCAATGTTTGTAACTAAAATCGACCCAAATACGAATACAGTTGTTTTGGGCGAACAGGAAGATTTGGAAAGTAGCGAAGCCTGGGTCCGGGATTTTAACTTGATTAAATATGATAACCTGCAAAATTCCATCGAAGCAATTACTAAAATCCGTTATAAAGATCAAGGTGCTTTAAGCACGGTTACACAGATGAACGATCATTTAAAAATCGATTTTCATCATCGTGTTGCCGGGATTGCGCCAGGCCAGTCTGCCGTTTTTTACGAGGGAAATGACCTGCTGGGCGGAGGTTTTCTGATTTGAGTTATACAATTACCAATGCTTCTTTTACCGGTGCTTTTCTGTTAAATGCTGATCAGCAATACACAAATAAGAAAATAAATATTGTGTTTAGCACGTGTTTGTGTTTCCTTTGCAAAAACTAAACCTAATTAATGGCAAAAAATTTACTGATAGTAGAATCTCCGGCAAAAGCCAAAACCATTGAAGGTTACCTTGGCAAAGATTTTACGGTAAAATCAAGTTACGGCCATATTCGTGATCTGGTTAAATCCGAAGATGCTATTGATATTGCCAACGGCTTTACGCAAAAATATGAAGTTCCTGCCGATAAAAAGCAGATTGTTAGCGAGTTAAAAAAATTAGCTAAAGAAGCAGACGTAGTGTGGCTTGCTTCGGATGAGGACCGGGAAGGCGAAGCTATTTCCTGGCATTTATTTGAAACTTTAGGCTTAAAAGATGCCACCACACGCCGCATCGTTTTCCATGAAATAACCAAACCTGCTATTTTAAAAGCGATAGAATCTCCGCGAAAAATAGATTATAACTTAGTAAATGCACAACAGGCACGGCGGGTTTTGGATAGATTGGTGGGTTTTGAGCTTTCTCCTGTTTTGTGGAAAAAGATAAAACCTTCGCTTTCTGCCGGCCGGGTTCAATCGGTGGCCGTGCGTTTAATTGTGGAACGCGAACGAGAGATCAATAAATTTAAAGCAGAAGCCGCTTACCGCGTGGTTGCTGTTTTTACCACCGGAAAAGCTAAGGAAGTTTTTAAAGCAGAACTGCCAAACCGTTTTGTGCAGCAAAGCGACGCAGAAAAATTTTTAAACGATTGCATAGATGCGATTTTCAAGATCAGCAGTTTAGAAACCAAACCATCTAAACGCTCGCCGGCTGCGCCTTTTACCACTTCCACTTTACAGCAGGAAGCGAGCAGGAAACTGGGTTATTCAGTTTCCCGAACCATGTCTGTCGCCCAACGTTTGTACGAATCCGGGAAGATTACTTATATGCGTACCGATTCCGTCAATCTTTCGGATACTGCTTTAGATGCTGCATCCAAAGAAATTAAATCAGCGTACGGCGATAAATATTACCAGTTTAGAAAATATAAAACCAAATCCGCTGGTGCTCAGGAAGCGCACGAAGCGATCCGTCCAACATATTTCAATCAGCATACAACCGAAGGTGAATCCGCAGAAATCCGTTTATATGAACTGATCTGGAAACGTGCCATCGCCTCGCAGATGAGCGAAGCTTTGTTTGAAAAAACAACGGCTAAAATCAGCATCTCCACCCGAAAAGAAGAGTTGGTTGCCAACGGAGAAGTATTACGATTTGATGGTTTTTTGAAAGTTTATTTAGAATCTTCGGACGAGGAAGAAGAAAACAAGATAGATGATAACAGTGATAACGCAATCTTGCCGCCACTTGCAAAAGGCCAGGAATTAAACTTGCGCGATTTGAATGCGACTGAACGTTTTTCCCGTCCTCCTGCCCGGAATACCGAAGCCACTTTGGTAAAAAAACTGGAAGAATTAGGCATTGGCCGTCCATCAACTTACGCGCCTACTATTTCTACCATCCAAAACCGTGGTTATGTGGTAAAGGAAGACCGTGAAGGTAAAACTCGAAATTATAACGTCTTAACACTCATCAATAAAAAAGTAGTTAAAGAACAAAAAACCGAAATTACGGGTGCAGAAAAATCAAAACTTTTCCCCACAGATATTGGCGTTGTAGTGAATGATTTTTTGGTGCAACATTTTAACGGCATCGTCGATTTTCACTTCACTGCAGGTGTAGAAAAACAGTTTGATGAGATTGCGCAGGGTTTGGAAGACTGGACTAAAATGCTGCATAAATTTTATGAGCCTTTTCACCAGGAAGTAGAAGAAACGATTAAAACTGCTGACCGGACACGCGGCGAACGTGATTTAGGAATCGACCCAAAAAGCGGCAAAAAGATGTCGGTAAGAATTGGCCGCTACGGTCCGTTTGTACAAATTGGGGAAGCTGTGGAAGGTGAAGAAAAACCAGCTTATGCAAGTCTGCGTGCAGGGCAAATGATTGAAACAATCACGTTGGAAGAAGCTTTGGAACTGTTTAAACTTCCCAAAAAGATTGGTGTTTTTGAAGAAAAGGAAATGACGGTTGCCATCGGAAAATTTGGTCCGTACATCCGCCACAACAGCATGTTTTTTTCCTTGCCAAAAGGAGTTGACCCGCTGGATGTTGATGAAAAGTCCGGAATTGAAATCATCGAAAACAAGCGCAAAACCGATGCTGAAAAACTAATTAAGTCTTTTACAGAAGACGAAGCTATGCGAATTGAAAACGGCCGTTGGGGCCCGTATTTAAAGTTCGGGAAACTCAACATTAAACTTCCTAAAGACAGGGAAGCGACAGAACTAACATACGAAGAATGCAAAACACTGGCCGTGGCCGCAGAAAAAGAGCCAAAAAAGCCAGTCAAAAAGTTTGCTAAGAAAAAATAATATCAACCTGTTTCAATCAATTAGATCAGGTCAATTTTAATCATTAATGTTAAAAGATCTCCCACAAAATATAGTTGAAGATGTTGCCATTGCAGTTGCATTGGAAGGCGAAGGACCGGAAAGCAAAGTTTATTATGTTTACCTGATCAACCTGAAAAATCAGGAGATTGAAAATGCACTGATCACTTCCCGAGGTTACGGACATAAAGACGGCGAAGAAGTAAAAACTTCTACGTTGCGCCATGTTTTCCCGAAAGTAGAACCCAAAAGTTTTGCTTTGATCGAACCGATAGATGAGCAAACTTTTGGTTTGAACAATGAATACTGGCTAAGTTATTATATCCAAGACCAGATATTTGACAAGAAATTTATTTTTCTGCCGGAGAGTATTGTTGAATCTAATTTTATAAGGTTGCCGGTTTTAAATAAGCCCGGTGTGATGATTAGGTGAGGAAGAAGCTGAAAGCTGTTAGCACTCAGCTTTTAGGTTACCGAAAACAAAAAAGCTACTGTATAATGCTTCTTTTACCACCTGAAAATTAGTATTGTATTTTGTCATCCTGAAACTTGTTTCAGGATCCCTCGTGAAAAGTATTTTTGTATATCTTGAGAGATCCTGAAACAAGTTCAGATGACAGCCGCGTACTTCTTTTTATCGGATAACTTTAGGCGCGACTTCTAAAAGCTTATTGCTGATAGCCGAAAGCATTGTCATCAACCCAAATTATGGCTAATGTTTGACAGCTTAAAACTATAAACTGCTAACCGATAACTACCTTTGTACATGAATACAGCAGAACTGTTAGACCGTGCCCTTCAGTTTGAGTTTTTGTCGATTGAAGAAGGCCTTTTTCTCTACAACCATGCTTCTACTGCCGAGCTGATGTTTACAGCAAACGAGTTGCGAAAAATTCAAGTGCCGCATGGCAAAGTTACCTGGCA
>CAZZVO010000051.1:0-18075 GCA_964657505.1 uncultured Mucilaginibacter sp.
GATCGGTAGCCGTTGAAGTAAAAAGGCAAACGGCCGCGGCCTTGCTGGCTGGTTAAAGTTTCGTTAAAAACAGCATCGCCTTCATAAAACCAATTTGGAACGGTTAACGTACTGAGGACCGCTTGTCCGCCTTCACCAAAAATAGTATGGAAAAATTTGGTGAGGCCAACATCGAAATTGTTGTATTGCTGTACATGCCGAAACTCGTGGATAGCGAGTTGGTCTGTCCAGCGTAAACTGCCCAATTCAAAACTATTTTGGTCTGGCGTAAGATAATATTCACTCCGAAAAGGCGCCAAACCAACATAACCATTAGAAATTGTAGTTTGATTTTGAAGTACGATATTGATTTTTTTTTGCCGGAAACCGATGGTTGGCGCAATACCGCGGTTTATAAAAGTGATGATATTGGCAACACGTTCTGCTGAAGAATCTAATCCAAGGGGAAAAATTACCCTTGCTGCCGGTGTATTAATTTGCTGCCATTTGATAGACGGCGGGTTGCCGCCAAATTCTTGCGCGTGCAACCGGCATAAAAAAAAGGTTGATAAAAACAGTATTGCAGCAAATTTGAAATAGACGGACATTTAAGGATGATTTATGGGACGGAAATTAATCAAAATATTTGTTTGAAGTTGTAGTGATTTTTCATCCGTGTTTACCAGTGCATCTTCTTCATTTTTTTCTTTTGTCCGTTCTTTTTGCTTGAACAAAAAGAACCAAAAATTCAAGAATGCCGTATCGCCTCCGGGCGGCATTCCTCCCCACGCGCCTGGGTGGCTACCTTTATGGTGATAACCTTGCAATTCTGTAACCAAGTTTAATCTAAAAATTACTTTTCTTTCTAAGCTTTGTAGGGCCGCCTGCAAGGTCTGCGCCCAGGCGCGTAAAGGCCGGACAAAACGCCCGGAGGGATCGGGTTTGTCTTGATTTTTTGGTTTTTTTTGATCAAGCAAAAAGAACATCTTACAAGCAATCGTAGGTTTGCTAATTATCACCTAAATTCCCTTCTACACTCAAATGACAAGCCCTCATACAAAACTCTTAACTTTGCAGCTTGTCCTAAAAAGTATTATGGCTACAGTTTCAATCAATTTAACAACCGGTTCTATACAGCAGGAAGAAATTATCGTCGGCATTGATCTCGGCACCACTAATTCGCTGGTGGCTTTTATCAATCCTGATAAAAATCCGCAGGTCATAAACGATACAGGCAAAGGCGTTTTAGTTCCGTCGATTATTCATTTCGGTGAGCAAGGCGAAATTACGGTTGGGAATGAAGCTAAAAACTTTTTAATCAGCGATCCGCAGAATACGATATTTTCAGTGAAAAGATTATTAGGCCGATCTTACAAAGATGTAGCCGATTACCAGAACTTCTTTTCCTATAAAATTATTGATGACGATACCGAAAGCTTAGTTAAAATTAAAGTTGGCGATGCTTTTTATACACCAGTAGAATTGTCGGGATTGATTTTAAAAGAGCTGAAAGAACGCGCAGAACACGCGATAAAAACGCCTGTAAACAGAGCTGTGATTACTGTTCCGGCTTATTTTAACGATTCGCAGCGACAAGCTACGCGAGATGCTGGGAAGCTGGCCGGTTTAGATGTATTGCGGATTGTGAACGAACCAACCGCGGCAAGTTTGGCATATGGAATTGGTTTAGATCCCGAAGAAACTAAGACCATTGCCGTTTATGATTTGGGCGGAGGAACATTTGATGTTTCCATCCTCCAAATCCAAAATGGGATTTTTGAAGTTTTGGCTACCAATGGCAATACTTTTTTAGGCGGAGATGATTTCGATAGACTGATTGTTAATTACTGGATCGAGAAAAACAACCTGCAAAAACAGCATGACTTGCCGCAGCAAGAATTGCGTTTAAAAGCGGAGGAAGCCAAAAAAGCTTTTGCACACCAAAACCTGTTTAACGAAAAAGTAGGAGAAATCTGGTGTACGATTGATGTGGAAACTTTTGAAGCACTGATCTTGCCAAAAGTTGAAGAAACGATACAAAGCTGCCGGAACGCGTTAAAAGATGCAGGTTTAGAAATCAGTCAAATTGATGAAGTGGTGATGGTTGGCGGCTCAACACGAACGGCTTTGGTTAAAAAAATGGTTGGCGAATTTTTTAAGCGGCCAATCCACGATGAAGTAAATCCTGACGAAGTGGTTGCTTTGGGTGCAGCAATTCAGGCAGATATTTTAGCCGGAAACCGTACCGATATTTTGTTGCTGGATGTTACGCCGCTTTCATTAGGCATCGAAACAATGGGAGGTTTGATGGACGTAATTATTCCTCGCAACGCAAAAATCCCGACTAAAGCAGGAAGACAATATACAACTTCCATCGACGGACAAGTCAATATGAAAATTGCTGTTTACCAGGGCGAGCGTGATTTGGTGAAAGAAAACCGAAAGCTGGCCGAGTTTGATTTAAAAGGAATTCCTTCCATGCCAGCCGGTTTCCCCAAAGTGGACATTAACTTTTTGTTAAATGCGGACGGTATTTTAACCATTCAAGCTGTAGAACAACGATCAGGCGTAAAACAGGAAGTTGAAGTAAAACCAGCTTACGGTTTGACAGATGCTGAAGTGGAGCAAATGCTGATGGACAGCATCACACACGCGCAGGACGATGTGAAGCAACGTATGCTGATTGAAGCCCGAACGGAAGGTGAGCAAATGGTTTACACGGCCGAACGTTTTGTACAAAAAAATGTAGCCTATTTAGGTGCAACAGAAATTACGGATACTTTGAAATTAGTTGCTGAGCTAAAAGAATCTTTGGTTTCAGGTGATAAAGATTTGATCCTAAAAAAAATAGATATTTTAAATGAATTTACGCGCCCATTTGCAGAACGTTTAATGGATCAAGCGGTTAGCACGGTTATGAAAGGTAAAACGGTGGAGTAAGATGCGCCTAAATCTTTTATAATCGTCAAGAATTCAGTTTGAAATTTTTAGTTTAGTGCTAATACAACACAAAAAATGGATCAAAAACGGATACTAAGAAATACTTTTTTTATCACCCTAATTGCAATTATTGCGTGGTTTGCCGTCATCATGCAGTTCTTAATTTCTGTACCCGAATACTTAGAAAAAGGAAGGACGCTTGCCGGAAGCATTGTACAATTAGCTAGCTATTTTACCATTCTCACCAATATTTTAGTAGCTATAAGTTTAACAGCAATCTTATTAATTCCCCGAACAGCAGTCGGACTATTTTTCTCCAAAATTTCTACGGCCACCGCAATTGCGGTTTACATTACCATTGTGTGTTTGGTTTATAATTTGGTGCTGCGGCAATTTTGGAGTGCAAAAGGTGTATTCAAAACAAATGACGAACTGCTGCACGTAATTGTACCGTTTCTATACATTTTCTACTGGCTTTTTCTGTTGCCGAAGCAAGGATTAGCATGGAAACAACTGCCCGGTTGGTTGCTCTTTCCGTTAGGTTATTTGGTATACATTATTATTCGTGGAGCGTTAACCGGTTTTTATCCGTATTTTTTTGTGGATGTAAAAAGCTTCGGTTACGCCGCCGTGGCTTTAAATGCTTTTGTGCTGTTAATTGTTTTTGCACTTTTAGGTGCACTTTTTATTGCAATTGGCAGGAAGCTTATTTCGAAAAAGACAACATCAATTTAACAGATGCTTCTTTTATCCGCATAAAAAAGCACCTGATTTTGGCAGGTGCTTTTTCAATTCAATTTAAAAAAACTACTCATTACCGGCAGCTTCTCTAATTGCCTGGTCTTCTTTTAATTTTTCAACGTTATTTTTATCAGCAAAAGTCTCAGTATTGCCGGCAAAATATTCTAAAATCTCTGCAATTGTATCTAAGTTATCAGCAACACGTTGGTGCATATCCGGCAAATCTTTTTCCAAACGTTTGTCTCCTAAATCTATATTATCAACTTCAATTTTTCCTAATTTTTGAATGATTGCCTGCTGACTGTTCTTCAAATCTTCCAACTCGTGAACGATTTTTTCCATTGCGGCAAATTTTTTCAACGTATCCATTGTGCTTCTTTTAAGTGGTTAAAATGTATTCTTTGTAATTTATGAACGCCGCTATGCTGATAAAGTTTTAAAGCAATTTTAAAGCAGATGGCTTTCTATCCCGTCTTCAATCGCTTGCATCGTTTCTATCGGCAGTTTTTCGCCGCCTAACTGGTAGCAATGTCCGTGCTGGTCGAACCGGATTTTAGTTTGATGCTTGCCGTCGAAATAAGTTTCGTAATCATCGCCTTGCGGTTCAATCCGACATAAAACTTTTTCGCCGTTTTGGTGGATGTAAAATTCAAACGGTTCGTTTTCCATAATTTTATTTTAGGTTGATTGGAGCCGACGACGGGAGTCGAACCTGCGACCTACGCATTACGAATGCGTTGCTCTACCAACTGAGCTACGTCGGCTTTTGGTGTTTGTCACCCCGACCGAAGGGAGAAATCTTCTTCAAATCCGTCTATAAATGTGTTTGAAGAAGATTTCTCCCGTTAGTCGAAATGACAACGCACTAATGACAACACGCTGTAGAACCTACAAACCATGCTTCTTTTATACCGGTAAAAATAGTATTTATCTTTTTATTCTTGATAGAATTATTGGGGCTTTGCTGAAGTATAGGCTATAATTGCTTTTTTAATATCTTAAATTTCTATCGCTCCTAAAATTTTAATTAATGTTTTAGGCTGATGCTAATAGTTGAACCGGCATTTGGCTTAGATTCTATCGTTAAAGATCCTTTGTATAAACGTAAACGGTTTTTGATGCTGCTTAAACCGATCCCTTTTGGCACTTCTGTTTCTGCATCTTGCTCAAAACCGATCCCGTTATCAGAAACAGTAATCAAAATAACCTTGTTTTTTTTGGTTACTTCGATGGCAATTTTGCTGGCATAAGCGTGTTTGATGCTGTTGTTAATCAACTCCTGGATAATCCGGAAAATGTTGAGCTGCAACTGAAAATCTAAACCTTCGTTAATGTTGTTTACTTTGGTTGAAACGCAAAGTTGCGGATTAGATAACCGCGCAGCCATATCTTCCAAAGTGGCAGCCAGGCCGTAATCTGTTAAAATGGAAGGTGCCAGCTCGAAAGAAATATTGCGGATATCCTTTATACTTTGATCAAGCAGATCGGCCATGTGGTCAAATATCGGGCTTGAAGAAGTTTTTTCTATCTGCCCCATACTTAATTTAATGCCGTACAACATCTGCCCAATTCCGTTGTGCAAAACTTCGCTAATCCTTTTCTTTTCGTTCTCTTCGGCTTGCAGCCCGGCTGCCAAAATCATTTGCTGCTGCTGTTCTTTTGCGCGGGAAGCCTGCATTTTCGAGGCCATTTTTTCGCTGATGTCTGTAAATATGCCGATGAAGCGTTTTTTTTGATATTGGTCTATCACTACTTGTCCTCTGGCCTGTACATATTTTAAATCCTGATCAGGGACGTTGACCCGGAAGCGAATGTTGAACTCTTTTTCCTCTAAAATCGCCTTCCTGATGTCATGCTCAACGTTTTTACGGTCGTTCAATAAAGTCCGGTTGAAAAGCGTTTCGTACTTGACGTCAAAATTACCTTGGTCAAAACCGAACAATTTACGGCAAAAATCATCCAGATAAATTTTGCCGCTTACGAGGTCAATCTCCCAGATTCCGGTTGATGAAGCATCCAACGCCATTTCCAACGTTTTGTAGGTTTCCTTCAGTTTTTGTTCGGCCTCTTGCTTGCCGGTAAAATCGGTTATGGTTAAATAACATATTGGATTTGTTGGCGAATTGAGCAGCGCAAGCCCGTCTATTTGTACGTTTAGTATTTGTTTATTTCGGTTGATCAGCCTGATGCGACAACTTTGTACCGTAGGTAACGCAAAAAGCTTTCTGAAATATCTGTAAAAACCGTCTCTGTCTTCCTGAAAAATATTAAGGATAAAAGGTCTGCCAAGCTGGTTGCTTTTGTCATCATCTAACAACTTTAGCCCGGCATAATTAACGTTTTGGGTGAGGCCGGTCTGGTTAGTTACAAAATAACCTACCGGGGCAAGTTCGAACAGGTTACTGAAGTTTATTTGCTGATGCTCCAGTTGGGCTGTGGTGTTTTGCAGTTCGTCGTTCTGCATTTCGAGTTCCAACTGGTGTACCTGCAGCTCGTGGAAAAGCCTTTTCACTTCCATCATCTTCACTTGCTTGTTGCTGTTTTTATCGCGTAATAATAGTTGTTCCGCTTTTTCGCGGAGGGAATCCAACGTACTATTTCTATTTTTCAACATCGCCAGATCTGTTAAGCAAGTTTTTGTTCTTCTATCACTATAAAATTAAACAAAGTTTAGTCGGTAAGTTTATTAACAAAAAGCTTAAATGCTTTTTTCCGATCTCTGGAAACCCATGCTTCTTTTAGCACACTATTTCTAAGTCAGGTTCTGGTCTTTAAACCAAACCTCGTCCGGCGAAGCGTTAAAGTTTTCCATCAAATTAACTAAGTCCAACGGGTTGCTGCTACTTATAATTAACTGGCGGTTTATGGGTTTCAAGAACCGGTTTGCTACCATTACATCCATCTGCTTCAGCAAAAAATCATAAAAACCGCCGATATTTAGCAGCCCGATCGGTTTGTTGTGCAAGCCCAATTGCAGCCAGGTTAACACTTCGAAAAACTCTTCCAACGTACCAAAACCGCCGGGCAACGTGATGATGCCATCGCACAATTCGTTCATCAACTGCTTCCGCTGGTGCATATTTTCAACAACGTGCATTTTGGTAAGGCCGGTATGGCCAACTTCTTTATCCATCAAAAATGTTGGGATTACGCCGATGGCTTTGCCGCCGCGTTGTAAAATGGCATCAGCAATTAAGCCCATTACGCCAACTTTTCCGCCGCCAAAAACTAAGGAAATGTTGCGGTTTACCATTATTTCGGCCAGTTCATCAATCGCTGTTTTTAGCTTTTCATCACCATTAAAATTCGCCCCGCAAAAAACACAAATTGCCTTCATGTTCCTAAAGTCGGGATTGTAGCGGGAAATGAGAAGGGTTTTTCAGGAAAAATAACAAATAGTCATTGCGTTTTCCCTGTCATCATGACCCGAATGGAGAGATCTTCTTCGAATAACAAAAGATTTCTCTTTCGCTTTGAAGAGGATTTCTCCCGTTGGTCAATATGACAGCGCGCAGTTTAGAAATGGCCAATACTTCTTTTACCCCTATAAAAACAGTATCCTAATTGTTGAGCAATCCATCAAACGTTACGGCCAAATAATACAATCCGCCTAAAGTCGGGCCACCGGCATATTGAATGTAGCGGCGGTTCAACAAATCGGTTGCGCCTAATTTAAAGTTGGCTTTATATTGAGGAACGCGCAAACTCACTTGTGCATCGAAAGTATGGATGGCAGGAACGGAGCCAGTTACGAGCGGACTTTCCCACAAAAAGCCCTGCTGCCATTTGTAAATCACATTGAAACCAAAATTTTTAATGATTTCGCGGTTACCAAAAGAAAGGTTGGTGGATAAAATAGGCGTGTTAAAACCGGTTACAAAAATATCATCACTGTGCTTGGATTGCAATTTGTTAAAGCTTGCATTACCGGCAATGCTAAATTTTTTGTAGAAGTTATAGGTTATGCCTAAAGCCGAGCCGTAATTGTGGTAATCATCTTTAGCGTTGGTGTAAACGCGGTAGCGGTCCTGACCAGCGCTGGCTGCGGTGGTGGTAGTTGCGGTAGTTGGATCGCGGTTCCGGTCAAGCATTGCTAAAACTGCAGCATCCGAACCAACGGTAGTGCTTTTAGGCACATAAACTTGTACCTGGCCTAAAAATCCATTGTAAATGTTAGAGTAAGCATCCCAATCTACCACTACTTTGTTATCAAACAGAACACCTTTATAACCTACTTCGAAAGAATTAATACCTTCCGGACGTGCTTTTGGCAAGTTGGCCACTTGTAATAAATTTCGGTTTGCCAATGCTGCTGCATCGGTGTTTCCTGCGGCTGCTACGGCGGCGTTAAAGTTTACCACGGAAGCTTGTGTATAGCTGTTTTCTAAGTAGCCTAAACCTTGATCGATGTAAGATAAACTGCCAACACGCCTTACCCGGCCGTTGTTTACGTACGATAAGGCTTCGAACAACGACGGGAAACGATAACCTTGCTGATATGTTACCCGGAAGTTATGGTTATCGGTAGGAGAGTAAACGGCAGCAACACGCGGCGTAAACTTAGGGTCGAAATCCGGGTTGTAATCAAACCGCAGCGAACCAAACAGCTTTAACTTTTGATCAAAAAAAGTTTTGGTAGCCTGAGAAAAAGCACCAAATTTTTTATAATAAATATCGTTACCAAAACTGCCGTCTGCAAGCGGAACATTACGATCTGCAATTGGCCGGGAAAAGTCAACAAAATTATTTCCGTCAGGGATAACCTGATAAATGCGGGCATCGGCACCAATCAATAAATCAAAAACTTTAACGGCTTTTGATAAATCCCACTGACCTTCCGTGTGGTATAACCTGCTGTTTTGCACCAAAGCTGCGCCGCCAGTTGCTGGCGCATTGGGAATCAAACTCGATTTAATATCCCAGTTATTAATCCCGATGATCGTGTTTTTTAAATCGTTAAAAGCTGGTGTGCCTGGCAAAACACGGCCTGCATCTGCCGCGGCACGGGCAGCTTGGTTGGCAGTTGCCAAATCAACACCGTTGTTCAGTTGTGCTACCAGTGCGGTTTTATATTTTGCGGCCCAAACCGTATTGCTTCCGCCACTGTATAAATCCAAATTATCGGCCAGTGGTTTTACGTTGTACGATTTGCCGGTGTTTTCCAACGAAATATAGCTCAAGATTTTAAAATTCTTCCCTTTAATTTCCAAGCTGTGGTTTTGGACGATCACATCCTGCAAACGTATTTTGTTGCCGCGCTGGAAAGTTCCGTCCATATCACCAATTCGGTAACTGTAGCTGATTTCGGTGTGTTCTGTCGGACGGAAATGGAATGATGCATCAAACTTCAAATTCTTCACCGAAGGGTCAACCAAATCTTTTTCGTAATAGCCGGTACGCGCCACACGCAAAGTTTGGTTTGGTTTTCCGTTAATGGTTAAACCGCTGATCGAAACCACGTTGCTTCCCGCCAATGCATCATCGCCATATTTATTCCAGCCGTCATAAGCCACATTGTTGGCACCATTTAATTGCGGGAAACCAGGATTGGCACTGTTTAAATTGTTTGGGTTTTGATCGAGTTTGGTGTTAGAAATCCAATCCGTTCCGTGCATGTAACTTCCGTTCACCTTAAAAGCAAACTTGTTGCCGAAAGCTTTTGCGTAACGCAAGGCAGTTTCGGTTAAAACGCTGGGTCCAACATCAATACCATCTACATGGTTTACGCCGGTTCGCTGGTAAATACTCAAGCCCTGGTAAGTAAAAGGGTTCTTGGTCAGCAAGTTAGCCATCCCGTTAATGGCATTCATCCCATACAAAGCCGAAGCTGCACCGGGCGTAATTTCTACACTTGAGATGTCCAATTCTGTAGGGCCGATCGCGTTTCCAAGCGGGACACCCAGCGTTGCGGCCTGCATATCCACTCCGTCTACTAATTGCATAAACCGGAAATTGTTGGGGATATTGAAGCCGCGCGTATTAGGTACTTTAAAAGTTAAACTCGAAGTGGTCATTTGCACACCTTTTACGTTCTCCAAAGCATCGTAAAAGCTGGGTGCGGGCGATTCTCGGATCGAACGGATATCTAATTTTGTAATGGCAACCGGCGAGCGCAGTAATTTTTCTTCCTGGCGGGAAGCAGAAACCACTACTTCGTTTACCAGCAAAGATTGTGTAACCAGTTGCACGCTTAGCAAACTGTTGGAGTTTTTCACTTCAAATTCCTGTTGCTGGAAACCAATGCTTGTAAAAACCAACCGCAACGGAAACTTGGCGTTGCTGGTGATGGAAAACTTGCCTTGTGCATTGGTTGTGGTACCGGCGGTGCTGCCGTTGATTTTTACAGAAACACTTGGTAGCGGCTGGCCGGTATCATCTTTCACAATTCCGCTTAAAATGTAATTCCCATTCATTTGGGCAAACGAAAAAACGGGGAGAAAGAGCAGGATTAAAAACCAGCGTACGTTAAAAAAGGGCGTAGAAATTTTCATTAGAAAGATTTGTAATTTTTGGGTCGATAAAAGAAGTATGTTAGAAAGAGAGTTTGGCTAAACAGCTACAACAGGAAGATAAAAGAAAGTAAAATTTAAAATACATAATCTACAATTTAAGTAGGCTAAATTAATACGAAGCTTTTATCTACGCAAATTTTTTATCTTTTTGATGCTGGTTTTATTGTAATTTTTGGTGAGAAGTTTTATTAAACCGTTAATTATCAGCATCAATAAAAAGATTGGACACCAATTTGAAATCATGGAATAGCCCAAAAATCTTCGTTCAACAAAAATCAACACTAAATAAAACAAGTACAATTATTGGCGTGCTGTTTTTATCCACCTAAATCTGTTATAAAATTGGGGTAAGCTGTTATACCATGTTCCAAAAACAAAACATTTAATATATTAGCCTGATAAATGTTTTCCAGCGATATGCAATTCGAAAGTGCAGGTAAATTTATTCTGAACAAATTGAGCAAGGAGTTGCCTAAGCATTTGACGTACCACAGTGTAGAACATATTCAAGATGTTTTTGATGCCGTAGCACATATTGGCAAGGCGGAAAAGATTTCGGACTACGAACTGAAATTAGTGCTTACTGCGGCCTGGTTCCACGATTCGGGATTTTTAAAAGGTGCCAAAGACCATGAAGAAGAATCTTGCCGAATCGCGAAGGAAAACCTGTCCATTTTTGATTATCAACCGGAAGAAATAGAACGGATTTGCGGAATGATTATGGCCACAAAAATCCCGCAATCGCCCCAAAACCATTTAGAAGAAATTTTGGCCGATGCTGATTTGGATTATTTAGGCCGGGAAGACTTTTTTAGTACCGGCAATAAATTGTTCACCGAGCTTTCCACGTTTGGATTTTTAGATACCGAAGAGGAGTGGAACAAATTGCAAGTCCGCTTTTTAGAAAGCCACCATTATTTTACAGCAACTGCAATCCAACTCAGGCAACACAAAAAACAAGAGCATTTGGCGCTTGTAAAATCAAAAATTAGCTAATTGCTTCATGAGAAGTTTCCAATTTCCACACTATATTACCGATACATTTTCAACCATCGTTGGCATTCTGTTTTGCGGTTTTGCCTTAAAAGGCTTTTTGGTGCCCAACCAGTTTTTTGATGGCGGCGTAACCGGGATTTCTTTGCTGATCCATGAAATATACCATGTAAATATTGCTTATGTAATCATTATTGCCAACCTTCCGCTGATTATTTTAGGCGGATTTTTGGTGAACCGGGCTTTTGCCATCAAAACATTAGTAGCTATTATCGGGCTTGGGCTTTGTTTGCTATTTATCCCATATCCGCAAATCACTTCAGATAAATTGCTGGTATCCATATTTGGTGGTGTTTTTATGGGCATCGGCGTAGGTTTGGCCATCCGCGGAGGTTGCGCTTTGGACGGGATTGAAGTGCTGGCTTTGTACACTGGCAAACGGATCAGCTTCACCATCAGCGAAATTATTTTGGGGATTAACATTGTTATTTTCCTGATTGCTGCCATTGAACTTGGTTTGCCTACGGCTTTGTATTCTATCCTCACTTATTACACGGCTTCGCGAGCTATCAATTTTGTGATCGAAGGCGTGGAAGAGTACACCGGCGTCACCATCATTTCTGCGGAAAGCGGACAAATCAAAGAAAAATTAGTGATGGAACTTGGCCGCGGAATCACCGTTTACAAAGGCGAACGCGGCTTTTTGAAAAACAGTTTTGAAATCAGTCAAGATTGTGATATTGTATTCACTGTGGTTACCCGCCTGGAAGTAAGGCGTTTAAGAAACATGGTTCACAGCATCGACCCAAATGCTTTTATTTTTACCAGTATTATCAAAGAAGCGGCGGGTGGGGTGTTGAAGCGACGAGTGAGGGATCATTAAGTTATTCAAGAAAATACTTTTAAAATGGGGGATTTTGTTAAAAAATAGTTGATAAAAGAAGTTTAGTAATATCAGCCTCCCGCAACATCTCCATATAGTTATAGTGTACCACGTAAATTACTCCTGCTAAAGATTATACCAAAATGTATTTGTAAATTTGAGAAAATATTGATTATCAATGTTTTTCTAAATCTAAAATATATCCTTCTCATCCTTTTTAGTAACAGAATTTAATAACGGACCGTTAATCATTATCGGCCCACAACATTCTTTTATTAAATTATAATCTTAGTATTTATGTGTGCAAAAGTTTTGGCAGTAGCCGATAGTGACCTGATAAAAGAAATACAAAAAGAGAACGATTTTTATAAATCAATTATCGAGAACAATTCCTTCTACATTATTAAAACAGACTTAGACGGAAAATATACTTATCTCAACCCTTTCTTTTGTAAGATGCTGAGCTTAACAGCCGAGGATTGGTTAGGAAAAGATTCATTAAGCTTAATTATCCCCGAAGATCACCAAATATGTATGGATACCGTAATGGCTTGTTTTGCCGCCCCGGAAAAATCCCATTGGGTAATTTTAAGGAAACCCGTACCAAAAGGCATTATCTCTACACAATGGGAATTTAAAATGCTAACGGACGAAGAAGGTGTACCGTCAGAAATTTTATGTATCGGGCACGATATAACGTCACTAATATTGAGACAAGAAGAGTTGCAGGCCCTGGTAGGGATAACTGCCGAGCAGAACAAACGCCTTATAAATTTTACTTATATTATTTCGCACAACATCCGCTCGCATGTTGCCAATATTATCGGCATCATAAGCATTAATAAAATGGACGATGAGATAGATGATGCACAGGCTTTGGCAATGATCAACACCAGCACGAACAGTCTGGACGATACAATCCACAACCTAAACGATATTATAAGTATTCAAGCAAATACAAATTTGCCGATAAAAGAAATTAACGTTTTTGCTGAAATTAATAGGATAGTAGATAGTATACTTATTTTAGTAAACAACGCCGGCACAACAATTAATTTTAATTTTGATAAAGGCGAAGTATTAAATACTAATCCAACTTATTTTGAAAGTATAGTTCTGAACCTGATTACTAATTCAATAAAATATAAGTCTGAAAACCTTCCACTTACTATCGACATTGGTTTTAGTAGGGAAGGAGAATTCAGCGTTTTTACGTTTAAAGACAATGGTATTGGTATTGACTTGGAAAGATATAGAAGTCGGCTTTTTGGGATGTACAATACATTTAACGGAAACAAAGACGCAAAAGGAATGGGTTTGTTTATTATTAAAACACAGGTAGAAGCATTGAAAGGCAAGATAGAAGTAGAAAGTGAATTAGGCGTGGGCACTACTTTTAAAATATATTTTAACAACAATGCAGATAAGCAGGAATTTGTAATTTCCGATATTGATTATAAAAGTTGAATGAAGCTTTAACTTTTTTAGCTGTAATCAAAAATCTTCGCAGCAAAAATTGTAGTTCGAACAACACATGCTTCTTTTACTGCCCAAAAAACTTTACCGGTCATACTCCGTACTATTTTTACCTTTATAAAAGAAGCATTCAAATCAACGCGTATAATTCGGCGCTTCCTTCGTAATCGTAATATCATGAGGATGAGATTCGCGGATTCCGGCAGAAGTGATCCGTACAAACTTGGCTTTTTGTAAAGCTTCAATATTGGCCGCACCGCAATAACCCATACTTGCGCGCAAACCGCCAACGTACTGGTACATCACTTCGGCCAAACTGCCTTTTACGGGCACGCGGCCTACAATACCTTCAGGCACTAACTTTTTAATATCATCTTCCACATCCTGGAAATAGCGGTCTTTCGAGCCTTGTTCCATCGCTTCAATAGAACCCATACCGCGGTAAGATTTAAAACGGCGGCCTTCATAAATAATAATTTCTCCTGGAGATTCTTCCACGCCGGCAAACAGCGAACCCGCCATAATCGAACTTGCACCAGCCGCAATGGCTTTTGGAATATCGCCGGTATGTTTGATGCCACCATCTGCAATCACCGGAACACCTGTTCCTTGCAAAGCTTTCGCACATTCATACACCGCATACAATTGTGGAACGCCCACGCCTGCAATAATCCGTGTGGTGCAAATAGAACCCGGACCAATTCCAACTTTCACCGCATCGGCACCGGCATCAGCCAAAGCTTTTGCACCTTCGCCCGTTGCTACGTTGCCTACTATTACTTGCAAATCCGGGAATTTTGCTTTTACTTCTTTTAACCGCTCAATTACACCTTTGGAATGTCCGTGCGCGGTATCAATTGTTACCACGTCCACACCGGCTTTAACCAAAGCTTCCACACGTTCCAAAGTATCGGCAGTAACGCCAACGGCAGCACCAACGCGCAAACGGCCATGTTCATCTTTACAGGCAGCGGGGAAGTTTTTGAATTTTTGTATATCTTTAAAAGTGATCAAACCAGACAATCGACCATCAGCATCAACCACGGGCAATTTTTCAATTTTATAGTTTTGGAGGATTTCTTCCGCTTGCTTTAAATCTGTTCCAAGCGGTGCGGTTATCAGGTTTTCTTTCGTCATCACGTCCCGTACAGGCTTGTCCATATTCTTTTCGAAGCGCAAATCGCGATTGGTGATAATTCCGGTCAGGCGATGTTCGCTATCCACCACCGGAATGCCGCCAATGCGATATTCCTTCATGATTTTTACGGCATCAGCAATAACAGCATCATTGTTTAGCGTAACCGGGTCTTGGATCATGCCGCTTTCCGAACGTTTTACTTTTCGTACTTCTTCAGCCTGCAATTGTATACTCAGGTTTTTATGCAGCATCCCGATTCCGCCTGCCTGTGCCATCGCAATAGCCAACGCAGCTTCGGTAACGGTGTCCATCGCAGCAGAAACCAACGGAACATTCAGTTTTATTTTTCGGGTGAGGTTTGTACGGGTATCAACTTCGCGCGGTAAAACTTCCGAGTATGCCGGCACCAGCAGTACATCATCATAAGTTAAACCTTCGGCAACAAATTTGGCGGGATCAAATTGCATAGCAAACAATTTTGGGTTTATTATTTGCCGGGCGAAGATACTGTTTTTAGCAGTGTTTTTTTTAATGTATTGATTTTATCTTAAAACTCTAATTCATGTTTTTATCGTAATTGTTACTGCAAAACCATAAATATTATTTCTATTAAACTTATTGGCGTAGATATTGTATGGTTCGGGTTGGAAGTTACGTTGTTGAGGTTTTAGTATTTGAAGTAATACGAAAGAGGCTTTTACAATGTTTAAACTAAAAAATAAATTGCAAGCTTAGTTCGTACGATCGTCTCAAGCATTTTAATTGATATATTTTTATGTTGAAAGCTATATTAGATTTTGAGGATAAAAGCTTAAAAGAGTTTTTCTTTAGCAGTAATCAGTTGATGTGCATTGTTAACACTGATCTTACCTCGATTTTAGAAGTTAACGATTCCACCTTAAAAAGTTTACGCCATACAAGAGAAGATTTTTTTCTACACAGTGTAGATAAAACTATACCACAAAAGGAGCAACAAAAAATATTTCATCTGATGGCTGATCAGCACAAAACACAACTTCAGGCAAAAAAAGAAATAAGTTTATTTAGCCGTTACGGAAAAATAATTTTTGCAGAGGCAACTGCATGTTCAATTTTATATAATGGAGAAAATGCAGTGCTTTTAACCATGACCGATATAACTGAAAAGAAGCTTTACCGCGCCATGTTGGAAGAAGCCGTTGAAGAAGAAATCTGTTTGAAAAACAAAAACAAACAGCTTAAAAACCTTGCTTTTTTAAATTTTCATTTGGCAAGAAAACCCTTGGCGAATATTATGGGTTTGGTAAACGTTTTAGATCAAACTGGGATTGCTGATCAAACTTTAGCAGAAGCAATAGATTTTTTACGTGAAAGCAGCAACGAATTAGACGAATTAATCAAACGCACAGACCCGCAATTGTATTAGTTTTGCCCATAATCAATGGGAGATGGCTTATGGCCAATACAATTACTAAATGAAAGACTACAAAAAGTACTATCTGCTTCCGGCAGCTCCAGAAGATGTTTATCTGGCTTTAACAAATCCTGTTAGCATAGAAATTTGGACGGGGGAACAAGCAGAAATGGCAGCTATCCCAGGTTCTGATTTTTCTTTGTGGGAAGGAAGTATCCAGGGAAAAAACCTGGAGTTTGAAGAAGGGAAAAAAATTGTACAGCAATGGTATTTTGGCGAGCAGGCACAAGATTCTATTGTAACAATTAAACTACATCCTGACAAACACGGCACTTCAGCCGAATTAAAACACACAAATATCCCGGACGAAGATTACAATGATATCGTAGAGGGCTGGAACACAGCGTTTTTCGGTTCTTTAGAAGAATTTTTTTCCTGAATTTAATTCAGCTAAACTTTTAACAGTTTTTTTCGTCTTTAAGCCATGCCGCTTCTCATATCATAAATCAGGATGACCATAAAAATTAGATTTATCCTGTTTTACGTTTTTTTTCTTACCTGCCCAGTAAAAAAACTATTTGCCCAATCTGCACAAAATCTAAAAAAACCAACTGCTGCCGATACACTCAGAAAACAGCAGGATAGCTTAGCATCTCAAAAAGATTTTATAGATGTCCTCCATAAACTTTTCCATAATAAAAACAGTTCTAAGCCAGTTGCTGCTAACAAGCGGTTTATTTTTTCCATAGTTCCTTCAATTGGTTATACTTTATCTACCGGTTTTGCTGCAAGTTTAACAGGTAATGTCGCTTTCTATGCCGAACCCAAAAAGCACGAAAATTTATCTTCCATCAACTCTAATTTATCTTACAATCAGCATAATCAAATTACTTTTCGTATCAACTCCAACATCTGGACAAAAGATGACGATTTTAATTTTGTTGGCGATTGGCGTTTGTACAAATTCCCCGAAAATACTTATGGTTTAGGCAGTTTATCCACTTTAAACGATTTGACGCCGATCAAATACGATTTCTTTCGTTTTTATGAAACCATTTTAAAGAAGTTAGAAAAGAACTTTTACGGCGGTTTGGGTTATGATTTGGATTATCATTACAACATAACTGCAAACGGAACACCCAATCAAAGCATAACCGATTATCAGCTTTATGGCAAAACAACCAGTTCTATATCTTCCGGAATTACTTTTAATTTACTGTACGATAACCGTGTAAATTCTATCAATGCACGAAGCGGGACTTATGCCAACATCATTTACCGGCCAAATTTGAAACTGCTGGGCAGCGATAATAACTGGCAATCGTTAACAATTGATCTAAGGAAGTATGTGCCGATAACGCCTGGCGGAAAAAGTATTATCGCATTTTGGACTTTGGAAACTTTTACGTTAAACGGCCATCCGCCTTATTTTGATTTACCAAGCACAGGCTGGGACACAAATGGAAACTCTGGTCGCGGTTATCCGCAAGGTCGTTTTCGTGGAACAAATATGTTGTATGCCGAAGCAGAATATCGCTTTGATATCAGCAACAATGGTTTGTTTGGAGGCGTTTTATTTGTAAACGGGGAAAGTTTTGCTGATTATCCTGTCGCAACTTTTCAACGCGTTTTGCCTGGTTACGGTCCTGGTTTACGCATTAAGTTTAACAAACGCTCTAACACAAACCTTTGTATTGATTATGGTATTGGTGTTGGCAACTCTCACGGCGTGTTTGTTAATTTAGGTGAGGTTTTTTAAACGCCAAAACCGATGCTTCTTTTATCGTACTAAATATTGTTTCCTATCCATCAGCAATTACAGGCTTTAAATTTTATTTTTGCTTCCGGCTTCTCCTAAAAATTTTCTGCCGGATTAAAATATGATGTTCAATTCTGCCCTTGTAAACCGTTTTCAGCAATTAGAAACACCTTTTTATTACTACAACCTTGAGCTGTTAAAAGCTACGTTGGAGGCTTGTGCCGATGCTTCTTTTAAGCATCAATTTCATGTGCATTACGC
>CAZZVO010000052.1:0-17487 GCA_964657505.1 uncultured Mucilaginibacter sp.
TTATCGCAAGGCATGATTTTAATGGCCGAAAATCCCGAAGGAAAACTTAGTTTTGCAACACCAGCGGAAGCGTTTGCCAACGGTAGCGTGATACGATAAATAATAAACTGGCCCCGTAGTTCAACGGATAGAATAGGCGTTTCCTAAACTCTAGATATGGGTTCGATTCCCGTCGGGGCCACTATTGAAAAGCTTAACTATCAAATTATAGATTCTTAGGCTTTTTTCTTTAAATGGGCGGCAATTATTTAACCTTCAGCAAATGTTTACTAAAGTTACATTTGCTGAATGCTATTGTAATGCAGCGGTAAAAGTTTAAAAGTCTTTCAATTAAATTTGAAGGGCTTTTTTAGTAAATTTACTATTATAATTATGACAACAGTAAAAAATTTACACCTTTTAATTCATAACTAATCAAATTCACAGGGTGCTTTGCTTATCCAGGAAACTTACATTTATTTTAAATATATGATTATCAATGGTTTATTGCTTATTTCATAAATGAACATAATCAAAAATTGGCTTTCAAGAGCTTTTGCACTTTTAGATAATAGCTTGCAGCCCGTACCACAGGAGTTAAATGAAATTGATTGGAAAGAAAGCCTTTCTCCAAATGCAATAAAACTCACACAGCACTTGTCAGCATTTGCTAATCATCCAGGTGGAGGAGTTTTAGTTTTTGGTATTGAAGATAAATCTGGAACGGTATTAGGAATTAATAAACAAGAAGCAGAAAACATAATGGGAAAGCTAAGTTCTGTTGGACGTGATTCATTAGATCCTATGGTAATCATAGATCATTCGATAGAACTGTATCATGATAAACCTTTATTGTTTGTATTTATAAAAGAGTCATCTATCAAACCCGTACATTTTAAATCAAAATCAATAGAAGACGCTTATATCCGAACAGGGGGAACAACAAGAAAAGCATCGAGACAAGAATTGGGAGGATTAATGTTAAATAGTAGAACACCTCAGTTTGAAGAACTCCATGCATCAAATGTAAAAACAGAATTTGAGGTATTAACAATACTTGATTACAAAACTATATTTAAACTACTAGACAAGCCTGTACCTTCTGCAATTGAAGGAATTTTGTATTTAATGGAACAGGAAGGGATGATTGTAAAAGTAGACGGTGCTGGTTATTATATAACAAATTTTGGTGCACTTGCTGCAGCTAATAATCTTAATGAGTTTGACCAGTTATCGAGAAAAAGAATTAGATTAATAAGATATAAAGGTTTAAATAAAAATGAAACTATTAAGGAATTTCCTGGATCAAAGGGTTACGCAATTGGCTTTGAAGGGTTAATTGATTTTGTAAAACAACTGCTTCCTTCAAGTGAAATTATAAAATCCGCTTTTAGAACAGAGTTAGCAATATACCCAGAAATTGCATTAAGAGAGCTTTTTGCAAATGCATTGATTCATCAAGATTTTACTATTAAAGGTACCGGTCCTATTATTGAAATTTTTGATGATCGTATTAGCATTACTAATCCAGGAAGGTTGTTGCCAACCAAAAAGATAGAGAGACTAATTGGAACTACACCAGAATCAAGAAATGAAGTATTAGCATCTTCTTTTAGAAGGTTTAAAATTTGTGAAGAAAGGGGGTCTGGCTTTACCAAGACTGTTGCAGCAATAGAATTTTATGGTTTACCACCACTTAAATTTGAAGAATTGGAAAATGCTTTTAGGATAACAATGTTTACTCCAAAAGCATTTGCTCAATTAACAGAATACGAAAGAATAGAAGCGTGTTATCAGCATAGTATTATAAGATATTTAAGTAGTGGAAGCATGAATAATACAAGCCTTAGAGAGCGTTTTAAAATGAGTGAACGACAACGACCTCAAGTTTCTATTGTAATCAAAAATGCATTAAACCAAGGACGAATTAAACCTAAAGACCCTTTAAATGCTTCAACAAAATATGTTGAATATATTCCATATTGGGGATAAGTCTGCTTAATTAGAAAACTGTTATTTTTATAACTGCTTAATTTACAGTTATTTCTTGCTTAATTAAGAAAATGACAAATAATATTAATGGTAGATTCTAACTACTTATTACTTATGATGAAGAGGCATTAAATTTTTAAAAGCCCTATACTTCTTTTACGATACCAATTCCAACAAACCCTCTTTCCCCAATCCCCCAAAAAATGAGTTCTCAGTTTTTACTAAATCCTTAGCCAACTCATTTTTATGCTGTTGCATCAGCATGATTTTTTCTTCAACCGTATCCGGGCAAATCAACCTTACAGCAACGATATTTTTATCTTGGCCAATCCGGTGGCAACGATCAATCGCCTGGTTTTCTACGGCCGGGTTCCACCAAGGGTCTACCAGATAAACGTAATCTGCTTCGGTTAAATTTAAACCGGTGCCGCCGGCTTTTAAACTGATCAGGAAAACGCGCGTTTCAAATTCGTTCTGAAATTTCTCGATCACAGCCTGTCTTTTTCGTGTTTGCCCAGTTAAATAGGCAAAGCCAATTTTCTTCTTAACTAATTCTTCCCGAATCAATTCCAGCATCGAAACAAACTGCGAGAACACCAATATTTTATGCTGATGGATTTTGCCTGCTATTTCTTCCAGCAAAAATTCAATTTTGGCAGAAGTATTTCCAGGCATTTTTTCGCCTTTAATCAATTGCGGCGAATCACAAATTTGCCGAAGCCGCGTAATTCCTTTCAACACGTGCATCGCGCTTTTTTTCAGTTCATCGCCGGTTGTGGCCGAAATATAATCCCGAAATTCCTTTTCATAAGCGTTGTAAATGTTGCGCTGTTCGGGCTTCATTTCGCAATACAAAACCATTTCTGTTTTTTCCGGAAGTTCTGCCGCCACTTGCTGCTTAGTGCGGCGCAGCATAAACGGCTTGATCTTGTTTTGCAGTTCTGTCGTCCGTTTGCTGCTTTTATAGGTATCAATCGGTTCGGAATACAGCCGTTTGAAGTACGATTTGCTGCCCAACAAGCCAGGACAAGCAAAAGATAACTGACCAAAAAGATCAAAAGTATTATTCTCAACCGGCGTACCAGTTATCACAATCCGGTTACGCGATTTTAGCAAACAAGCAGCTTTATAACGTTGCGATTCCGGGTTTTTAATTTGCTGCGATTCATCCAGAAACACATAATTAAACATGTAATCTTTTAAGAAGAGAATATCAGAAAGCAGCGTTCCGTAAGAAGTCAAAATTACTTCATATTGATCAAAATCCTGTGCGTTTCTGATCCTGTCGGCACCGTAAATCGTTAAAATTTGGATCGATGGCGCAAACTTTTCAATTTCCTGCTGCCAATTAAAAATCAGCGAAGTTGGTACAATCAGCAAATTCGTATTTCGCTTCACTTTCTTCCGCAGCGATAAAATAAAGGCGATGATTTGTGCCGATTTCCCCAAACCCATGTCATCCGCCAAACATCCGCCAAAATTAAAATCGTCTAAAAAGTTGAGCCAGCTTAAACCTTGCTGCTGGTACGAACGAAGTTCGCCGCGAAATTCTTCGGGAACGGATACTGTTTTTATCGCACTAAAATCATCAAGCTTTTGCTGATAATTACTGATTTCTGTTTTTACGTTTTCGTCCAGCATTTGCTCGTCAAAAAGCTGCTCAATCAAAGCGTAATTACTTTTAGAAATCCGCAGGTTATTATCGTCCTCAATTTCGCCCGAATTAAAGTAATTGTTAAACTTTTCGATCCAGTCATCCGGCAAAATTCCCAGCGTTCCGTCATCCAGATGCACGTATTTTGTCCGGTTTTTTACGGCACGATAAACCTGTTTAAGCGTAGCTTTTGTCTTGCCAAAACGCGCGTTGATGTTGCTGTTAAACCAGTTTGTACCGCTTAAAACCTTGATCGAAATTTTTACTTTATGCGGATTTAAGCGATTGTTTTCCAGCTCACTAAAGCCCAGAATGGTAATGCCGTGGTTTCGCCATTCTTCAAAAACGTTTAAAAACCAGTCTTCCTGCAAAAAGCGTTTTTTATGCAGGTAAAAATAGTGCAGCGGATCGGTCAACTGCTCCTCAAAATACGGATGCTGTTTAATCAGCAAGGCCGTAAACCGGTCTTCTTCCTCGTTATCACGTTCAACTTTAAACTCTTTTCCTTTGGCATCTGTTGTGTAAATCAGTTTTTTAGTGCGGATGGAAATTTCTACTTCGCCATAACGCATCACCGGAATAATCATCACATGCGCACCAAAATCCGAAAGGTAAATGATCTTTTCTTTTGCTGTGTCGAAGCCTTCCTGAACCAATTGAACTGGCGTTGCCGCCGGAATATGCGGATAATTTACACTGATCCGTTCTTCGAGTTTCGATAGAAGTTTGTTTTTAAATTCCTGAAATTTGGAAGTGTGCACCAACAAATTTTCGCGCTTTTTGCTTAACAAACCCATCACGTTTAAGGCTTGTAAATTGTTGACCAGCAACAAAGTATCTTCAGCACGGATGAAATACGTAAACCAAATACGCAACTCTTTTAAAGCATAAGTTTGTCCGTCAATTTCGACACTGCCAGAAAGTTCAAAGAACTGATCTTTAGTGTTAACGGTGAGTTCGGGTTCCTCTTTCAGCAGTTTAACTTTTATTGGAAATATGGAAGACGCCGTAATATTTTCCGAAATTTCGTTGTCATGGCAATAAAATTCGTAACCCAGCGGATTTTTAACAATTGCTTTTAACGCCAGAATATCAGCCTCGCTTAAACTTTTATTTTGGTGGTTCTGGAATTTATGAATGGCCGTGTAAAATTTCAAATGTTCGCCGTCATTGGTGTTCCAAATAAAATCCAGCGGCGGCATTAAAGTCATCGGGTTTTTGATCTTGCCTTCCTTAGTTTTCTGGCTTTGGTAAAGTTCAATCAGCAGGTATTTATAATATTTATGCTGTTTTAACACCACAAAAACTGACTGGTCTTCTGCTGATGAAGGCGCAACATCTTCCACAATTATGGATTGAAGCAGGTTGAGGCTTTCTTTCGTTACCGGAAGCAATTCTGGGGATTTTGGGTTGATTTTGAGTGCTTTATCTTCAAATTTGATCTTGAAAAACTGATCTAAATCCGGTTCAAATTCCAAACCGTAATCTGCGGAGAACTTTTTTAACCTTTCGTGGCGCAATTGTTCATCATAAAAAACCCGTAAATCTTGCTTTTTTATAATCGCCGTTAACACAATTGCCTGATGTTCGCATAAAAATTCGTGCTTTGCCTGGCATTCACAAGTTAAATATAAATTTCCCGCTTCCTGAATTACGGTTACCGGCGGAAAATCCTGCTTGTTGCGCAAGTTGATAAAAACGCCGTGGTTAAGTTCGATTTGCGTTGAAGCGATGTAATGATGGGCAATTGGATCTGGAACGACGTCAACAGACGTGTTCCTTACAATCAGGATTTCCGTTAAATGTGAGATCGTCAGGCCGTTTAAAACCACCTGGTTTACACTTTTATTTTCCTGATTGATTTGCTTGTCCACCTGATTTTAAAAACTTCGAGGTGTAAATATCAGATTAAACTTACTTTTTCAAAACGTTCCATTTCGCCACAAAGCCCGTGGTATTGTCGAAAATTACTTTATAAAAGCTATTTCCGCGTTCTAAAACCGCAACTTCCGAATTTGTTGGGATGGCCATAATCACCTGCGAGCGGTAATTATCAAACTTCCGCATGTTGATTATGCCCGTTTCGTTTGCTTTGAGGTAGGTTGTGTAAGGCAGGTTTGCATCGTTAGTTGTTGGTGGATTGCTGGCCGGGATATCGTTGACGGGTTTTGTTTCATTCAAAGTATTATCTGCAATAGTTGGACTGGCAATACTGTTTTTATCGGTATAAATTGGAGGTGCGGCAACCGGTTTTTGTTGCGGAGAAAAGGCTTCGGCAGTATCAATACCGGCAATGTTAGGCACAACTCTTTTGGTGTAAGTTTTTGGGTGACGTTTAATTTTATGGTGAATAGTTTTATGTTGAGGAACAGCAACCGCCAGCATCACTTTTTTAGCTTTGGCCGCTTTTACGTTGCGGATAGAAATCATCACATAAAAACCAAAAATGCAGGTAAACAAGCCTAAAATAACGGTAAATGTAATGTCGATTGTCCTCGTTTTAAAAAAGCTTCTTCTGACTTTTGATGCTGTTTTTATCGGTATAAATTTAATGTTATGTAATTCCTGATCATATTTTTCTCGACTCACAGGATCGCTTAAAACCTGGTAAGCATCACAAATTTCGCTGAACTGGTTTTCAATAAACTTGTCTTTCTGATGAAGAAACGGTTGGAATTTCGCCGATAAATTTTCGTATGCTTCTTTTATCTCCATAAAAGTGGAATTTGCATCCACATTAAGAATATAGTAGAAATCTTTCATGCTTAATTTAACCGTGTTTGGCTGGCTATCGGTTTGATTGTTTTGCAGATACAACGTTTAATCGAAAAAAGATTAACTGCTTTAAATCACGATTTGTTAATTCCTAACCCTACACCAGCCTTTTCAAAGCGGTAATAATGCCGGTGTGGTAGCCTTCATGATAAAGCACAAAATTCAAAGCGTCGTCAATATTGTTTATTTCGACGCCGTAACGCGTAGTGAAAGGTTTGTAGTTGGTGAAAAAGCTTTTTTTATAATCGCTTTCAAATTCATCTAACGAAGAAAGGAGTAAGCTTTTCAGGATTTCTAATTCGCTGCTGTCTACAAACTGTTCTGGTTTGGTGTTGGGTAAATATGGCGACAAGTACTTTTCCTGCACAATCGGTTGCAGTCCTGCGCGTTTGTAGCAAATGGCTTGTTGTACCGCCGTTAAATGCGCCACGTTCCAAACAATGTTGTTGTTGAAACCTTGGTGTGTTTTGTTTAATTGTTCGATGGTTAAATCATCGATCAGGTTAAGCAGATATTGCCTTGTGCTTTTTACTCTTGTAATTTGCTGGATCATAGGTTTGTTCTTGTAAAGTACTAAAGTAATTAAAAAACAGCTTTGCGGCTGATGGAAATATTGCTGCGTGTTACACTATCTTTCAAAACCTCCACCGGGTTAATGCTTCCTTTACCATTAAAATTATTGGCATACAAACCTTCTTTTTCCACGGTAAAAACAGTGTATTGCCCGGGCGGTAAAGCCACTTCAAAATAACCTTTTGCGTTGCTGTTGGTCTTGGCTACGCATACTGTTTTTACCCCTGTAAAAATCCCGCCGTTATTGTTGACTTCGCTTAAATTAACGAGTTTATAGATTGCAATTTCGCGGACAACCGGTTGTCCGCTTGACGGCGCACGGCCAGGGGAAGGCATTTGGTTGCCTTGTTTAAGTAAAACCGTTCCGCAAATTCCCTGCTTTACTTTTTGACTGGTATTTAGGGTGATCAAAGGCATCAATAATAACAGCGGCAACGATAATATATTTCTCATGGTATAAAATTATAAAAGTATTGTACTACCTTAAACGTCTGAATTCCACGTAAGTCTATCCGCTTACCAATAAATACTTCTTTTATGATTAAAAATTTTACCTGCGTTTTATTGTTTTTTCTTACCATAATCACAATCCCTGGTTTTAGTCAGTTGATGACAGAAGATAAAAGAAGGGCACTTAACCTTTTTTCTAATCAATTTAAAACCAATTTTGAAGCCAACCGCAACAAAGCTTTCGCGCTGGCAAAAGAAAAAGGCTGGCCAATTATCCGCAGTGAAAAAAATGGCAAAATAACTTCTTTACAAGGCACAGATGCATTAGGTTTCCCGGTTTATCTGCAAACCAGCAACAACGTTATTGCTGCGGCAACTACACAAACTACTGCCGTTTACAGCGGCGGTTCGTTAGGTTTAACATTGTCTGGGTCGAGTGCAAATATGGCGGGCAAACTGGGTATTTGGGACGGCGGGAAAATCTACCCAAGCCATCAGGAATTTGTGGGAAAAACGGTTACGATGCTGGATAATTCGGCTACGGTAAGCGACCATACTTCGCACGTAGCCGGAACTTTAATTGCAAAAGGTGTTTATGCACCTGCCCGCGGAATGGCTTTTGGCGCAAGCGGTTTAGTTGCTTATGATTTTAATAATGATTTATCGGAAATGGCTGCCAACGCTGCTACTTTGCTGGTATCCAACCATTCTTACGGTTATTTAGCGGGATGGAGTTACAATACAGACGTTACGCCAAACCGTTGGGAATGGTACGGTTTGCCTGGCGATACAGAAGATTACAAGTTTGGTTATTACGATAGCAATGCGCAAGGTTACGACAAGATTGCTTACAACGCGCCTTATTACCTGATTGTTGCCGCTGGCGGTAACAGTCGCGGTGAAACCGGGCCTGCTGTTGGCGATCCGTATTACGGTTACAACAGCCGCACCGATAAAACTATTGTGAACAAGGGCGCGCGGCCGGCCAGCATCAGCAGTAACGATGGTTATGATGTGATAACGGCACCGGCCGTAGCTAAAAATGTACTGGCTGTTGGTGCGGTTAACCCGCTAACTTTTGGCCCGGCTACTGCTTCGGATATTTCTATCGCGTACTTTAGCAGTTGGGGCCCAACGGATGACGGCCGAATCAAACCAGATATTTGTGGCGATGGCGTTAACGTAACTTCCGTTGGTATAACTTCTGTGGATGCTTATGCAACTATGAGCGGCACGTCTATGGCTGCGCCCAATGTTAGCGGTTCCATTTTTTTATTGCAGGAGTATTATTCGCAAAAAAATGCTGGTAACTTTATGCGCGCCGCTACTTTAAAAGCATTGGTTTGCCATACTGCTTTTGATGCAGGAAATATCGGCCCGGATTATATCTACGGCTGGGGTTTGCTCAACACGGCCAAAGCGGCACAGACAATTACCGATAACGGAACGAAAAGCATCATCAGCGAAAACAGCCTGGCACAAGGGCAAACACAAACCTTTAATGTAGTTGCTTCGGGCAGCGGCGCGTTGATTGCCTCGATTGCGTGGACAGACCCGGAGGCTGTTCCCGGTGCAGCAGGAATAGTGGACGATCCAACCATTAAATTGGTGAATGACCTGGATATCCGCGTAAACCAGGGAACAACTGTTTTTAAACCTTGGATTTTAGATCCGGCTAATCCTGCAACCGCTGCTGCAACCGGCGATAACATCCGCGATAACATGGAACAGGTTTACATCGCCAACGCCGTTCCCGGCAAAAGCTATACCATCACCGTAAACCACAAAGGCACGTTGAGCCGCGGCCCGCAAGCTTATTCGTTAGTGGTAACTGGCGTTGGCGGCAAAGTTTATTGCGCATCGGCAGCAAGCTCAACGGCCGATTCAAAAATTAATAACTTTCAGTTATCCAACATTAATTTTACGGCTGCTGCCGGTTGTACTTCTTATACCGATAATACCAATTTAACGGCTACGCTGGAGCAGGGCGTAACCTATCCGCTTAACGTAACGTTGGGGACTTGCGGAGGAAATTTTAACAAGATTGCCAAGGTTTTTATTGATTGGAACAGCGATGGTGATTTTGATGATGCAGGAGAACTGGTTGCTACCTCGCCGGTAATTAACGGCAATGCTTCTTTTACCGCCAATATTTTAGTGCCTTTAACGGTAACGCCGGGTAATTACAGTTTAATGCGGATTGTTGAAACCGAAACAACCGACCCAAATGCGGTTACTTCCTGCGGGATTTATGCCAAAGGCGAAACCCAGGATTACCGCGTCAACTTTATCAAAACCACCAAAGATGCCGGAGTGGCAAGCATCGTAAGTCCTGCCCCAACTGGTGCATGCAGTAACACCATACAACAAATTGTGGTAAGGTTGCACAATTACGGCAGTGCGGCCATCAGCAATGTGCCGGTTAGTGTAACCATAACCAATGCAGCAGGTGCAATAACAACTATTAACGAAACATCATCTGGTACAATTCTGCCTTCGCAAGAACTGGATTATGTTTTAAAAACAACATTCAATGCTTTGGCTGGCGGTGTTTATCAAATCGTGGCAACAACTAATTTAACTGGTGATGCGCAAATTAGTAACAACCAATCTTCCGCAACCATAACCATTAATCCTGCACCGGTCCTCAGTAATTTGCTGGCTGTAAATTGTGTAAATACCAATTCCTATTTATTAACCGGTAATGGCGATGGCACCGTATTTTGGTACGCAAACGCAACAGATGCGCTCCCTTTTGCCAGCGGTACATCTGTGAATACCACACAAAAACCAATAAATAATACTTTTTACGCCGGATTGAACGACCTGACAGCCAAAGTTGGGCCAGCCACTAAAAATGTATTTTCCGCAGGAGGGTACAACCAATTTAGTCCGGGCATGATCATGACGACCACCGTTCCGGTTATTTTACAAAGTGCACGTTTATATATTGGTTATCCTGGCACCATCACTTTTACCGCTTCTAATGCTTCCGGGCAAACGGTATCCAGCGTAACTTTAAAAGTAGCGGCCACACGCAGCAATCCACAAACAGGCGCACAAGTTGATGACCCGGCAGATGTTGGCCAGGTTTATCAGTTAAATTTATTGCTGCCCGCTGCCGGAACTTACCAGGTTAACATCAGTTATTTAGATAATGCAACCATTTACCGCAATAACGGCGGCGTAACTGGTTATCCGTTTAATATTGGCAGCTTTTTCTCGCTTACCGGTACAAATGCCACCACCACGCCGCAAGCGTTCTATTATTACTTTTATGACCTTACCATTAAAAGTGCAGGTTGCGTAGGTGCAGCGCGGATTGCTGTTCCGGTTTCCACACCGCAAATCACGCAAAACGGGGCGAATTTAACTTCCAATTTTAGCAACGGAAACCAGTGGTATTTAAACAATTTGCTGATACAAGGCGCAACCAGTCAAACCTATCAGCCTAAAGTTTCGGGGACATATCGGGTTGATGTAACCACGTCGGCAGGTTGTATTTCGCCTTCGGCAGATTTTAATTTTACGTTGCCCGCAGGCGAAAGTCCGCTGACGGATATTAACCTCATCATTTATCCCGTTCCAACGCATAATGTGTTGAATTTAAGTTTTGAGTTGTACGAAAAAGGTGATCTGCAATATTCCGTTTGGAACAGCATCGGCCAGTTAATGTACCAAAATAGCAGTGCCATTACTGTTTTTGGCAAATATAATTCCACCATCAATACCACCAATATGGCCGATGGAAATTATATTCTGCGGATCAGGACAGGTTCAAAAAATTACAGTAAAAAGTTCATAATTAATAAAGGTTGATGATTTTAGGTAGATAAAAGAAGCATGGCAGATTCATGCTGCTCTAAACCAAACTATCATTTTCTAAAACGGATTTTTACCCGGACCGTTTCTGGCTTTCCGTTTTGGTTATGCAGCCAGGCCGGCCCTTGTTTGATCAATTCAATCGCTTGCTGATCGGCTGCATTGCTTAAACTTTTTATGATTTTGAAATTGCTCAGGCTGTTATCAAAACTTACTGTAAAAGTTAAACGTACAATTCCGGTTTTGCCATCCGGCGCATGTGCTTTATCTTCTAAATAATAGTTAAAACTTTCCCATCCTGTTACAGGATGCGCTTCCTTGATGTTTTGCTGATTTCCGTAACCTGTAACTACCACTTCTGCTAAAGCGTTTTGGTTTTCCTCCAGGAACACCTTCACATCGTCCTTTCTTTTAACTTTTACTTGTTTTGAGTTGAAACCGATGTAAGTTAGGTTTAATGCATCTTTATCCTTTGCTTCAATATGGAAACGACCTTGCGCATCGGTAATTACACTATTGTTTTTACCGATAACCGTCACGTAAACGCCAGGAAGCGGTTTGCCATCGCTTTTTGATAATACTTGTCCGGTAACCAGTTTAACATCAACAGAATCTGAATCTTGATTCGCCTTCTCTGCTATTCGCACCCCGGAGGCACGCCCTTGTAAACTTTGCTGCTGCGGAGCCGGACTGATAGTGGTTACACTCGCTGTTACCTCTCGTTTCATTTGGGTTGCATATCCAACTACCGAAACTTCGTTAAGCATGTGCGCTTTCGAGCTGTTATTCGAGCTATTTTTTGCTGCGCCGGAAGCTAACCTATTTGAAGTATCCAACAAGATTTCCTGCATTTTATCAGCCAAAGCCTCATTTCTTAATGAAGAATGTTGCTTGATACTTGTTGTCGAACCAGCAGGTTTTAAAACCGCCAAATCATGATGAATTGGAGGCGATTTAAGCGTAGGAATAACCGGTTTTTCAATATTTTTCGAAACCACCTTTCTTTCAACTTGCGCTATTTCTGTATGTTGTTTTAATAATTTTTGCTGATGTAAAAGCCAAAAACCTCCAACAGAAATCGCCAAAAATAAAGAAGCTGCGATAGAAATTACTGGCCACAAAATGCTTCTTTTATGCCCATAAATTCTGGCATTTAACCGTTGCGTTAAATCGTCCAGGTTTTGCTGCTGGTTGGTATTAATTCCTTCATAACCGCTAATAGCATCCATCAAAAAAGGATCACTCAATGCCTGTTTTTCCAGCTCGTGCATAGCGCGGCTGTCCAGCTCTCCGCTCAGATATTTCCTGATTTGCGATATGTCGGTTCTGTTAGTGCTCACGGTTATTTTCTAAGCAGATTTTCAGGTTTCGTTTTCCGTTTTGAATGTAGCTTTTTACCTCGTTTAACGTGTAACCGGTTTGCTCGGCTACTTCGCGGTAACATTTTTCTTTGATGTAAAATAGGTTGATGCTTTGTTGTTGCGGCAGCGTTAATTGTTGCATACAAGCTTCAAAAGCCTTCAATCGTTCTTCATTTTCCTCGCCATCAGGATGCAAAACAAAGGGAAATTCCACAAGTTCATCCAAACTAACTGTTTCCATTTTCTTCGAGCTGCGCAATTGCATTAAACAAAAGTTCCGGATTAAAACGTATAGCCAGCTTTTGAATTGTTGTATTTCCTGCCGGTTTACTTTCACAATCAGCTCTTCAAAAATTTGCATTACGGCATCTTTGCTTTGTTCTTCATCCTGCAAATACTTCAAACAAACACCATAAACCAAAGGCATATATTTTTGGTAAAGCTGGCCCAACAAATCCAGGTTTCCGGTGTCGGCATAGCTTTGCAGCAGGCTTTCATCGTCGGCCTCGTCGGGCTTTTTCTTTGTGCTGAACCAGTTCATTTACCGGTGTTAAAATAATTTTTTTAGTTGGCTTATGGAAATTGGGTGGATGCTGCATCCTGATCACAAATCAAACTATAAAGCCATGAAAAAATTTGTGTTACTCCTCCTGATGCTGACAACGCTGAATGTTGTTCAGGCAAAAAACCTCCGCACCATCACCGGAACTGTTTATGATGCGAAAGACAAACAACTCTTGCCCGGTGTTTTAGTACGTGCCGATGGGACAAGCACCAATACTTCGACGGATAAAAACGGGAAGTACCAGATTACGGTTCCATCTAACCAAACCATTTTAATTTTTACTTACATCGGTTACGAAACCCAACGCATAAAATTAGGCGTTAAAAACAGTATCGATGTTTATTTGAAAGCGTCCACTTCAACATTAAACGAAGTTGTAATTGTTGGTTATCCAACGCAAATGAAACGGGATGTAGCTTATAGTTCTGCCACTATACCTTCAGCTTTGCAAGGAAAAGCTTTGGGATTAAGCCGTAGTCCAAGCCCTATTTTTGGCGATTACAGGACTCAAGCCGAGAACAGTGAATCCTACAAAGGCATCACTGAAAACACTTTTCAAAACCCAAAAGAAAACCCGCTTTCTACGTTTTCTATTGATGTTGACGCGGCTTCTTACAGCAATATCCGGCGCTTTATCAACAACGGACAGTTGCCGCCAAAAGATGCAGTTCGGATTGAAGAAATGATTAACTATTTTAGCTATAACCTGCCGCCGCCAACTGATCAAGAACCAGTTGCTATCCACACAGAACTTTCTGCCGCGCCCTGGAACCCGCAACACCAATTGTTGAGAATTGGGTTGAAGGCAAGGGTAGTTAAAACCGACAAACTTCCGGCTTCTAACTTGGTGTTTTTGATTGATGTTTCCGGTTCGATGAACGAACCGAACAAATTGCCTTTGGTGCAAACTTCCCTCAAAATGCTGACTGACCAATTACGGCCGAAAGATAAAGTTGCGATTGTGGTTTATGCAGGAAATGCCGGACTGGTTTTGCCGCCAACGCCCGGCGATCAGAAAATTACGATAAAAGATGCGATTGACCGTTTAAGCGCGGGCGGTTCTACGGCTGGCGGACAAGGAATCAAGTTAGCGTACCAAATTGCTAAACAAAACTTTTTGAAAAACGGTAACAACCGCGTGATTTTGGCTACCGATGGTGATTTTAATGTTGGCGCTTCTTCCGATGAAGACATGCAAAACCTGATCGAGCAGGAACGTAAAAGCGATATATTTCTATCTGTTTTGGGCTTTGGCATGGGCAATTACAAAGACAGCAAAATGGAAATTTTGGCCGATAAAGGCAACGGTAATTATGCGTACATCGATAACATCACCGAAGCACGCAAGACTTTGGTAAGCGAATTTGGCGGTACTTTGTTTACCGTAGCAAAAGATGTAAAGCTGCAACTCGAATTTAACCCGGCCAAAGTGCAGGCTTACCGTTTGATTGGTTACGAAAACCGCTTGCTGAACAAGGAAGATTTTAACAACGATTTAAAAGATGCCGGTGATATGGGCGCAGGCCACACTGTTACTGCTTTTTATGAGATTATTCCGGTTGGGGTGAAGGATAAGTTTGCCAACAGTGTTGATCCGTTGAAATATCAAAAGCATGAAAAAACAAGTGGCAGTAATGCTTCCAATGAAATGTTGACGATTAAATTTCGGTACAAAGAACCGACTTCGTCGGCCAGTAAAATGAGTCAGGCTACAGTTATGGATCAACCAATCGACCTAAAAAATACTTCTGCGGATTTCAGGTTTGCTGCTGCCGTTGCTGAGGTTGGAATGTTGTTGCGCGATTCTGAATTTAAACAAACTTCCAATTTTACAGAAGCAATCGACCTGGCACGAGCCGCAAAAGGCGAAGACCGGGAAGGTTATCGCGCAGAATTTGTTAAACTATCCGAAACTGCTAAACTTTTGATGCAAAGCAATGGACTGGCGGCCGGCAAGTTAGAATAGTAAGACCAAAATATTAAATCAAACTGCTATGCTTCTTTTATCGACTAAAAATCAGTATCCGTTTGTGTTGGATTTCTTATCCAAATTTCAACACTAATTTTTAGTCGATAAAAGAAGTATTGCTATTATAAAAGGTTCTTTTTCAACTATATTTGATATGGGTAAATACCTGCAACTAAACCTGTAATATATATTTTTATGGAATTTAACGCTTTGACGTTGCTATGCGCGATGTTTTTTTCGTCCGCAGCATTTGCACAAACCGGAAAAACTTATCAGGTCAAATCTCCCGACAGCCATATCAGTTTAAAAGTAACGGCTGGCCAAACCATTAACTGGTCGGTTAACCACGATCAAACGGAAGTGATTATGCCTTCGTCTATTTCCATGTCTTTAGCTAACGGCGAAGTATTGGGTAAAAATGCAAAAATCAAGAGCGCAAAAACTTCATCCGAAGACCAAATTATCAATACACCGGTTTATAAAAAAGCCAGGGTCCATAACAATTATAACCAATTAACACTCAATTTAAAAGGCGGATTTGGGTTGATTTTTCGCGCCTATGACGACGGCGTTGCTTATCGTTTTTTTACGTTGAAAAAGGATAGTTTAATTGTGAAAAACGAGGAAGCCCATTTCAATTTTAAAGAAGACGACAAAGCGTTTTTCCCTTTTGTAAACGATTATCGGAACAAAGATAAATTTACAACCTCTTTTGAAGCGCATTATAACGTTTTGCCTTTATCTGGATTAACGCCCGATTCCTTAGCCTTTTTACCAATTTTGGTTGATGTGGGCGCGCCGAAAAAAGCCGTAATACTGGAAGCAGACATCGCAGATTATCCCGGCATGTATTTGGTTACCGGCGGCAAGCAAAGTTTGCAGGGCGAGTTTGCAAAATACCCGACAAAGGAAGCACCGGGCGGTTACAACAACATCAATTATGCTGTTTTTAACCGTGCCGATTACATCGCCAAAACAAAAGGTACGCGCAGCTTTCCCTGGCGCGTGGTGGTAATCAGCAATAGTGATAAACAATTGGCGGATAACGATATGATGCAAAGGTTGAGTGCGGCTCCTGCCGGTGATTTTTCATGGGTTAAACCCGGCAAAGTAGCTTGGGAATGGTGGAACGCGCGCAATGTTTCGCATGTTGATTTTAAAGCCGGCTTAAACGTGCCTACCTACAAACACTACACAGACTTTGCTGCTGCCAACAAGCTGGAATATTTGCTCATTGATGGTGGCTGGTCTGCACCTTTGGATTTAAATAAATACAATTTGGATGTGCAGCAAATTGTGGATTATGCTAAGCAAAAGAATGTCGGCGTAATTTTATGGTCGAATTACTTGGCAATAAGCCGTAACACGGCCGAGATTATGAGCAAGTTTTCTAAAATGGGTGTAAAAGGTTTTAAGATTGATTTTATCGACCGCGATGACCAGAAGATGGTGAACTCGTTATATGATATTGCTAAAATTGCTGCCGAAAACCACCTATTGATTGATTACCACGGCATGTACAAACCGAGCGGCCTGCAGCGCACCTTTCCGAATGTGGTTAATTTTGAAGGTGTAAAAGGTTTGGAAAACATGAAGTGGGGAACTACAGATCAGCCGGTTTATGATGTAACTATTCCTTTTATCCGCATGATGTCTGGCCCGATGGATTACACGCCCGGCGGAATGCGAAATGCAACAAAAGCTAATTTCCGTGCCATTAATGCTGATCCGATGACGCAAGGAACGCGTTGCCATCAATTAGCTATGTACCCGGTTTTTGAAGCACCGTTACAAATGCTGGCCGACAACCCAACCATTTACCAGCGTGAACAGGAATGTACCGATTACATTGCTTCCGTTCCAACCGTATTTGACCAAACTGTCGCGCTGGATGGAAATGTAGGCGAATTCGTAAGCATTGCCCGCCGGAAAGGTACAACCTGGTACGCCGGCGCCATGACCAATTGGGATCCAAGAGCAATAACCGTTGATCTTTCGTTTTTGGGTGAAGGAAGTTACAAAGCTGTATTTTTTGAAGATGGAATCAATGCAGATAAAGATGCCACCGATTATAAAAGAACTACGGCTACGGTATCTTCAAAAGATAAATTAACGGTAAAAATGGCCTCCGGTGGTGGCTGGGCAGCACGGTTCGAAAAGCTGTGATGAAGTAGCGGAACTAACCTCCATAAGAGAACTCTTAATATTATAACTTATCATCTTAAAGAAGTATACAAAACAGGTGGACTTGTGAAGGAGGCAACTATTTAGTAACAGTGACAGAAAAAAACCTTTATAAACGCATGATTTATAAAGGGTAATAAGTTTAAAGTAGCCCGTAGGGGAA
>CAZZVO010000053.1:0-17472 GCA_964657505.1 uncultured Mucilaginibacter sp.
GTCGGTCAGGTTTAGTTTCAAGCTGACCGAAAAACAACGGCAAATGCTTTTGGAGTGCCCAGGATTATGGCTGCGCGCCTAGCATTCTGATCCATAACAGGATTTTTAAGGACCCGTTATTAGACACAGCGAAGAACGTATCAAGATTGCCTGAAATCTACAAGGTGCTGATATCATTACAAAAGACGTTTTATTAGTTCGATGTATCCAGAAAAATACTGTCGAGGGGTTTTTAGACCAAAAAATAAGGGCAAATCAACCGCTAAAATTGATTTGCCCAGTATGGTAGCGGGGAGCAGGATCGAACTGCCGACCTTAGGGTTATGAATCCTACGCTCTAACCATCTGAGCTACCCCGCCTTAAATGGGATGCAAATATATCAGAAATTAGTTTTAATAAGAAAATTTGTTAAAATTTACATTTTCTACCTAACAACTTCCGTATAACCTGATATGAGCGATAAGAAGAAATTTAAAATTGAGTACGAAATCAAGTCATCCCCCAGAATATTATATAGCTTTTTAAGTGAGCCGAACGGCCTGGCGCAATGGTTTGCCGATGATGTTACCGTTAAAGACCAGATTTACACTTTTTCATGGGACGATGAAACGCAGAACGCGAAGTTGCTGGGGATGAAAGAAAATAAGTTTGTAAAATTTAGGTGGACGGACGATGACCCGCAAAGTTATTTCGAAATGGAGATTATCCAGGACGAACTTACCAATGATGTGGCTTTAGGCATTACCGATTTTGCAACGGAAGATAATATTAACGAGCGCACTTTGATCTGGAACAACCAGATTGCTTATTTAATAAGTGTGCTCGGTGCGTAATTTATGCCTGTGAAAGAAGTATTTACAAAAGAAAACGATTAGTGAAAAAGATACATTTGCTGATACTCCGGGCTTTTATACAGCCATTTTTCGTCACATTTTTTATTGTGATGTTTGTTTTGCTGATGCTTTTCCTCTTTAAATACATTGATGATTTAATAGGAAAAGGCTTCGAATGGTACATCATTTTAGAGCTAATGATGTATGCCTCAGCCACCAACGTAGCCATGGCTTTGCCGCTTTCTATTCTGCTTTCGTCTATAATGACCTTTGGCAGTTTGGGCGAAAATTACGAGCTGGTTGCCATTAAATCGGCAGGTGTATCATTAACCCGCGCCATGTACCCCATGATAATTTTAGTGGCACTGCTCAGTATTGCCGCGTTTATATTTTCGGATTATATGCTGCCTGTGGCCAACCTCAAATATTATTCTTTGTTGTATGATGCCCGTCAGCAAAAGTCGGCTAATTTATTGCCCGAAGGTGTTTTCAGCAGCAGTTTTCCGGGTTATGCTATCCGCGTAGGAAAAAAAGACCCGGACGGAATACGTCTTTACGACATGATGATTTATGAAAAAAATGCCCAAAACGGCAACAATTCTGTAGTTTTTGCCAAGCAGGGAAGCATGTACCGTACGCCAAACGATTCTTTTTTAGTGTTGAAACTTAAAAACGGCATCCGCTATGAAGAAACCGCCGGTGATAAAGGCTACAATCCACGCCAAAGGTTAACACGGACGCGGTTTAAAGAAACAGAGCAAAAGTTCGACTTATCTAACCTAAAATTTAAGCGGACAGATGAAAGCGGCTTCAAAAGTGCTTACCAGATGATGAACATCAAGCAATTAACTCAAACCCGAAAAATTACGCAACATGGTTTGGATAGTGCCTTGAATATCGAGTTTAAGGTTTTTAGGCCGTACGTCAAATATTTTTCAATCCCTTACAAACGCGCTCCTCATCAGATCAATTACAATGTAGATAAAGGTGTTCTTGCTGCGCTGAAACCTATCGATCGATTAAGTGCGATAAGTGTGGCTTTAGGTGAAGCAAAATCTTTACGGGATATCGTAAGCCCGAAAACGGAGAACGAAAAAGAAACGCTAAATGCTATCCGGCGAATTGGCGTAGAATTTCAACGGAAATTTACGCTTTCTGCGGCCTGTTTGGTGCTGTTTTTAATTGGTGCACCTTTGGGCGCCATCATCCGCAAAGGTGGTTTGGGTTTGCCAGTAGTGGTTTCGGTTATATTTTTTCTCATCTATCACATCATTTCTACCATTGGAGAAAAATCTGCAAAAGATGGCCACGTGCCTCCAGTAATCGGGATGTGGATAGCCATTGTGGTTTTAACGCCGCTGGGTTTATTCCTCACCTATAAAGCCGCAACAGATTCTGCCCTTTTTGATGTGGATAGCTACAAAAAATTCTTTTTAAAGCTGTTGGAGAAGAAATCCAAAGTGCTTGAAACATCAGCCGCAACTTCTAACTGATGCTTCTTTTATCACCCTAAATTTTACCCGGTAAAAGAAGCATAGGCAGGTAATTTAGTTTGACAATTTGCCGACTACAGCAACTGTATTAATTTTTAATTTCGCAATCGGTACCAAGTGTAAAATTCCTTTCCTTGAATTTGATCGTTCCAATTAAACAAATACAACAATGCTAAGCAGTATAGAAGAAGCCATTGAGGATATAAAAGCCGGTAAAATGATCATCATTGTGGATGATGAAGACCGCGAAAATGAAGGTGATTTTTATATTCCTGCACGTAACGCCACGCCCGAAGCAATCAATTTTATGGCGCGTTATGGTCGTGGTTTAATTTGTGTGCCGGTGGTTCGTTCTATCGCGCAGCACCTCGAACTGGATTTAATGGTTGGCAACAATACGGCTTCGCACGAAACTAATTTTACGGTTTCGGTTGATCTTGTCGGCCACGGTTGCACCACCGGAATTTCTGCTACGGACCGTTCTAAAACTATTTTGGCCATGATTGATCCTGCAACACGGCCTGCTGATTTAGGTCGGCCCGGACATATTTTTCCCTTAATTTCAAAAGAAGGCGGTGTTCTGCGGAGAGCCGGACATACCGAAGCAGCAACGGATTTGGCTGTAATGGCTGGTTTTGAACCGGCTGGCGTTATTTGTGAGATTTTGAAGGAAGATGGCGAAATGGCGCGCTTGCCTGATTTAGAAGTGATGGCAAAGGAGTTTGATTTGAAGATTGTTTCAATTGAAAACCTCATCAAACATCGGATGAACACAGAAAGCCTGATCGAAAGGGAAATTTCTGTAAAAATGCCCACACAATGGGGCGATTTTGATATGATCGCGTATACACAAAAGAATACTGGCGAACATCACCTGGCTTTGGTAAAAGGCGAATGGGCGGCAGACGAACCTGTTTTGGTGCGTGTGCACAGCTCTTGCATTACCGGCGATATTTTTGGTTCCTGCCGTTGCGATTGCGGCCCGCAGTTACATAAAGCCATGGAAATCATCCAAAAAGAAGGCAAAGGCGTAATTGTTTACATGAACCAGGAAGGCCGAGGAATTGGTTTGATCAACAAGTTAAAAGCCTATCATTTGCAGGAAAACGGTTTTGATACGGTTGAAGCTAACTTGCAATTGGGTTTTAAAATGGACCAGCGCGATTACGGTGTAGGTGCGCAAATTTTGAAAGATTTAAACATCAGCAAAATGCGGTTGCTTACTAACAATCCTAAAAAACGTACCGGTTTGCTGGGTTATACGTTGGAAATAGTAGAAACTTTGCCGATAGAAATTTCTTCTAATCCGCACAACGAATCTTATCTCAAAACAAAACGCGACAAGATGGGTCACGCAATTTTAAAAGGTATTTAAAATGTCAACGCTTCTTTTATGCCGATAAATCATACGCTTCTTGCAAACTTAAAATTCTAAAAAGCTTTCCTATTTTTTGTACGGTAAAAGAAGCATGTCAAAAATAAAAATTGGATCGAACAGCTATCTAATTTAAATCTGTACTTGTTTTTGGAGGAGTAATTGTTCCGCTTGTTGGAGTTGGAGTTGGAGTCACCCTTCTATTGTTTTTTCTTTTGCTGAAAATATTCCTTAGAAATTCTGAAAAAGAATCAAAGTCTTGCTGATAAACCAAACCCAATCCGTTCACATATTGCAAGCCTAATTGGTCGTTTATGGTATTTAAAGTTGTGCTATTTAAAGCCCGATAAGAATATTTTGCCGTAAGCTTTCCATCTTTTGTAATCAAATATTGCGCTTCAAAATCTTTTGTATAATTGCTTAAATTAGAACTGAAAAGTGTTGTGTTTTGCGTAAATAAATCATTGCCAACTTGGTTGTTGTACAAACTTCCATTTAAAACCAACCTGTTTTTTAATAATCTTAAAGATGCACTTGCATCATTAAAAGAACGGATATTTAAATCCAAGTTTTTAATATTGGATTGCGAAATGAAGTTGTTCAATTTGTTAAAAGCAAACTCACTGATGGCATCTTGTGCCGTGCTTCCAACTTCTTTCGTCAGGTTTTCGCCGCCGGTTCCGGTTGCAAACTTTCGCCGAACAATCAAACTTAAAGCCTGTTGGTTTCTGTTGGTTGCATCGTTTAAATAAGCAGCCAATTCATCTTTGATAGCCGGGTCATTTGGAAAGTTAAAATTGAAATCAATATCCGGATGCGTTAATGATTTGGTTAACAGCAATTCTGCTTCCACTAATTTTTGCTGGCTTCCTTGCGCGTTGGATAATCCTGCCGCCTTGTACAAATCGTTAATATCCGTACGCACTTCGTAAAGTGCTTTTAAATTGATTTCTGCGTTAGATGGATCGCCTGTCCAACGAATTGTTCCGCCCTGGTTTACCTGGAATACTTTACTGATGAAATTTTGTGCCGTAAATTCGAACTTTCCGTTGGATATCAAATAGTCGCCGCGCATCTCAAAATCGCCCGTACTGTTAATGTTCAATTGTAAATTACTTGCAGTTCCGCTGCCTTCCAATTGTCCGTAATCAGTTGTTATTTTAACCAATGTTTTTTCGTCAATAGTAAGGTCGAAATTAAGCGTCACGCCATTAAACGAACGTTCTTTTTGCACGTTTTTAGACGAATCCCGGTTAACATAAGTTATAAAATCGTAATTACTTGCTGTGCTCGACGAGTTTAACGGAATATTAAAAATGGTGCCTTCTTCAGTTTTTGCCTTAATATCGATCCGCATATTATCCGTCGTACCTTGAAAGCTAAATTTTCCGGTGGCAAAAGCAGTACCATAATACAAGCGGTTATCTTTAAACGTTGTATTTAAAGCAAGTAAACTGTGCGCATCAATAGTTGCATTAATATTTGGTGCCGATAAATTGTTCAAATCTACCGTTCCGTTTACAACTCCATTGCCTTTTCGGTTGTCTTTCAATTGCAAATTGTTGATTTGGATCACACTGTTTTTAACCACTACTTGGTCATTAATTATAAAAGGCGTTTTTAAGTAGTTAATGGTCAAACCTGTGTTTTGCAAATTAATGTTTCCGTTAATTTGCGGTTTATCTGGCATGCCAGTTAAATCCAAGTTAGCTGAAATATGTCCGCTTAAATTAGAAACCAAATCATTTACCAAAGGATCTAAGATTACCGCTTCCGTTTGATCCATTTTGATATGGAAATCTAATTTATTATCCTCACTTGCAATGTTGTACTTTCCATTCAAACTCAAAGTTTCTAAACCTTTGTTTAAAATGTTCATGTTAACCAATGCAATTTTATCAGTATTATCCAACTTTGCAGAAAGTTTGAGATTGCCAATTAAGGTTTTGTTAACTATGATTGAATCTGCATGGAGATCAGATTCTACGCCAGGATTGCCCGTAATTGAATTTAAAACTGCATTACCATTTAGCACGCCGGTTAGTTTGACGCCTACCGATTTGGTTAATTGATCCAAAGATTTAAGGTCAAACTTTTCGAAAGCAACTTTAAGCTTGTCTTCTGGTTTGGGTGAGATAAAACCATCAATACTGATCTTTTGTGCCCCGTTTGATAACACAAAACCTGCGATTTGGGTGCGTGCATTTTCCAGGATTTTAATCCTGACTTGCTCTGCGATACGCCAGGTTTGCTGTTCGATAATTACATCCGAAGGCAAAATTTTAAGTTTGGCAGTTGTATCTTTTCCAAATTCAACCAAACCGTATAAATCCAACTGGTTCACGGCATTTTTATCAGAAAGTTTAATGTTGAAGTTTAAACTGTCCTTTTTCAAAAAGTTAGTGATGTTGATATTTTTGATAAAAAGGCTGTCTGTAAGATTAACCTTGCTTAACGAAATGTTGACGCCGATATAATCATCTTGCGTACTTTCATCAATCAGTAAATCATGGAAAACCATTTTATCATATTGAATGGTTTTGATCAGTCCATTTAAGGTAGCCGTTTTTTTATAAGAATTAAAATTGCCAACAAAAGTCCCTTGTTCCGGGATTTTAAGTTTAGGCAAAAATAGAGTTGTAATTGGATCTAAATTTTTAAGGTTGAGCCGAAATGCGAAGTTTTGTGGTTTAGGTGAAATAAATTTAGTTTGCAGTGAAGGGATATATTTTTTGACTAACGTTTTAAAATAAGAAGGCAAAGTATTTATATCATAATCACCTTTTAAACTTCCATCCGCAAGCGAAGATTGAAGTGTAAGTTCCCGTTCTTTGCCTTTGCCTTCCGCAGCAAAATACAAGGAATCAACTACGTAATTATTTTTAGGATTGACCAACCTGATCTGTCTCAACAAGACATTTCCATTGATGTTATCAATATTGTTTCCGGAGAAGTTAGAACTAAATTTTGCATCAATTGCAATTGTATCTTTTAAAAAGTGTAGCTTGTTTAATTGCGCACCTTTGATATCAGAAATAAAATGGAAAACTGGCAAGGCTGGGTTTAAATCTACATTCCCTTTAAAGTTCAATTTTAAGTTTGGATCGTTTACCAATACTGCACCATCAAAGTATTTTTTCCGAAAAGTACCGTTAACATTTACGTTGGTGTAACGGTATTTATTAAAATCTAAGTAATTTATTTTGGCATCCAATTTACCAGCAAGTGTTTTCAAATCGAAGCCGGCGCCGTTAATATTGGCAGAAACTGTAGCGCGGTTTAAAGAAGGTTCATTGAGCAAGCTTCCAAAATCAAAATCAAAAGTTTTAACGTTGCCGCTGTAACTTGGAATCTTGCCTTTAGTTTTCATGTTCACATCGGAGCTGAACCTGCCAAGTTTTGTTTTAAAATTACCATAAGCAACAAAATCGTTTTGGAAGCCGGTAAACTGGCCGCTAAAGCTAATGTTCCCAAATTTTTCTACAATTGCAGGTATGGCACTACTTCTTTTATCGGTAAAATTCTTGTAAAGCAAATCCAAATCTTTTTTGTTCGTTGCAACTTGTTCGATGTTCAGTTCCATCAAAGTTTGATTCCAATCTGGCAAACCTTTCATGCTGAAATTGCCTTTAATGTACGTTGCCTGGCCAGCTTGTACTGTCAGATTTTTGGCTTTCAGGTTATCAACTTTGCCATTGATTACACCGTTTAAATCCAATTCAAATTTAACGTGGTGCAATTCATCAGCAAAAAAAGCAATATCAGTTGATGATAAATGCGCATCTTTAAAATCTGCATCCATCAAAACTTTATGCTCAAAGTTGTCAAACTCATCAAAGTTTTTGAAACCCAATCTAAAATAATTTCTTATCTTGGAATTGGGTGTATTCAATATTAACTTTTGCAATTCGATCTGGTTGGTATCAACCGTTACAACAGAAGCTAATTTCTGCACGGTAAAACCACTTTTTTCTTTGAAAGATAGATTGGCAATATTGGCTTTAAACAAGTGGTTTTTTAAATCCAAATTACTGGCATTGATATTTAAATTTTTCAGGTCGATGTCCTCAAAATTAACACCATTAATAGTGGTATCAACCAATTGGTTTTTGTATTTGAAATGAAAGTTGTTTAAAACAATCTGTTCAAAGTTGATCGTCCAGGGTTTGCTTTTTTTGTGTGGCTTGCTTGGGCCGGAATTAAAATAATCCAATACAAACTTCAGGTTTGTTGTGCTGTCTTTAAGTTTCTTTAGATAAAAAGATCCATTGCTTAAAGTTATATTTTTGAAATCGATTTTACGTTCGGCAATACTGTTAAAAATTGCAAAGCCGCTCACTTGCACATCGAGCAAAGGCGTTCTCAGCAAGGTGTCTTTCTGTTTATCTAAAATGTATAAATCCTCCAAAATAATGGAAGAAAAAGGCTTTAAATACAAGCTTTTAATATCAACCGTGGTGTGGAGTTCTTTGGATAAATAACTCGTCGCTTTTTTAGCTGCCCAGGTCTGTACAGATTTAAATTGAAAAGAAAACACAATCAGCCCCAGCATCAGGATGAGCAGGAGCAGTATTGTTAGCGTTATTTTGAGTGCTTTTTTAATAACTTTGTGCGCTTAAATTCATTTTATAATGCCTGTAATTTTAGGGATAGAATCTTCCTGCGATGAAACCTCCGCTGCCATTTGCATAGATGGCGTGGTGGTGAGTAATGTGATTACCAGCCAGAGCATCCATGCCGCTTACGGAGGTGTTGTCCCGGAGTTGGCCTCGCGGGTTCACCAACAAAATATTATCCCTGCTGTCCAGCAAGCCATATTAACGGGTAAAGTTACAAAAAATGATATTGATGCAGTTAGTTTTACCCGCGGCCCCGGACTTTTAGGTGCTTTGCTGGTTGGCGTTTCTTTTGCAAAAGCTTTTGCTCTGGCGCGCAACCTGCCTTTAATCGAAGTTAACCACATGCAGGCTCATATTATGGCTAATTTTATTGATGAGCCTAAACCGAAGTTCCCTTTTATTTGCCTGACGGTTTCGGGCGGGCACACGCAAATTGTACTGGTGAAAGACTATTTTGATTTTGAGATTATCGGCCAAACTTTAGATGATGCAGCCGGGGAAGCGATGGATAAAACCAGTCGGATTTTAGGCTTGCCTTATCCCGGCGGGCCGTTGATCGACAAACATGCACGTTTAGGAAATCCCGACGCTTTTAAGTTTCCCGAACCTCAAATACCGGGTTTAAATTTCAGTTTTAGTGGGCTAAAAACAGCATTCTTATATTTTGTGCGGGATAAAATTGCCGAAAACCCAGATTTTTTAAAAGCGAATTTGGATGATCTTTGTGCTTCTATCGAAAAAAGGATTGCCACCATTTTGATGAATAAATTGAAGAAGGCTGCCGACCAATATCATATTAAAGAAATCGCGTTGGCGGGAGGCGTTTCTGCAAATACGGGCTTACGAAATTTGCTGCAACAAACTGCCGGTGAAAACGGCTGGAACTGTTACATTCCTGCATTTCAATATTGTACCGATAACGCAGCCATGATTGCCGCAACCGGATATTATAAATTCTTAAAACAAGATTTTGTTGGACAACAAACAGCACCTTTGGCAAGGATGCCATTTTAACTGATCATCATGAGTATAGCTTCTTTAATTTTCTGGGCGATTTTTGTAGTGCCATTGGTTGGGTTTTTAATCTGGCTGATGCGGCAGGACAAGAAAAAAGGATCAACTGGATTGGTTGTGTTGATTTTGGGCGTAATCCTTGCCGTAATTTACATGTACGCCCGCACTGGCGGAAAGTAAAAATTGTTTTATTTCATTTTTTTAAAAACTACGCATTCGTTTTGGAGGATTCAGCTTTAAGGTTAAGCCCAGGCGTTCTTTAAAAACCTGATCCAATTACCATTTAAAATGTTATGGATGTCTTCCGAAGAATAACCTCTGGCAGCCAACAATTGATCAAATTTTTGCAGATCAGCAATGGTTTCCAAATCATACGGACATTGTTCCCGTCCAAAAGCACCATCCAAATCAGAGCCGATACCAACATGTAAACAGTTGCCAGCCAGTTGGCAAATATGGTCGAGGTGGTCAATAACCACATCCAAATTGCAGTTCATTGTTTTCGGGTTTGATTCTCCACGAACCCAGTTTGGCACCATCATCCAGGCATCCATCGCACCTCCAATCACGGCACCACGTTCAATCAACGCTTTAATTTGCTCATTGCTAAATTGTCGGTTGTGGTTAACCAAAGCGCGGCAATTGTTGTGGCTGGCCCAAACGGCTCCGTTAAAATGATCCAAAGCTTCCCAAAAACTATCATCACATAAGTGCGTGGCATCTAAAATGATGTTCAGTTCTTCCATTTTCCGCAGCAGTTCGTGCCCTTTTGATCCCATAAAACCAGTTGCATCCGTACCTTGCGCATAGCGGCCGGGACCGTAATGTGCAGGGCCAATAGCACGCAATCCGTCTTCAAAAGCTTTCTCCAGATGTTGCATAGACAAGATGGAATCTGCACCTTCCAAACTCAAAATATACCCGATTGGCTTTTTTTCTTTATCGATGGCTTGGTTCCAAAAATCCAAATCTTTTTCCAACGAACCCAAATCATTTTTTTCTGCTGAATGAGTTTCCCATAAATCCAAATGCCTTTCCAACGAATCCAAATCATTGATTTGTATCATCTCGCCAGCAACTTCCATCGCCTGATACCAAGCCAGTTGACCTTGCGTTTGCGCCCAGGCTTGCTCCGGCGAGTGCCAGCCTGGCAACGGATTGTTCGGCGCAACGTAACGCGCAATTTGTGTGGCCACCACTAAACCAATATTTCCGCGGCGTAGTTCGGGTAGCGAAACCACTGCATTTCCGCGGTCTGGTTTATCGGTTAGCCCTTTTTCCCGGGCATTAATTTCGATTAATGGCCGGGTTAAATCGCGGTTCCATTCTATCGCGTTCATACTCAAGTCGAGGTGGGCATCAACAATCAGCATAATCAAATAGTTATTTTACGGTTGCGGGCGATGGTTTCCCATTTTTCGGTAATTTGATGATCTTTAACAATAACGGCAAACTGGTGCAAAGCAACCGTCGGGCAAATATGATAGGGCAAGCCATACAAAATATCACCAACTTGGTAAGTGTGGTTTTCACCAGCCTCGGCAACCAAATGTTCTTCGCTGTGACTGATTATTTCTAAATCCGGCGCGTTTAAAAAAAAGATACGTTTGTTGATTTTACTTTCAGATGCCACCGCTTTGTGGCCAAGGTCTACGCAAATTTTAGTCGCATCAGGCAGCGAAACAATGCGTGCAAGCACCAGGGCGGCCGGTAAAAAAAGCTGTTCTTCAAAATGCTGCTGGTAGCCCTCGTCCCAATAAATAAAAGTACCTGGGCTGCATTCTACATCTTCTTCAAAAGCATAAAAAGGAAAAGTTGGTGTGCCGCCGGCTACAATTTTAAGTTCCGGAAACCCTAAAAGCCCCAATTCCTGCTTTACTGTTTTTACATGGGTAAAAGAAGCATCCCAACGTTGCCGCCTGATTTCCAGGTTCGTATCATGGATATGTCCATCGTAAGCATGCAAACCCATCGGCACCAATGCTTCTTTTAAGGCACAAAATTGATAAAGTGCCGCTGCTTTTTCTGGGTTGATCCCGGTACGATCCATACCAATATTTAAATCAATATAAACCGAAATTTTTAGTTTTTGGGCGAAGGCGGCATCATTTAAAAATTGTGCCGAGGACTGGTTATCCACCAAACAAGAAAAATGTGTTTCGGGGAAAGTTTGGATCAACTTCAAAAATCGATCTACAGAATTGCCAACAACAGGATAAGCCAGCAAAACATCCGGTGCTTTTACGCTGCCCAGCATTTCTGCTTCGGCAATGGTGGCGCATTTAAATTTGGTGATGCCATTTTCCAGCATCATCAAAACCGGTTCGGCAGCTTTGCAGGTTTTTACATGCGGCCGTAAACGCGATACGTTACTGATGGTACGGATGAGTAACTTGATGTTGTATTTAACGCGGTGCGGATAAATAACCAACGCAGGAGTGTTTAATTTTTCGGTATTATCTATCCAATACCAGGGAGTATTTGGCATGCTTCTTTTATCGGGGGGAAATTGGTGACATGTTAAATAATATTCAGTCCTTCGATCCGCTCAAAGTGTTTTATATTTAATGTTGAAATGGGTAAATTATGCTTGATGCAAGTAGCTCCAATGAATATATCCCTAAACTCTATAAGCTGATTTTTGGCTCTTAATTGAAGAAATATCTGGGGCTGCAAGGATTGAGATTGAATAAGTAAAAGGAAGAACAATTAACTTTTTTGTACTTAAGCGTACATCATTTTGCTTTTCTTTTGAATTTGCACCAATATAAAGTTCATACAAAGAAACGGTAGAAATGAAAATTATCTCCTGTTCTGTTAATTTGTAAAGTGTTGTTGAAAGCTTGTCTTTAGTTCTTATATATTCAATAACGATGCTTGTATCAACTACCATTTTGGAGGATTTATACTATTGAAATGCTGTGTGTTTTCTTCAAAAACTTTCAAATCTTCATCACTCCAGGTAGAAACCTGAGCTAAATCTTTTCTGTAAGCTTCCATGTCCATTTTTTCCTGTTCGATAGTTACGCCCAGTTCTTTCAGCAATTCTTTTATCAAAGCACTTTTTTCTTCCGGTACGTTGATGATTAGCTTTTCCATATCTCAAATTTACTTAATTTATTATTGAAGGGTTAATGCTGTTTTTATCGGTCAAAAACCTTTAACCGTTACCACAACTCCAGCAAAGCTTCAATTTCCACGGGGATATTATCCGGCAACGAACCCATTCCAACTGCGCTGCGCACGCCGCTGCCGTTTTCTTCGCCCCAAACCTGTGCGAAAAGTTCGCTGCAACCGTTGATGATGAAGGGATGTTTTTCAAAATCGGGCGTGCAGTTAACCATGCCCAGCACTTTAATTACGCGTTTTACTTTATTCAAACTGCCCAGATTGGTTTTGATGGTGGAGAGGATTGTTAAACCAACCTGACGCGCGGCCAGTTTGCCATCTTCCTGCGAAACGTTATCGCCAATACGGCCGATGATCAGACTTTTATCGTCGCGGACCGGACCGTGGCCGGAGATGTACAGATATTTTCCGTCGATTAGATAAGGTTTGTACACGCCCAGCGGTGTTGGTGCGGGCGGCAAGGTGAAACCTAATTGTTCGAAACGTTCATCTGCGGTTAAATTTTCCATGCTGTTTTTATCGTTATAAAATTGAATTGAGGATTAATACGCCGGCCAAACCAACGAAAGCGACGATGGATTCCATGATCGACCAGGACAAAAAAGTGTTCTTTACGCTGAGGTTGAAGTACTCTTTAAAAAGCCAAAAACCGGAATCGTTAACGTGCGAGAAAGCCAAACTTCCGGCACCAACGGCAAGCACCATCAAGTTTGGGTTGGTGTGGGAAGAAGCCATGATCGGCAAAATAATGCCAACCGTAGTTAAGCCCGCAACCGTTGCAGAACCCACACAAACCCGGATGGTTGCGGCAATGAGCCAGCCTAAAATCAGCGGTTGCATGTGCAGATTTTGTAGCAATCCGGCAAATTGAGTGTTCACGCCCGTATCCGTTAAAACTTGTTTTAACGCGCCCGAACCGGCAATAATGAGTAGGATCGAGGCAATATCTTTAACGGCATCCACATAAAAAGCCATTACTTTTGACATACTTTTCCCCTGAAAAATTCCCAGCGAAAACGTGGCGTAAGTAATAGCGATGACGAGTACGATGGAAGGCGCGGCCAAAAAAGCGATAAACGGATGAAAACGTGTTCCAACCGGAAAAGCGAAGGAAGCAACCGTCGTTCCCATCAATAATAAAACTGGTAAAATAGCGGTGAAAAAGCTGTTGAAAGAACCAGGCAGTTTTTCTTCCGGTAATTCTTCGGCTACAAAAGATTTCAATGGCTGCGATGGCATTTTTTTCAATGTGCTCGAAAAAAGCGGACCCGCAATAATGATCGCTGGAATGGCCAAAATAATCCCGTAAAATAAAGTTAAGCCCATATTAGCATGAAACTGCGTTACCAAAGCGGAAGGCGACGGGTGTGGCGGCAAAAAACCATGCGTTACAGAAAGTGCGGCCAGCATGGGCAAACCAATGGCAACGGCGGGCAGTTTGTACTTGTAAACAACGGAGAAAATGAGCGGCACCATCAGCACAAAACCAATTCCGTAAAAAAGCGGGATGCCGATGATAAAACCAATCGTCATCATCGCCCACTGGATGTTTTTTTTGCCGGCTGCGTTTACAATTACGGCTGCAATCCGCTGCGCCGCGCCGCTTACGGCGACTAATTTGCCAAACATGGCGCCAAGCGTAATCAGGATGACGAGGGAAGATAAAATATCGCCAATCCCTTTTTCAATCGAACCTGCAATTTTATCTAAGGGAACGCCCAGCAGCAAACCAGCAACAATAGCGATCAGCAAAAAAGCCAAAAACGGGTGGACTTTAGCTACGCTGATTAATAAAATTAAACCTGCAATGCAACCGATAATGATCAAAAAAGTCATCTGCCTAAAATTAATTTACGGTGAATTCATCTGTTAAAAGCCAGGCTTTTCCGCCAGCACCGTATTCTCCCGAAGGAATTATTCCCTTATTTTCTGCTTTAATTTTTAGGTAACGGGCTTTTACCGGCATAAAAACAGCATGGATCGTATTGATGCCGTTTGCCGGAAAATCTTGCTGGCGGTAAACTTCGTTGAAGGTAACACCATCGGCAGAAATTTCAAACGTTAATCGATTAGGCTCCCACATTTTTTGCCAGTGATATTTTAAAATATGTGTACCGATTTCGGAGATTTGCTGTGCAGATCCAAGATCGATTATGGCTTCCAAATCTTCTCCTGCAAAACCGCACCATTGGTTATCGTTGTAACGGTTGCTTCCGCTTAAACCATTTACCAAAACGTTGTTATTTACCGGATTAAAATTTCCATGTGGGGAATTTTTCAAACTTAATTTTTGACCGGTTGCTTTGCTGATGTTGAAGTTTTGCTCGAAAACGCGACCGTCCAAACTTCCGTTCTTGAATAAAGCTGCTTTTAAGGTTCCGGATTTTGAAATCGAAACCGGATTTGTATAAGCAATACTGTTTTTATCGGGTGTTTTTCCGTTTGTGGTGTAGCGGATTTCGGCGTTCGGTTTGGTGCTTTTCAACTTCACCAAAACGCTGCTTTTTTCTACCGAAACGGAATCTGTTATCTCATCAAAAACTTCCGCAGCATTTATTTTTAATTGTTGAATGAGTGATTTTTGTGAACGTAAGCGGTTTAAAAAATCAGCATAATTTCTATTCGTTTTGCTGCTCCAAGCGATTTCGGCCAAAGCAAAAAGCCGTGGAAAAATTTGGTATTCAGCTTTTTGTTCTGAGGTTAAATATTCGCTCCAAACGTTGGCCTGCACACCTTTTATGTATTTGGTTTCTTCCGGTTTTAATTCAGCCGGAACAGGTTCGTAATTGTAAACTTTGCTTAAAGGCGTGTAACCGCCAGCGGCAATTGGCTCGTTTGGGTTAAGCGATTGGTAATAATCTAAGTACACAAATTTTTCGGGTGTCATCACCACTTCATGTTGTAGATGCGCGGCTGCAATTCCGCCTTCTTCGCCGCGCCAGCTCATTACTGTTGCATCGGGAGTTAGGCCGCCTTCCAAAATTTCGTCCCAGCCGATCACCTTTTTGTTCTTGCTTTTCAGGTATTTTTCGATGCGCGCCATGAAATACGTTTGCAGTTGATTCTCATCTTTTAAATGTTCATCGGCGATGCGTTTTTGGCATTTGGGGCAAGCTTTCCATTTCGTTTTCGGACATTCATCGCCGCCAATATGGATGTAGTTTGGAGGAAAAAGCGGGAGCACTTCATCCAAAACATTCTCCAAGAAATGGAAAGTTTCTTCATTTCCGGCACAATAAACATCATCAAAAACGCCCCAAAAAGTAGCAGCCTGATACGGGCCGCCGGTACAACCCAATTGTGGATAAGCCGACAAAGCCGCCAGCGCATGGCCAGGCATTTCAATTTCTGGAATGATATTGATATGCCTTTCCGCAGCAAATTTCACCACGTTTTTTACTTCATCCTGCGAGTAAAAACCGCCGTAACGTTTGCCGTCAAACTGGTGCGGCATTTCTTTTTTGTGGCCGATTAAAGTTTCGTTTCTGTAAGCAGCAACAGTTTGCAGTTCGGGATATTTTTTGATTTCGATGCGCCAACCCTGATCGTCTGTTAAATGCCAGTGAAAGGTGTTGATCTTATAAAAAGCCAAAATATTGATCCATTTTTTAATGGCCGAAATCGGAAAAAAATGGCGGCTTACATCCAGTTCCATTCCTCGGTAACCAAACCTTGGATAATCGTTTATTTTACAAGCGTTGATGCTGTAATTTCCGGTTTTATTATGGTTGATTAATTGCAGTAAAGTTTGCGTTCCGTAGAAAACACCGGCATCATCATGGCCAATTATTTTGATTTGATTTTGATTGACGGTAAGCTGATAACCTTCTTTTTGCTGAACCAAAACCGAATCTATTTGCAGTTGGATACTGTTTTTACCGGCAATTTTTTGTGTGCTAAAAACAGTATGCGCAAAAGAAAAAGCGGCCTCCTTAAAAAGCGCTACCGTAGCGGTTTTTATTGAAGGCGAAACTTCTAAAAATGTAATATTATTAAGTGCAAAACTTCCTTTCTGCAACTCGTATTGAACAGGTTTTGGAATGATGGCTGCTTCTTTTAACACCAATTTTTGTTGTGCAAAAGAAGCATCGACTAAAAAAAAGGTTGCTAAAAACAGTATCAAGTTTTTCTTTTGGTGGAAAAAAAAATAAGCTGCAAAAGCTTGTCCCGGTTTCATTTTTTCTGGTGCAACTTATTTAATTCCTCTAAAAATCTGGTTTTCGCCTTCAACTTCCAATCCGGATTGCGCTACAACCGCTTTGTATTCGTATTGCGTGCCTTTTTTAAAATCTTTCACCGTTGTTTCAAATTCGCCGTTTGGTTTGATGCTGGTCCACGCAGTTTGAACCCAGGCACTGGCATATAAAGTTTCCACCTGGCCAACGTAAGGCCGATAATAAAAGCAAGCCTTTTGTGCACTTCCAGGTTTAAAATCAACAATTTTACCCATCAAAACGCCTGTGTTTGGCAAAGCTTTATTGCCAGTAGTCATCACCTGAACTGCCTGATCGATCACCGGGTCAACGTTTTCGAGCTTAATTACAACCGGGTTTGGCCAGCGATGATCGTCGTAAATACGCTGCGCTTTCACTACCGAAACTTCCATACCATCCGCAGTTTGCCGGAAACGGCTTGTTACATCATCGGCTTTATATTCGATAATTTTGCTGTTCTGGCCTAAAACGCCAATGATTGTTTTGTCGGTACTTTTTGCAGAATGTATTAAAAAGGTTTTTCGCTGGCCTTCTTTCCAATCCTTCACCTCGGTAATAAAAGCATAAAGCGTGTGTTCTTTTTTAACGGTAAACCACATGTCTTTTTCGTGGCTTACTACCCAACTGCGCACGCTGTCCACACTTTCGCGGTTGATAAAATACCAGCCAGCCATTTCGTGTAGCCGGTCTTCCTGCTCAATTGCCAGTTCACCGTCGGGTTTCGGGCCAACATTTAGCAACAACGAACCACCTTTTGCGCGCGCTTCAATCAGCAATTGCAACAACTGATTTCC
>CAZZVO010000054.1:0-17261 GCA_964657505.1 uncultured Mucilaginibacter sp.
TCTTTTCATCGGGCGACTGCTGATGTTGATTTCCGACAATAATTTCAACGGACTCATGTGCTCCAGATACGGCAGGAACAACGAGTTTCCGCGCAGATCCATAAAATATCGGTAGCTTTCATCGGCCATATTTTGTATCAATTCCCGTCCTTTTTCATCAACCGTATCGCCGCTTTCCTGGTTTAAGGCTGAGACAATTCCGGCGTTAATCAGTTGTTCCATGTTGAAACGGGCACTATCGATCGAGCCATATTGCGTGCTGATGGTTTGTCCCTGAATCGTTAATTGAATATAATCATTCGCAATTTCGTGCCCCATGGAAGCATAAAAACGATGTGTTTTGCCGCCGCCACGTGCCGGTGGACCGCCGCGGCCATCAAAAAAAGCAAGATCAATATCGTACTTTCTAGACATGGCCGTTAACTCCACTTTTGCTTTGTAGATAGACCAGTTGGCCATCAAATAACCGCCATCTTTGGTGCTGTCGGAAAAACCGAGCATAATGGTTTGCCGCTTATTTCGTTTCTGGAGGTGACTGATGTAGAACGCGTTAGTGTAAAGTTTTTCCATAATTCCGGCCGCTTCCTGCAAGTCGTTTACGGTTTCAAAAAGCGGCACAAAGTCTATGGTCAAATTATCTTCTTTCCAACCGCTCCACAAAAACATGTTGATCAATTGCAAAATATCCGAAGCTTCTTGGCAATTGCTGATGATAAAACGATGGCAGGCTTTTTCGCCGTTCGTTTGCTGTACTTCGTGCATGTAACGGATGGTGTCGAGCGTATCTTTCACCATATCGTCCGCTGTATCAGGTGTGTAAAAATCAGCTTCTATAAACCGGATGTTTCTTAGTTTTTCTTCTTCCGTTTGGTCGATGTAATCCTTTGGTATCCTGTGCCTTATTGGTGTTTCAATGAGGCAATACTGGTGCGTTTTCCGCAAAATCCTGCTATCCTGCCTGATATCCAGCGTAGCGAAATAACTGCCGAAAATTTTGACTTTGCGTATCAGGTCGTCCACAATATTACTAAACAAACCGTCATGCTCTTTTTGCAGCACATTTTTTATGGCTTCCAGGTTTTGCAAAATTACCGCTTGCTGGTTTTTTGCCTGTAGCTGGCCGTTTTCGGTTTGCTTGTTAAACTGCCGGTCCAACTCGGCCATATATTGTTCCACACCTCTAAACGTGAGCCTTTTTCGCAATTGCTTATAATCGCGGGTGTAGCAACGGTAAACCACTGTCCTTAAAAGTTGGGTTACCGCTTGTGTAGATGGCAGTTTTACGTTCGGGTTGCCATCGCGGTCGCCGCCAGGCCAAAAGCCTAATTCTATAGTTTGGTGTTCATCTTCCGCTAAAAAATCAAACTCATTGTCTAATTTTTCTTTGATGGAAGAAGCAGACTGATAAAAAACATTCTCCAGAAACCAGGCTAAAGAAACGGCTTCATCAACCGGCGTAGGTTTTTCTTTGTTTAAAAAAGGCGTTTTGCCCAACTGTTGCAACAGCAAATAAATCTGGTTGATGTCGTTTACTTTGAGTGCTTCAGTCAATTCAGTAATAATCCCAAGCACACTGCCCGGATAAAATTGTGTTGGATGCGCCGTTAAAACCAAGCGTAAAGAAAACTTTTGCAAAGCTTTACGCACTTTGTCATGCGTATCCGGCTGGTTAATTATTTGTTGCAGCAAAACCTGCATGGAACTGTTATCGTCGCCGGTTTCTAATTTTGAAAAGGCCGAATCTTCAATCGCATCAAACAAAACTACTTGACGCTCAATGTATTGGATAAACCGGAAAAGCAAATGGAAACGGTCTGCATCTTTAATGTATTGCTGATATTTATCAAAAAAGCTTTCAATAATTTCTACCGGAGATTGTTTGCCGATGCCTTCTTCCACATGCGCTTTAAAAAAAGGCAACAAGGTTCCGGTAGATTTTACCTGGTAAAACGGAAGCGTTAAAAACAGGCTGTTATAGAGGTCAAACCGGGTTACTACTTCATTATTAAATACAAATTCTTTCTGACTGATTTTCATACGATGCTGGTAACATTTTCTTCGCCCAAAATAAAGATTTAATCAGTTTAATTTTGTTTCAATCTTGATTTTTTACCGATAAAAGAAGCATTCGCAAAAAAGGGTTTTGTTAGCGTAATTTTGCCTGTTGTAATTTTGGAAAAGCAAACAGAAAAGCCCATTCCGGTCTTACATAAAAACTTAGTATGCAGCTACCTGTCCAAAAAATTCAAAGCTTCTTTTACAGTCAGTATTTTTCCGACGGGTTGCGCATCACTTTGGGTATACTGCTCCCCGCGCTCGTATTCAACCAGTTTAATCAACTGGCCACCGGTATTACTTTAACTTTAGGTGCACTTTGCGTTAGCGTTGTGGATATTCCCGGGCCGATCATCCACAAACGCAACAGCATGTTAATGTGCTGTTTACTGTTGCTGCTGGTATCGATGATCACCGGTTTTGTTCAACATAACCCTTTTTTGCTGGGCGCGGAAGTCGTACTTTTTTCTTTCTTTTTTTCCATGTTTCCCATTTATGGAACGAAAGCAACTTCTATCGGGAGTTGCGCTTTGCTGATCATGATTTTTATGATTGAAAAGAAGATGGCGCCGCAACAGGTAGTCAATTCCAGTCTGCTGATTTTAGCCGGAGGCGTTTGGTACACCATATTGAGTCTGCTGTTTTTCCAAATCCGCCCCTATCGTGCTGCACAACAAGCACTTGGTGAATGTATTGGCGAAGTGGCAAAATATTTAAGGGTAAAGGCCGATTTCTACGCCACGAAAACGGACATTGATGAAAATTATAAAAACCTGATTTCGCAGCAAATTGCAGTTAGCCAGCACCAGGACGCCGTGCGCGAACTTTTGTTTAAAACACGGGCTATTGTAAAAGAATCGACCCAGGCCGGGCAAATCCTGATTTTGACTTTTGTGGATTTGATAGACCTGTTCGACCAGATTACTTACACACATTACGATTATGCTATTTTGCGGAAAAACTATTTGCAATACGGCATACTGGAAGAAATTTCCCAGTTGATCCATCGGATGGCAGATGAACTGGACAAAGTTGGTTTTGCGGTTCAATCTCACCATAAACACAAGCGGACGATCTCGCATCAACACGAACTCGAACTTTTAAAAACCCGTATTGATGAAATCGTTTTTGCAGATGATGGCAACAGCGCGATAGTTTTAAAAAAGATATTAGTCAACCTCCGCAATATTAACGAACGGCTGATCGATATGGCCAGCTACACCAACGATGATTTTGACACTTCTAAAAAATCAGCCCAAAACCTGGAATTTTCCCGTTTTGTAACGCATCAAAATTATGCGCCGGGACTTTTTTTTGAAAACCTAACTTTCAAATCATCCACTTTTAAACATGCGTTGCGCGTGGCCATTGTTTGCGGCATCGGTTTTATCCTGTCAAAAACAGTAGCAACCGGCAACCACAGTTATTGGATTTTGCTCACCATCATTGTAATACTGAAACCGGGTTTCAGCTTCACTAAACAACGTAATTCGCAACGTTTAATTGGGACGGTTGTTGGTGGTTTGTTTGGGATATTGATCCTTTTCTTGATCCCCGATAAAACTGCACAATTCTTTATCATGCTGGTTTTGATGCTGTTCACATACAGTTTTCTACGATTAAATTACGTGGTGAGCGTTATTTTTATGACGCCTTATGTACTGATTGCTTTCAGTTTTTTAGGTTTAAAACTGATCCAAACGGTAGAAGAGCGGCTGCTGGATACGTTTATTGGTTCGGCATTGGCTTTTACTTCCACGTTTGTGATTTTTCCAAATTGGGAGTCGGACCAGGTCAACCAAACTTTAAGTAAAGTGCTCATCAGCAATCAAAAATTTTTAAAAACAGTTACAGAACATTTAGGCGGCAAAGAATTGGTGACGGTTGAATATAAATTGGCGCGAAAAGATGTTTATGTAGAATCCGGAAACCTTTCCGCAGCTTTCGAACGCATGATTTCGGAACCTAAAAGCAAGCAAAAACACACGAAGGAAATCCACAAGTTTGTAGTTTTAAACAACATGCTTTCTTCTGCAATTTCGGCTATTGCTGCAAATTTTACTGATAAAAACAGTACTTTTCTTCCAGCCCAAATTAAAATTGCCCGGCACGCACAAATTGTATTAAAGGAAACAAGTAAAAAGCTAACTCCGGCAACCGCAAATGATTTGGAAATCGTTACGGTAACAGAAAACAAACAAGAACCAACTCCAGAAACTCAACATTTTGACGTTTTATTTCTGGATGATCAGCTACGTTTCATCCTGAAAATTTGTACCGATATATCTAAAATTACCGATACAATTTTAAGCTGATACTTGGATTCCAATTGTACAATTATTCCCTAACTATCGTTCCTGTAATATATCCAAAAGGTTCATCAGTTGCTACAAAAATTTCGTTATTGTTTTCCATTCCAAATTGTTCCAAGTTAAAAGGAATATGATGTTTGTTTGGCATCACCAAACTGATTTCTTTCACTTGTTCAAATTCTTTTAAAACTGCTTCGCCCATCGCATATAAAGTGTGTTGAACGGAAAGGCTTTTGTGGAAAGCAAAGGTTTTTAAAAGCTTTGTCCGTATCTGATCGAACAATCCTGAAAAATCCAATTCAGCGACGTTATAAATCCAATTGACTTCACATTCTGTAGCTAAAATTCGATCTGATGCTTCTTTTAGCGTAGTAAAATCTTCACGTATAAATCCTTCAAAAGCAGATTCCGTCGTTTTCAAAATCAACAGATCTTTAATTCCCGAAGTAACAATCACGCCATCTTTATTTTGAACGATAGTCGTGGTATGTTTTTCATTCCCAGAACTTGTAAAAGCATGTGGATGGACTGCTCCGTCAAAACACATTTTGGTGTACAAGTGCTCCGTTATTTCGATTTTTGATTGTGTGATTTGTGGGTTTTTGCTGAGAAAATAATTGGCCAAAAACAATCCGAATTCTTCTATTCCTGCTGTAAAATGCTCTTTGGCCAATACATAAACAGTGTTTTTTTGGGTATCCGTAGCTAATATTTTAGAGTTATCACCAACCGTATGCGCGGCTTCAAAATCTCCTTCCAAAACAATATTTACTGATATTTGCCGAAACTCGTGGTAACCTTCATGCCTAATTATTTTTGATAAATTAATCGCATTCTTTCCGTAAGCGTTCGCACTTAATTTTATATTCATGTAATTATTTTGATTATCGTTTTAAAATCTACAATTTAGAAATTTAACTTCTTTTAGCACTACAATTTCTTAAATTTTACCATACGTGGCCGAGTTTGCAATAAAATCTACCCAAATAGTTACACATGGCAATGTTGTAAAAGGCTTGATTTGGGTTGAAAATGGGTCGATAAAAGAAGTATTGCCGTATCATGCAACCGTTAATTGCCCGGTTTATGATGTTGAAGATAAAGTAGTTATGCCCGGAATAATCGATCCGCATGTCCACATCAACGAACCTGGCCGCACGGATTGGGAAGGCTTTAATACTGCAACTAAAGCTGCTATTGCCGGCGGTTTAACTACTTTGGTTGATATGCCTTTAAACTCCTCGCCGGTTACCACAAGTGCCGCAGCTTTTGAGGAGAAATTGGCTATAACCAAAAATCAATTGCATTCCAATTGTGGTTTTTGGGGAGGAATTGTACCTGGAAATACGAACGAAATTGAGCCGTTAATTGCAAAAGGGGTTTTAGGTTTTAAAGCTTTTTTAACACATTCCGGGATTGATGACTTTCCAAACGCAACTGAAGAGGATTTGAGAAAAGCGATGCCCATACTTGCAAAATACAATTTGCCATTATTGGTACATTGTGAGTTGACTGATGATTACAAAGTTGCTAATCAAAATCCGTTTTCTTATATAGATTACTTAGCTTCCAGGCCAAAATATTGGGAAGATAAAGCCATTAGTTTGATGATTAATTTGTGTGAAGAATACAATTGTAAAGTTCATATTGTACATTTATCTTCCTCCAATTCTATCGAAAGAATTGCCAAAGCAAAACAAAAAGGTTTACCTTTAACTGTAGAAACTGCACAGCATTACCTGTATTTTAATGCGGAAAATATCCAAAACAAACAAACACAATTTAAATGTGCACCGCCAATCCGCGAAGCAGAAAATAATAACTTGCTTTGGGAAGCTTTGAAAAGTGGAATTATAGATTTTGTTGCGACAGATCATTCCCCTGCCCCACCAGATTTAAAACAAATAGAAAGCGGAGATTTTACCAAAGCCTGGGGCGGCATTTCGTCCTTACAATTTGCCTTGCCCATTTTGTGGACTGCAGCAAGGAAAAGAAATTGTACAATTTTAGATATGGCAAGATGGCTTTGCGAAGAACCTGCAAAGTTAATTGGTAAACAAAATACAAAAGGTAAAATTGCAAAAGGTTTTGATGCAGACTTGGTGATCTGGAATGCAAATCAATCTTTTATTTTGAAGGAAAATATGATCCAACATAAACACAAAATTACGCCTTATTTAAACGAAGAATTATTTGGCGTGTTTGAACAAACGTATATTGCGGGAACAAAAGTTTTCGACCACGGTACTTTTACAAATTTGAATAAGGGAAAGGTGCTGCACAATAATGAATAATTATTTCGTCCGCGCAGAAAGAATATTTTCCAGGATAAACCAACTGGCTTTGATCAGCGAAGATGAGAATTGTATAACAAGAACTTTTGGTACTGAAGCTTTCTTAAAAGGCAGTAACCAAGTTTTTCTGTGGATGCAACAAGCTGGTTTACAAGTTTCTATAGATAACATTGGAAATGTGCGGGGAAAGTTAATCAGCAAGAATCCCAAAGCAAAAACATTAGTTATTGCATCGCACATGGATACGGTTGTAAATGCCGGAAAATTCGACGGCCCACTTGGGGTTCTAATTGGATTGGATTTATTGGAACATTTTATCGGCATAAAAACAGTATTGCCTTTTCATATCGAACTGATTGCTTTTAGTGATGAAGAAGGCGTCCGTTTCCATACAACTTACCTTGGAAGTAAAGTTGTTGCAGGTTCTTTTGATGAAAGTTTATTGTTGAAAAAAGACAAAGATTCAATCACTTTAAAAGAAGCGATACAAAATATGCAAGCCAATCCAAGTTTGTTGTCGCAGGATGCGATTTTACCGAAGGATTGGTTAGGATATTATGAAATCCACATCGAGCAAGGACCAGTTTTATACGAAAATAATATTTCGGTGGCAGTAGTTTCGGCAATTGCAGGACAAAAAAGGATAGAAATAACTTTTACAGGAATGGCCGGGCACGCAGGAACTGTGCCTATGGATATGCGCAGCGATGCACTTTGTTGTGCCTCGGAATTTGTTTTAGTATTGGAACAATTTGCAATCCAAAATAAAACAAATATAGTTGCCACTATTGGGAAATTGGAAATCATTAATTCGGCAAGTAATGTAATCCCGGGCAAAGTTTTTTGTAGTTTGGATATCCGTAGTGCTGATGAAAGTGAATTGTCTGCAGCGTATCAGCATATAAAATTATCTTGCGAAAATATAGCCGATAAAAGAAGTATTGGCTTAGATTGGAATTTGATCCAGGAAACAAAACCTGTTACTTGTGATCATGAACTTAGTTCAACCTTAGAAAAAGCAATTTTAAATACTAACACAACATTAGTTAAATTAGTAAGTGGTGCCGGTCATGATGCGGTTGCAATAGCACAAGTTGCGCCAGTCAGTATGCTTTTTGTGCGCTGTTTTGAAGGCATCAGTCATAATCCCTTGGAAAACGTAGAGCTTAAAGATGTGGCCGCTGCCATACAAGTATCAGAAAATTTTATTCAGGAATTAGTTAAGAAACACGAAAATTAGAACATGGAAATATCAGCATTAACACGTTCAGTTGTAAAAAGAAACCATGCGGTAATCAGTCCCGATGGTTACATCAACAGCAACGTTCCGGGTTGGGAAAATTGTATTGTAAACGTTATCATTAACGAACAAATGGGCGCCAACTTGTGCCAAACTTTGATGTCAGCAAATAAAAATAGTTTAATAAAAGGTATAACAGAAACTTCGCAAATATTCTTTTACGTAGTTGAAGGAAGTTGTAAATCCACCATCAACACAGAAAGTAAAACTTTAACAAAAGGACAATTTGTTTACGTACCAATTGAGAAAGAATATTCCTTTCAGGATTTTGTAGAAGGGACGCAAGTATTAACTTTTCACAAAGTGTATGAGAAGTTAAATGGTTACGCAATCCCTGAAACTTTATTTGGTGATGCCAAAGATATTGAAGGCCCGATTTACATGGAAGATGATGCTCTGCGAATCCAAGTATTGCTTCCCGCAACGCTTAACTTTGATATGGCTGTTAATATTTTCACCTACCAATCCGGCGGTAATTTGCCGATGGTGGAAACACATGTGATGGAACATGGTTTGCTATATTTGCAAGGACAGGGAATTTACATGTTAGACCACGAATGGTATCCCATAAAAAAAGGCGATTCTATTTGGATGGCTCCCTATTGCCAGCAGTGGTTTACAGCAATGGGAAAAGAACCAGCCGTTTACATTTATTACAAAAACGTAAACCGGTTTCCAACTGCAATTTAACATGACAATTGTAGAATTCAACCATTTAAGCGAAAATGAAAAGCATGAGGCGTTACATAAATGTTGTGCTTCTTTTACCTGGGTAAATTTAATGCTGCCAATTTTTCCTGTACAAGATTTGGAAGATTTACTACAACAAGCCGAAGAAAAATGGCAGCAGTGCAACGAAAAAGATTGGTTGGAAGCTTTTGCACATCATCCTAAAATTGGAGATGTAAAAGAATTTGCAAGCACCGCAACCTGGGCTTCTAATGAACAAGCTGGTGTTAATATTGCATCAGATTTGGTTTTGAATGATCTGGCAAAAGGAAACGAAGATTATGAACACAAGTTTGGTTTTATCTTCATCGTTTGTGCTACCGGAAAATCTGCAGAAGAAATGCTGCAATTATTAAAAGCAAGGTTACCAAATTCCTATCATCAGGAAATTAAAATTGCTGCTGCAGAACAAAATAAAATTACAATCTTGCGCTTAAAAAAATTGTTTGCATGAGCCAGATTACCACTCATATTTTAGATACAACTAAAGGAAAACCGGCGAAAGGTGTAAACATTATTTTATTCCAGCAGCAAGATACCAATTGGCAACAATTAGCTGAAGGAATTACAAATGCAGATGGCCGGATAAGCAATTTACTCGCCGATAACATCATATTACCTTTTGGAATTTACAAGTTAAAGTTTGAAACTCAAGCTTATTTTGATGCTTCTTTTATCACCTCTTTTTATCCATTTGTAGAAATTATTTTCAATGTAAATTCGCAAGAGCATTATCATATTCCTTTACTTTTAAATCCGTTTGGTTATTCTACTTACCGCGGCTCATGATAAAAATTCAACCTAAAATCTTATGAAATTAAGTATCCAAGATATGGATAAAGAAAACTTATTGAACCAACTCAAAAGCGCAAACTTGGAGTTTCAGCAAAAATATCCGGGCGATAAACCCGACCGGCAGCCGGTACACACCGTTTATGGCGGAGCAAACCTTTTCAAATCCGACACAACGGTAAAAATGGGGGAAATTGCATTAAAAAACTTACAAACTTACGCGCCTAATTTTGTTGAACTTGCAAAAACTTTGCAATTAAAAGGTTACGAACATTTGCCAAACTTGCAAAAAGATATTGAAAAGTTCAGTCGAAAGTTAGACGATATGGCTGAGGTAGAAAGAAAGCAGGAAAACGCCTGGCTGGCATACTCCGTTTACAATAAGATTATTCAAAAGTTACAAACCGAAGCGGTAGAAGATTTCCGCATTGATTTTGAAGATGGTTTTGGCAACCGGCCGGATACGGAAGAAGATGCAACGGCTGTAAACGCTGCAACAGAACTGGCTTTGGGCATGAAAAATAAAACCATTTCGCCGTTTATTGGCATCAGGATCAAGCCTTTTACAGAAGATTTGAAACACCGCGGCGTGCGAACTCTGGATATTTTTCTTTCAACATTGCTCGAAAAAACAAACGGACAATTACCGGAAAACTTCATCGTCATGTTGCCAAAAGTTACCATTCCGGAGCAAGTAATTACGCTGGTCAGGATTTTTGAATTGATTGAAAAAGCAAACCATCTTCCGCCAAAAACTTTAAAAATGGAAACGATGGTGGAAGCAACGCAAATTGTGATGGACGATGAAGGCCGAAACCCGTTATTCCGCATCATTAAGGCCAGCGAAGGGCGTTGCATTGCTGCACATTTTGGCACTTATGATTACACGGCTTCCTGCGGCATCACTGCTAAATATCAAACGATGGGTCACCAGGTTTGCGATTTTGCCCACCACATGACGAAAGTTGCTTTAGGCGGAACAGGAATATTTCTATCCGACGGTGCCACAAATGTGATCCCAATCGGTCCGCACCGCGGGGATGATTTAAGTTTTGAGGCTTTAAGCGAAAACCGGGAAGCAGTGCACAATGCCTGGAGAACGGGTTTCGACCATACCACGCATTCTTTGATCAACGGGCTTTACCAGGGTTGGGATTTGAACCCGGCACAATTGCCGATGCGTTATGCGGCGACTTATAATTTCTTTTTAAGCAGTTATGAAGATGCAGTTTTCCGCTTGAGAACTTTTGTGGACCGGGCTGCAATTTCAACTTTGACTGGTGATATTTTTGATGATGCCGCCACCGGACAAGGTTTGTTAAATTTCTTTCTAAAAGCCATGAATTGCGGCGCGATAACAGAAGAAGAAGCTTTGGCAACAGGTTTAACTTTGGACGAAATCCGCAGCCGTTCGTTTTTTAGGATCTTGGAAGGCAGAAGGAAAACAAATTGATTTGGATTTCGATACTTCTTTTATCGACTAAAAATTAGGCTTATCGTTTTTATCTGATAAAAGGAGCACCAATTTAATGATTGTTCAGCGGCAAACCTAAACGTCGAAAATCCTTGCAGTTCAAGTATACATCGCCTTTTCGGTATTCTACCATCGTACATTCCTCCACTGGGCAAATAACATTGCACAAATTACAGCTTACGCTCATACCCACCACTTTTTGTACAAATCAATTGCAAATCTTCCAATCTAAACTTACAAAACATTCAGTTTAAATTAAAAAATTATTAATTTCTCCTCTGCTCCTCTGCCGAACCTGAATTGCGTTTACGCACATCAACCTTTGAGTTACCAAAATTGTAAGTAAAGTTCAGACGGACGCTCCGGCTGTCATATTTACTTTTGAGATCATAATCCACATTACCATAATGAGCCTCGCTTCGGGTTATGGCGGTAAAAAAAATATCGTTGAAGCTTACTGACAGATTACCCTTGCCATTTAACACCTTTCTTCCGCCACTGAGACTTGTCGTTGAAAAAGGCAGATTGATATAGTTGCCATAGGTTACTTTGGTTTGTCCGTAAAAAAATACATCCGCCCACCAGCTTTTGGGGAGATTGAACCTGTTATCTAAAGATGCGTACGAAGTTAACTGCTTAATATCTGCCGAGGCATTGTTATAATCAAACTTATATTGATTGTAGGCCAAACCTAAACTATAGCTTATGTCCAGGAAATTAAAGAATTTGTCAGTATAGCCCGCATTAAATCCCTCATTTTTGTTATTTGCAAGGTTGGCTTTAATATTGGTGGTAACCTTAGTCTGGTCATTCACCAATTTAAGATCGGTGATTACATCTTTAACATTACTATATGTGACAGAAAAATTGAACTTACTTGCTATATTGTATCCCAAGCGATAATTATCTGTAAAGGAAGGTTTAAGATAGGGGTTTCCCTGATTGGCGGCGTAGGCACTATTGTTGATAAAAAATGGATTAAGGTAATTGTAAGGCGGCCTGCCGATGCGCCTTGAATAAGAAAGCGAAAAAGAACTGTTTTTAAGTTTATATCCGGCAACCACGTTTGGAAAGAGGTTCAAATAATTGCGTTTGACTATGCTGTCAACTGTAACAGAATTTCCATTAGTATATGTCTGTTCTGCTCTCAAACCTAATTGAATAGTAAACTTGGCGAATGTTTGCTTGGTGCTTACATAACCTGCCAATACGGTTTCCCGGTAAATAAAGTCGTTACTTCCTTTATTATTAAGCGATTGGCCAGCGACACCACTTTGCGCATCAAATTCATTATTTACTTTTACATAACTGGCTTTTATGCCTGCTTCTAATATGCATTTATAAAAAAATTTTGAATAATCTGCTTTATAGCTGTAGATGTGCGATACCGTTCTACCGCTCTGTAGCAGTTACTGCAAAGGCGATGAGGCGATACCCTGTTCATTAAAAGCTGACAAATTCAAATTGTTGTCGTTATTATATTTAAATACACCACCATCAGCATCCATGCTGATCTCCTGGTGCTTTGCCGAGTCTATGACAACCTTGTAGTTAACATTCAGGTTGCCTCCTATACTCCTTCTCGGGTCTGTGGAAACGCTGTACCTGGAAGAATCTTTGTTCGCGGCGTTTAACTTGTATATGCCGGTTTGTGTAGTGATATTAGGGCTGCTATAACTATCATAACCTGTAAATAAAACCCCTATAACATCATTTTTATTTAGATAATGGTCCCATCCGAGCCGAATATTTTGACTGTGATAAGGGGTGGCATAAGCTGTTGAATCAAGTAAACGTTGGTTAATACCAGTAAGGTAAGTGTTCTTTTGAATTTCCTGCGATTGCTTGCCTATACCATAACTGTAATTACCAAAAATATAGTTGTTTCCTTTACGATAATTAAGCCCTGCCGATATATCGTTATTGGAAAAATACTTCCAGCCATGTCCTGCTGTTATACTAAGATTGGCATTGTAACCAGGTTTGCTGCGTTTCAGCGTTTTGATGTTGATAATACCTCCATCTCCCTGTGCATCAAACTTAGCCGAAGGGTTGTATAATACTTCAATCTGACCGATACTTGTCGGCGTTATACTGTTTAACAAAAAAATTAAATCTTGCCCCGTTAAATGTGTCGGTTTGCCATCTATGTTGATGGTTACACCTTTGCCTTCCAGTATGATCTCATTTTGGTTGATGATAGTTACACCCGGTATCTTTTTTAAAATATCTACTGCATTCATTCCGGCTTTAGAACTGCCATCCACGTTAACGACCATACGATCAAACTGCTGCTCAATAAATGGCTTTTGCGCCTTGATTACGACTTCGCTTAATTGCTGATTCCGTAGTTTTAGCTTTATAACCAACGCCTCGTTGCCTAAAGTATTTACTTTATAAGGTATATAACCGATGTGAGTAATATAAAGGTAGACTTTTGTATAATTAATTATAATATCGAAATTTCCTTTGCTGTCCGACGTGGTGCTGCTTACTGGCTTATTGCTTTTTAAGTCGAATGCAATGATCGTTGCCCCGGCAATCGGGTTATCAGTTTCTGTATATATGTTCCCTTTAACTTCCTGTTGCTGTTGCGCAAACAGCAATACAGGTAACAAGAGCAAACAACACAGGCAATTCAAAAAGTAAATGTTTTTCATGTGATTCGTATTAATACAATGAAAGTACGGTGATGGAAGAAAGTCAAAGAACAGAATCTTTAAAGGCATTAAACACCGTTGCCACCGAGGGTTTTTTATCTGCAACTGCGTTACAGATAAAAATTGGCAGTTTGCAGATGATCAGGTTAAGCATATGGATTATATGCAGGCAATAAGCAGCAATACACTATTTTTGATCAATGAAACCAAGGCTGCTACTGCTATCTGTAAGTGTTATTGGCTTTTACCTGTTTACCGATTTTAAAAGTCAGGTTGGCGAATATTTCTCAGCACAAAGCTTACATTTCGGGTATGCTGGCTTGTATGCTAAATCCAGGATTGTTAATGCGGTTAGCAGTCTGGCTGCCTTCATACTTGGTGCTATAATCAGTTATACCAGTTTTTTCCTTCTTTTTTATAAACTAAGGCAGAGAGTTTTAGCTGTAATGGCATTTTTAGCCGTAGTTATACCGCTTAGTATCTGCTGCCGTTATCTTATACAGGAAATATTAGTATATCACATTTGGGGCTTTCATAATTACAGTCCGCGAATGCTTCAGTTACGGCTATATTTCATAGATAACACCTACTATTTTACTTATTACTGTACTTTCGGTATGGTATTCTTCTTTTTACAACTTTCGACCTATCACCAAGAAAGGCAAAACGAGCTGCTTTTACAGAACCGCAGTGCTGAACTGTCCTTTTTACGTTCGCAGATCAACCCCCATTTTTTGTTTAATAGTTTGAACAATGTTTACACGTTGGTTTACCAGAACTCGGCCAATGCGCTGCCTTCCATTAGTAAGTTGTCGGAATTATTGCGCTATATGCTTTATGAGAAAGCTGAACTGGTTTCTTTGGTTAAAGAAGTACAGTATTTGCTCAATTACATTGACCTGCAACTAATGCGTTACAATTTTGAAGTCGCAAAACAGATCAATATCCATATCACACCAAATAGCGGGCTTCTTATCGCCCCTTTAACATTGATTCCATTTGTAGAAAATGCTTTTAAACATGGCGATCTAAAAGATGCGGAGCAACCATTACTTATCAATATATCCGTTGAGAATGATAGGTTAAATTTTACAGTAGTCAATAAAAAGAGTAATTTTAATAAAGATGAAACGGGCGGTATCGGACTTGATAATGTAAAAAAACGTTTAATGTTAATATATGAAGACAAACATAAATTAAACATAGAGGAAACAGCAGATTTGTTTACGGTTGTCCTTTGCATTAAATTACATGAATAAAGTTAGGAAGATTAATTGTATGGTTGTGGATGATGAACCGCTGGCTTTGGCTTTATTATGCGACTACATCGCCAAAATACCCGGATTGAATTTGATAGAAAGCACGTCTGATGGATTAATGGCGTTTGATCTGGTCAAAAGCCATCAGGTTGACCTTGTTTTTTTGGATATGCAGATGCCAGAATTAAATGGCTTGCAGTTTATGAAAATTGTACAAAAGCGTTGTATGGTAATCATTACCACTGCCTACAGTGAATATGCGCTTGACGGATACGAGCACCATGTGATCGACTATCTACTTAAACCGATCACCATTGAACGGTTTATGATAGCGGTAGAAAAAGCACAAATGCATTTTAACGGTATCTTGCAAAAACAAGAAACAGTTGTTGCGATTATGCCTGTCACGCCAAGCCACATCTTTGTAAAAACGGATTACCGGATCGTTAAAATTAATTTTGATGATATTTATTACCTAGAAGGTGCAAGGGATTATGTAATTATCCATACGATAGCAGAACAAATCCTTACCCTGCAAAGCATGAAAAGCCTGGAAGAATTGTTACCTGCAAACCTGTTTGTCCGTGTTCACAAATCTTATATTGTTGCCTTAAGCAAGATTAATTTTATAGAGCGAAACCGAATTGCTATCCATCAGCAAATGATTCCTGTTAGTAATACGTATAGGGGTAGGATTTCGGTTCTGACAAACAACGGTTAACCATTAAATTTAATTCCTTTGAGCTTAGTATCTGTGATCCTGTTTTACAACCAACGATGCTTCTTTTACCAATTAAATTTAGGGTTTTTTTAACTTGTTTGAGGTTAATACAAGTGTAGTTAAAAGTGTTTAATTGTTGTTAGTATAAGGATTACAAATCTCCACGAGTAGCACTTCTTTTTAAAAGCCATGAATTGCGGCGCGATAACAGAAGAAGAAGCACTGGCAACAGGTTTAACTTTGGATGAAATCCGAAGCCGTTCGTTTTTTAGAATTTTGGAAGGTAGAAGGTTAAAGGATTGATCCAATTTTGGATGCTTCTTTTATCAACATAAAACTTACAAGTTTAAATTAAGTTGATAAAAGAAGCATCAATTTTAATGATCATTTAGCGGCAAACCTAAACGCTGGTAATCTTTCCAATTTAAATATTCGTCGCCTTTTCGTTGTTCTACCATCGTAATACAATGATCAACCGGACAAACTAAATTGCATAAATTGCAACCTACACATTCTTCTTCTTTAATGGTGTATTTGTTATAAGGATTGCCATAAAGTAAGTTGATAGATTGGTGTGAAGTATCTTCGCAAGCAATATAACACAAACCGCAATGCACACATTTATCCTGGTTGATGTTTGCAACTACATGATAATTGATATCTAAATCTTCCCAATTGCTTAAAGTTGGAACAGATTTTCCGATGAAACTTTCCAAACTTGTAAAGCCTTTTTCATCCATCCAATAACTTAAACCTTCGCATAAATCTTCAATAATGCGGAAACCATGTTTCATTACCGCGGTACAAACTTGCACGTTGGAAGCTCCAAGTAACATAAATTCCACGGCATCTTTCCAGGTACTTACGCCGCCGATTCCTGAAATTGGAACACGACGCGTAGTTTCGTTTTGACTAATGGTGGCCAGCATTTTCAACGCAATTGGTTTTACAGCCGGTCCGCAATAACCGCCAAAAGCAGATTTGCCGCCAACATTTGGATTTGGAACGAAAGTATCCAAGTCAATCCCGGTTACGGATTGTATGGTATTGATCAGCGAAAGCGCATTAGTTCCGCCTAAAACCGAAGCCAAACCGGTTGGCACGACAGAATGTACATTTGGCGTGAGCTTGGTAATGACCGGAATTTCGGCAATTTCCATCACCCATTCTACCACCATTCTTGCAATTTCCGGGTCTTGGCCAACTGCGGCGCCCATCCCTCTTTCCGTCATCCCGTGCGGGCAACCGAAGTTCAATTCCAAACCATGCGCGCCGGTATCCTGCACTTTTTTGATCAGTTCGTGCCAGCTTTGCTTGGTGTTATCCGCCATCAGCGAAACCACCATCGCGCGGTCCGGAAACTCTTTCAATACTTCTTTTATCTCTAATAAATTGATAGCGAGTGGCCTATCGGAAATTAATTCGATGTTGTTAAAACCCATCATCCGGCTGCCATGATAATCAACAGCAGAATATCTGGAAGAAACATTTTTCACTTGCGTACCCAAAGTTTTCCAAACTACGCCGCCCCAGCCCGCTTCAAAAGCACGCAAAACGTTAATTTTTTTATCCGTTGGAGGCGCACTCGCCAGCCAGTAAGGGTTAGGCGATTTGATGCCTAAAAAGTTTGAGGAAATGTTTGCCATTGTTTTTTAGTTCATGGTT
>CAZZVO010000055.1:0-17250 GCA_964657505.1 uncultured Mucilaginibacter sp.
TAATCAACATTGTAAAGCAACTCGTTTTCACTTACCAAGCGCGGCAGCACGTATAACGCCACTTGTTGGTTGTTCAACTTTTGTGCGGTTGGCACGAGCTTGATTTTTAAACCTTTCTCCTTTGCGTATTGAATATCTTGTACAGATAGATTTTCAATACCCAGGTTAAAAACTTCTGCTGGATTCACCACAATTCCATAAGCGTGGTAAGCGGCAATTACCAATTTAAATTTGGCATCAAACCCGCCAACATCCATCGTTGGATCGGTTTCGGCAAAACCCAAATCCTGCGCCTGTTTTAACGCGGTGGCATAGTCCAAACCTTCGTTAAAGCCTTTTGAAAGAATGTAGTTGGACGAGCCATTGAAAATTCCGCTGATGGAATGCAACAGTTCGTTGTCGTAATATTCTTCGAGATTTCGGATGATGGGAATACTTCCGCAAACAGCACCTTCATAAAGCAGCGAAGTACCGTATTGATGTTGCAGATCGATCAATTCTGCCAAATGCAACGCAATCATTTTTTTACTGGCAGAAACCACGTTTTTACCAGCTTTCATGGCGGCGGAAACAATCTCAAAAGCAGCCTCGGTATCGTTAATTAATTCGACTACAGTATTGATATCAGGATTTTGGAGGATACTGTTTTTATCGGTGGAAAATAAGTGTTGCGGTAAGGAGCGTTTTTTCTCAGCATCCTTAATCACAAACTTAATGATCTCCAGGTTGAGGTGTTTTGTTTTGATAATATCGTACAAACCTTGCCCAACAACGCCAAATCCAAAAAGGCCAATAGTTAATTTTTTACTCATATCAGGCAGTGTGGTACAAAGCTATTGGTTTAGCTGTAACTTCTTGTTTTAAAAAGGTTTGAATAATCTTGCTTAAAGCTTCTGTTTCTATTAAAAAACCATCGTGGCCAAAAAGTGACCCTACTTCTGCAAAGGCAGCACCAGGAATATTGCGGTAAAGGAAGCGTTGTTCTTCCGGAGGGAATAAAATATCTGAAGCAATGGCGATCACTAAAGTCCGCGCTTTGATTCGGCCCAAAGCATTTTCTAAACTGGTCCGGTTTCGGGCAACATTGTGGCTGTCCATCGCTTTGGTTAAATACCAATAACTGTACGCGTTAAAACGGTTCACCAATTTTTGTCCCTGGTAATTTTGGTAAGAAGAAGCGTTAAAAGAATCTTTTTTCTGTAGGTCGTCATCAGCTTGTGTAACCGCATAAGTTTGATAGCTTCGATACGAAAGTAATGCCAAACTGCGTGCTGCTTTTAGCCCTGTATTTCCACCGTTTAGCTGGCTTTTATAGAATGTAGGATCAGCCGTGATGCATAGCCGTTGCGACTCATTAAAGGCAATTCCCCAGGGCGAATGTTTAGCATTGGTGGCCAGGATAATTAACTGTTGCATTTTTTCCGGCTCTGAAATAGCCCATTCCAGTGCTTGTTGTCCGCCTAAAGAACCGCCGATTAATAATTTGATCTGCTCAATTCCTAAATATTTGGCTAAAATTTGGTGGACTTTAACAACGTCCCGGATGGTAAATTCTGGAAACGAAAGGTAATAAGGCTCCTCAGATTTTGGGTTGATGCTTAAAGGATTGGTAGTTCCGTAAGCAGAGCCTAAAATATTGGCGCAAACAATAAAATGTTCCTGCGGATTGAACAACGCTTTATCGCCAAACAGTCCAGGCCACCAGTCAAGCACATCAGAGTTTGCAGTTAACGCGTGGCAAACCCAAATTACATTGTTTTTCTGCGGATTGAGCTTGCCAAAAGTATGATAACCAATTTCCAGGCCAGCTAAATATTTACCGGATTCTAAGTTAAAACGATCTGTGCAAGTAAATTTTTGTAAGCTCATCAAAAAAATTAAGTTTCGGCAGGAAACCAATTAAAATTACTGTTCGGCAAGGAAATTCCCTTACCGGGCAGTGTTGTATTTTTACACCAGTTCTGTTTCCTCTTGGGCAATTAAAGCAAAAGCTTGTTCAAAATCAGCTTTAATATCATCAATATGTTCAATTCCGACTGATACACGCAATGCATTTGGTTTTACACCGGCTGCCAGTTGTTCTTCGGAAGATAATTGCTGATGTGTGGTTGCCGATGGCTGGATGATTAAAGTTTTCGTATCGCCAACATTAGCCAAATGGCTTACCAATTTTAAACTATCCACAAAACGGGTAGCATTTTCTTTTTCGCCTTTAATTTGGAAAGAAAGTACGGCACCAAAGCCTTTTTTCAAGTATTTTTTAGCGAGTTCGTGGTAAGATGAAGAGGCCAAACCAGGATAATAAACTTTTTCTACCTGCGGATGTGCCTCCAGCCAGTGCGCCAGTTCCAATGCGTTTTCTACGTGGCGTTGTACCCGTAAAGAAAGCGTTTCAATACCCTGCAACAATAAAAAAGAATTGAATGGGGATTGGGAAGGGCCAAAATCGCGCAGACCTTCAACCCGGGCACGGATGATGAACTGGATGTTACCGAAAGGGCCGTCAACACCAAAAACATCAGAAAAAACCAGACCATGATAACCTTCTGCCGGCTGGGAAAACTGCGGGAATTTACCATTTCCCCAATTATAATTTCCGCCATCTACAATTACACCGCCAATGCTGGTTCCATGTCCGCCAATCCATTTTGTGGCAGATTCAACAACCACATTTGCACCGTGTTCTAAAGGGCGGAATAGGTAACCGCCAGCACCAAAAGTGTTATCCACAATTATCGGAAGATCGTGTTTTTTAGCTACAACAGCAATCTTTTCAAAATCAGGGATATTAAACTCCGGGTTACCGATCGTTTCAAGATAAATTGCTTTTGTTTGACCGTCAATTAAAGCTTCTATACTTTCTGCGGTATCATCTTTTGCAAAACGCGCTTCAATTCCTAACCGTTTAAAAGCTACTTTAAACTGGTTGTAACTTCCTCCGTATAAAAATGGGGAAGCAACAAAGTTGTCGCCAGTTTGGAGGATATTGTTTAATGCAATAAACTGTGCCGCTTGTCCGGATGCTGTAGCTAAAGCTGCTACGCCGCCTTCCAACGCTGCAATCCGTTTTTCAAAAACGTCTGTGGTCGGGTTCATCAAACGTGTATAAATATTACCAAATTCTTTTAGTGCGAACAGGTTTGCGCCGTGTTCAGAACTGTTAAAAACATAAGAAGTGGTTTGGTAGATCGGTACAGCGCGCGAACCGGTTGTTGGGTCAACTTCCTGGCCGGCATGAAGTTGCAAAGTTTCAAATTTAGGTGTTGCTTGAGTTGCCATTTTTATGATGTTAAAAGAAGTAATTGGTTCTTTGGATTGATTTCCGGCAGATAGACCGCCTTATTTATTTGTATTCAGAATGATTTTGCCGACTTAGCAGCAACACATTCGGATAAAACAAATAGTAGTTTGACAACCAGTTCGACTGGTTGCAGGATAATGTAAGAAAAGGGGAGAAATGCTTTTTTTATACATAATTTTCAATTTATATTTCCCGGGGTTATTTTCCGGGCCAGGAATTGGCACCTTCTCCGCCGTGGAGGGTTGCCAGTGGGTTACAGAGCCTGATCTCTCGCCACTTCTTTATAAATCAAAACCTAAAAAGGTGTTGATTATGTTGGTACTGCTGCCAAATATTATTTCAAATGTATAAACAGAATGGCAATCTTTCCAAATTTTATTCTTTTTAATTTGAAATGGCTTTTAAAGCGGCATCTAAATCTTCAATTAAATCTTCTACATTTTCCAATCCAACAGAAACCCGGAGAAGGTTTTGAGGTGTTTTTGTATCCGGTCCTTCCACAGAAGCCCGGTGTTCGATCAAACTTTCTACGCCACCCAAACTAGTTGCCTGCGTAAAAATCTTCACCTGGTTTACTAAAGCCAATGCTTCTTTTGCACCACCTTTTACTAAAAACGACAACATACCGCCGCCAGCCGACATTTGCTTTTTAGCAATTTCGTATTGCGGATGGGAAGTTGATCCCGGATAAAAAACACGTTCAACTTGCGGACTATTTTCGAGAAAAGAAGCCAGTTTTGTGGCATTTTCAACATGCCCTTTCATGCGGTAAGGCAAAGTTTTGATGCTGCGTGCAGTAAGGTAACTATCAAAAGGAGAGAGGATTGCGCCGCCCATTTCTTGTATTCGCTTTAGTTTTAACCACCAATCATCAGCTTCGCGGGCAATTAAAGCGCCGCCCATTACATCGCTGTGGCCGCCCAAATATTTGGTGGTGGAGTGCATTACTAAGTCTGCGCCTAAATCTAACGGCTGTTGCAAAATTGGCGTGGCAAAGGTATTGTCGCATACTGTTTTTATCGATGTTTTTTTGGCGATGGAAACAATGGCCGCAATATCCGTGATTTTTAAAAGCGGGTTTGAAGGTGTTTCTATCCAAATCAACTTAGTGTTTGGTTTGATAGTTGATTCCACCAATTCCAAATCACCTAAATCGACAAAATCGAATTCCAGCACTTTGCCAAAAACCTGTTTTAATTGGTTGCGCAGGCCGTGGTACATATCATCCGGACAAATTATATGGCTTCCAGGTTCGAGAGATTGAAAAACCGTCATCCCTGCAGCATTTCCTGTTGAAAACGCAGCCGCCGCCGCACCGTTTTCCAATTTCGCCAGCACGTTTTCTAAAGATTGCCGGTTAGGGTTGTTGCTCCGGCTGTAAGAATATCCCGAAGGATAACCTCCATCTTCGGCACGTTCAAAAGTAGTCGACAACGTAATCGGTTGGATTACAGCTTGGTTCCCGCGGTCAACCTGGTTTCCGGCGTGTACGGCAATGGTTTCAATCTTCATGCTTCTTTTATCGGTGTAAAACTTCTATTGCAAACATCTGCATAATTGGTAAAGATTGCTTAAAAATATTGGCGCAATTTTTACTTCAAATTAAAATCAACCCAATGTAAAAAACAGGTGTAAAAGAAGCATGTTGCAACACGCTGTTGGCTAAAGGCCGATGCTTTGCCGTTTAAATCGTATTTTTGCAGAAATAATATTGTTATGCCTGATACTTTACAGGGCTTGATTAACAGTCCGAGGCTTTCTCCGCAACATCAAACAATTGCAGCAAAAGTTCTTCATAATGAAAGAATTACGTTCGAAGAAGGCGTGTTTTTATACGAGCATGGCGAGTTGCCGTACCTCGGGATACTTGCCAATTATATCCGCGAAAAACGGCACGGCGACCAAACTTTTTTTAACCGGAATTTCCATATCGAACCAACCAATCTTTGCGTTTACGATTGTAAGTTCTGCTCATATTCTCGTTTGTTAAAACAGCGTTCGGAAGGTTGGGAATACACGATGGACGATATGTTCAACATCGTAAAAAAGTATGATAACCAGCCAGTTACAGAAGTGCACATTGTGGGCGGCGTGTTGCCGCAATACGACGTTCCGTTTTATCAGGAATTGTTTAGCCGGATTCGAAACCATCGCCCTGATCTCCACATCAAAGCTTTAACGCCTGTAGAATATCATTACATCTTTAAAAAAGCCAAAATTTCTTATGCGGAAGGAATGAAGCTGATGCTGGAAGCCGGATTGCAATCTATCCCGGGCGGCGGCGCGGAGATTTTTCATCCCGAGGTGCGCGAATTGATTTCTAAAGATAAATGCACGGCCGATCAGTGGCTGGCAATCCATGAAGAATGGCATAAATTGGGCGGCCGTTCTAACGCGACAATGTTGTACGGACATATTGAAAAGTTCTGGCACCGCGTAGACCACATGGAAAGGTTGCGGCAATTGCAGGATAAAACTGGAGGTTTTCAAACTTTTATTCCGCTTAAATTTCGTAATCAGGACAACCAGATGTCGAACGTGCCGGAATCTACGGTGATTGAAGACCTTCGGAATTATGCTATTTCAAGGATTTACTTAGATAATTTCGACCATATTAAAGCTTATTGGGCGATGATCAGCCGGAACACGGCGCAACTTTCGCTAAATTTTGGTGTGGATGATATTGACGGAACGTTGGACGATACTACTAAAATTTACTCGATGGCAGGAGCTGAAGAGCAACATCCGGGCATGAGCACAAAGGAATTGGTAGAACTGATCAAACAGGTTGGCCGAGAACCAATTGAACGCGATACCTTATACAACGTGGTTACCAATTACCAGGATTTTAAGTTTGAGGACGAAGTAAAGCCTCAATTTTATAAACTGCCCGTTTTAAACTAAAATGAGTTTAAGGCGGCGCATCTACATATACTTCTTTAATGACTAAAAAAACACTTTATATTATACGCCACGGCGAAACCGACCTGAACAAAGCAGGGATTGTACAAGGCCGCGGCATGAACACTGATCTAAACAACACCGGTCGCAAACAAGGCGAAGCTTTTTATAAGGCTTACAAAAATGTTGCTTTCGATAAAATCTATACTTCTGAATTGAAGCGGACACATCAAACGGTAAAATCATTTATTGATAGTGGGATTCCATGGGAGCAATTGTCCGGTTTAGATGAGATGGCTTGGGGCGATTACGAAGGCAAAGCAGTGAGCGAAGAAACACGCGGCCGTTTCAAAAAAATAATGCAAAGTTGGAAAGATGGCGATTTGGATGTCCGTTTTGAAAATGGCGAAAGTCCAAACGAAGTGCAGGAACGTCAAAAAGAAGCACTGAAAGTAATCATGAGCCATCCGGAAGAAACTACGGTTTTAATCTGTATGCACGGCCGGGCCATGCGGCTTTTTCTTTGTTTGCTGAACAATCTTTCATTGACGGAAATGGACAGTTATCCGCACCGGAACACCACACTTTACCGCGTTAATTTTGATGGTGAAAAATTTCATATTGAAGACTTTAATAACACCGATCATTTAAAATATATTTTATAATATCTTGTGAATAATATCCGCGTTTCTGCTGTTAGTTATACCAATACCAAACCTTTTATTTTCGGATTACAGCATCATCCCATCCAAAGACAAATAGAACTTACCTTAGATACTCCTTCCGATTGCGCACAAAAACTAATTGATAATAAGGCAGATATAGGTTTAATACCAGTTGCCGCAATTTTGAACTTGCCATATTGGCAGCTTATTTCTGATTACTGTATCGGTGCAGTTGGTGCGGTTAATTCTGTATTTATTTTTAGTAACTGTCCGATAGAAGAAGCAAATATTATTCAATTGGATCCGGAGTCAAGATCATCCAATAATCTGGCGAAAGTGCTACTGAAAAACTATTGGAAAGTTGCCCCGCAGCAAATTATAAATGCTTCGGATTATGCAAAATCTTCTGCCCTAAAAACAGCATTTGTTCAAATTGGTGATCGCACTTTTGGGAAGAAAAACCAGTACCCTTTCGTTTATGACCTGGCTGAAGTTTGGCAGCAATTTACTGGTTTGCCTTTTGTTTTTGCTGCCTGGGTTGCCAATAAACCGATTGACCCGGAATTTACGAAAGGATTTAATGCAGCCTTAAAAGTAGGTTTGGATGCGCGGGAAGAAGTATTGACTTCACTTCCTGTTTACCAGGATTTTGACCTGCGCGATTATCTTTTCCATAAGTTGGATTTTGATTTAACGGAACGCAAAAGGGAAGCATTAAAACTGTTTCTGGATTATATCAGAAAACTATAGGTAAAAGAAGTATCCGCAAAAGCCAAACCATAATTCCTTGAAAAACATAACTGTTCTGATAACTTTTGATTGAGAAATCAGTATAAAAGTTTTAAAAGGAAAGCTATGTTTTATAAAGGTGTTACTATCGGATTGGATTTTGACGGAACCGTGGTTACCCACGAGTTTCCAAAAATTGGTAAAGATTTACCACACTGTTTAGAAACGTTGAAAAAAATAACAGACCAGGGCGGAAAAATTGTTTTGATTACCATGCGAAGCGGAAAAAGACTGGCCGAAGCTGTTGCTTATTTATCGTACCATGATATTCCGTTGTACGGTGTTAATAGTAACCCAACTCAGCACTTGCATTCCAAATCGCCTAAAATCTATGCGAATATTTATATTGATGATGCCGCTTTGGGTTGTCCGTTGATGCATAGTGAGTTGAGCGAGAAGGCACATGTAGATTGGTTACAAGTGCAAAAATATCTTTTCCCAAAAGAGGAAGAAAAGCAATTTGTTAAAAGTGCTTTGATGGAAGAGCCTGTTTATGAAACTATTACTGCAAAGAGCAATCCAAATAAATTTGTAAATTTTTTTATGAGTATGTTTTGAAGATGGATTTATTGTGATGGAAGACGTTATTCTGGACAAAGAATTGAGCGAGTTGAAATTATTTCTTTTTTATCTTCAATAGTGTTTTTACGTCGGTGATATCTTGTTTTCTACCTGAGGATTTCTTGTTTTTAATCAGCTCATTCAAACCGATGTAGTTAATAACAAATCCCTTTTCCAGTTCGAATTGCTGCATGTTTGACCGTGCTTCATCAAATGTGACTCCGTCTATCGCATTTAATAAATCTATCCTAAGTGGTGCGTAACCAATTTGGCTCACTAAACCTTCTGTTAAAAAATCTTCTTTTTGAAAGTTTAAAGACTTTAAGCCAAAATCATTAACAACCATAAGCATTAACAGGGCATTTTTTTCGGAAACGTTATCCAAATGTCTAAGTCTCCTGTGTGTCGCGGTTTACCATGGAAAGCTAAAGCATAACCACCAACAACCATATAATCTACCTGGTGCTGGTTTAAGAGTTTAATAAAGTCTTCAAAATCTTCTGCAAGAGTCATAAGTTCTTCGCTGTTTTTACGAGCTTTGTTTTATCCATTCTCTGCTCGACACCTAAAGATTGCGCTATGATTTGTGTTACAGCTGCCGCACGCTCTTGAACCGGTTTTCCTAACCAATATTTAAGATCACGTTCTTCATCGTTTGCTTCTTTTAGCATTACTTTTCTTATAACGGGGGCGATTTTTCTAACTTTCATCCACAAGTTTAATTTGTATTACAACGGCACAGATACTTTATATAATGTGAAACTGCAAATATTTTCTGGCAAAATAATAGTTAAAAAAGCAGAAACCCTCTCTACAAATGTAAAGAGGGCTTGTACACCCATCTGGATTCGAACCAGAGACCGACGGTTTAGAAAACCGTTGCTCTATCCAACTGAGCTATGGGTGCTTTTGTAATGCTTCTTTTATCAGGTAAAAATTGGTGCGGTAAAAGAAGCGTTACAAAATTATGAATTTATAGTTTCTAATCAACCGTAAATTGAAATTACTGTATCGCAAATTGATTGTGAGCTTGGCAGAATAGTTAATTTGTCGAACTAATCATGATTTTGTTTTTAAAGTTGATCCATCTCGGATTTCATCCGTAGCTGTTTTTACCAACTCATCACCTTCGTTCAACTTGCCATAAATTTCTACTTGGTTTCCAGCCTCTCGGCCTTTTTTCACATCAACCCATTGTGCTTTATGGTTGATCACCCGCACTACAAAAACGCGTTCGGTAGAAGAAACCAATGCTGTTTTTGGGATTACAAAAGTACTGTCTGAAGATGGCAAAGGGATATCCACTTCAGCATACATTCCTGGCAAGAGTTTTTTATTATCGTTATAAACGTCCATTTCCAAACGTTCGGAACGCAAACGCTCATCTAAAGCTCCGGCCAGGCGTTTTACTTTTGCTTTAAATTGTTGGTTGGGCAATGCTTTTACCTCAAAAGTAACGGCATCCTTTTGTTTTAAAAGGCCGGTATAAATTTCCGGAACGGAGATGACTAAACGCAAACGTTTCTGTTCCTGGACCACAAATAAAGGTAGATCAGAACCTTTGCCAGACGGGCCAACGTAAGCACCAGGATTAATATTACGGGAACTTACCACACCGTTAAAAGGTGCCCTGATATCTAAATAAGCACGATTGGCAGCAACAGCCTGATAAGCAGACTTTAAAGCTTCCAGTTGAGCCTGGTCAGAATTTTTACGGGCAGCAGCTTGTTCTAAATCATTGCCAGAAATAGTTCCGGGCGTTTTACTGGTTTCCACCAAACGATCGTAGTTGGATTTGCTCGCCATGTAAATTGCCTGCTGCGATTTCAACCTTGATTGCGCTTCTGCAAGCTGCGAGTTTACCTCGGGAGCTTCCAGGCTCACCAATAGCTGGCCTTGTTTTACTTCAGAACCAACATCTACATAAACCTTTTTTACAAAACTGCTTACTTTTGCATATAAATCAACGGTTTGGTATGGGATCAATTCTCCCGGCACTTGCAAATTGGTTGAAAGCATACCTTTTTTCAGTGCGACCGTTTCCAATGCAGGAGCTGCAGTTGCTTGGGTAGTTTCTTCTTGTTGCTGATTATCGGATTTTGATTTACAAGCATTCAGGGCACCAAAAGCACCTGCCGAAGCAGTAAAAATAATCAGGCTTTTATATAAATTATTCTTGAACAGTTGTATCATAAAGCGAAGGGATATAGTATTTACTTTCTTTGTCTTCCGGATCTAAAGAAACTGATTCTGTGGTTGTTTTTCCTTGTACCCATGCAAAAGCCAAAGGTAAAATAAGCAGGGCAGCAAAGGTAGAAGCAATTAAACCGCCAATTACCGCACGTGCGAGCGGTGAAGCCTGGTCGCCTCCTTCGCCTAATCCAGATGCCATCGGGATCATGCCTACAACCATTGCCAAGCTGGTCATTAAAATTGGCCGCAAACGTAATGCTGCTGCTTCGCGGGCAGATTCTAATGCATTGCCGTTGTGCATTCTTAAATGCTCGGCATTGGTAACCATTAAAACCGCATTGGAAACCGAAACCCCGACAGACATAATCATGCCCATGTATGATTGCAGGTTTAGCGTTGAGCCAGTCATCACCAGCAACAACAGCGAACCTACAATTACGGCAGGCACGGTCGATAAGACCACCAACGAAACCTTGAAGGACTGGAAGTTAGCAGCCAGCATTAAAAATATAACGATGATGGCCACAATCAAACCTGATTGCAAGCTATTTAATGTATCTAACAAAGTTTCACTTAAACCTTTTACTTCTATGGTTAAACCGCGCGGCAGTTTCCCCAATGATTTGATGGATTTCTGGACATCGTCTGTCGCCGTGCCCAAATCCATTTTATTTAAGTTTGCAGTTACGGAAAGGAGCGGCAAAGCACCAATATCATCATCTTCTCCGTAAGTGGTATCCTGTTTAATATCTGCCACATCACTTAAAACCGGCCGCGGCGAATTACTTAGTACCGGTATTTCGCTAACATCATTTAAACTGGCCATTTTATATTCCGGCACTTCTACCTGGACATTGTAACTTAAACCTATTTTTTGGTCGAGCCATACATTTTTTTCTGTAAAACGAGATGAAGAGGTAGAAGCAACCAAGGAACGGGAAATATCAGTAACGTTAACGCCTAATTGCGATGCACGGACACGGTCTATATTAATATTAATGGCCGGATAATGCGTGGCTTGGCCAAGTTGCACATCACGCAAGTATGGTATCTTTTTTAGTTTAGCAGCTATTTTATCGGCATAAACCTCATTTTGTTTTTTGTTTTTACCTTCCACCCGCACTTCAATTGGTGTTGGCGAACCCTGGCTTAAAATTTTATCCGTTAACTCGATCGGTTCAAAAGAAAGCTTAACATCCGGCTCTTCCTGGAGCATTTTTTTGCGGAAACGTTCTTTTAATTCGTCTAAGTTCACTTTATAATCTTCACTTAAATTCACTTGTAAAACCGCTTCCTGTGGGCCAGCCATAAACAGATAAATGGGGCTGGTAGAAAACTGTGAAGGGTGCTGCCCAACAAAAGCAGAAGTTACCGCGATACTCTTTTTACCCACTAATTCTTCGAGGACATGCAGCGATTTTACTACATGTGCCTCGGTACGTTCTAACCTTGTTCCATCGGGTGCACGTAAACGCACCTGAAATTGTCCGCCGTTAACTTTTGGCAATACATCGCGGCCAATGGTAGACAATAAAAATACAGCCAAACTCAATGCTGCTAAAACATAGATGGTTACTACAATTTTGCGGTTATTGAAAAGCCGGTTCATGAAACGCAGATAGCGGGAGCGGAACTGGTCGAATTTTGTTGGCTGACTATTTGGATCTTCCGATGCTTTTTTTAGCAATACTTTTTTCTGGTCCCAGGTATCAGTTTCTCCTTTGGGATCATAGTGTGGCTGGTCTGTACCTTCATTTTGATGTTCTTTCATCATCCAATTGGCCAAAATGGGCACAAAAGTTTGGGCGAGAAAATAGGAAGTGATCATTGAAAAACCAATAGCCATAGCCAGCGGCAAGAACAATGCCCCCGGGATACCTTTCATCGTTAAAGCTGGTGCAAACACGGCCAGGATACAAAACAAAATTAGCAGTTTTGGGAACGCGATTTCCTTACAGGCATCCCAAATAGCCAAGGCTTTAGGTTTGCCCATATCCAAATGCTGGTGGATGTTTTCGATGGTTACCGTTGATTCATCCACCAAAATCCCAATGGCAAGCGATAAACCGCTCAACGTCATGATGTTTATAGTTTGATGAAAAAGGTACAAAAACATCACACCAGAGATGAGGGAAATAGGGATGGTAAAAATCACGATCAAAGCCGCACGCCTGTCGCCTAAAAATAAAAGCACCATTAAACCGGTTAAAACAGCACCAATTGTACCTTCGGTAACCAGACTTTTAACCGCATTAATTACATAAACCGATTGGTCGAACTCGTAAGAAAGTTTTACATCTTCCGGCAACAAAGCCTGGAAACGTGGAATCGATTTTTTTAAGTTTTGCACTACTTCCCAGGTCGAGGCATCTGCCGATTTAGTTATGGGCAGATAAACTGAACGCTTGCCATTCACCAACGCGTAACTACTGGTAATATCGGCACCATCTTCTACGCTGGCCACGTCCCGTAAAAATAAATTTTGCACACCACCCTTGTATAAAGGTATATCTGCAAAGTCCTTTATCTCTTTTATGGTAGTATTAGTTGGGGTGAGGTAATTGTAATCGCCAATCCTTACGTTTCCTGCTGGTGAAGTTTGGTTGTTATCACGGATGGCTTGTACGACTTGATCTGGGGTGAGGTTATGCGACCGAAGCAGTTCCGGGTCAACCTTGATTACCACTGTTCGGGTATTTCCACCAAAAGGTGCTGGCGAAATTAATCCGGGAATAGATGTAAAAGAAGCACGGATGTAAACGTTTGCCAAATCAAGCAACTGGTTATTGGTACGTTTAGGACTACTAAGAACTAATTGCCCGACGGGTAAAGTCGAAGCATCAAAACGGATAATAAAAGGCGGTTGCGTGCCAGGCGGAAATATGGCTTGCGCCCTATTGGCAAAAGCAGTCACCTCCGCTGCTGCCTGTGCCATGTTTGTGCCTTCGTAAAAAGATAATTTGATTAGGGTTAAACCTTGGATATTCTTGGTTTCGATACTTTTAACGCCAGAAACATACAACAACAAGTTAACGTATTGCTTGCCAAAATAAGCTTCCATTTGATCTGGCGTATAACCGCCAAAAGGATGCGAAATATAAATTACAGGTAAATTCAAATCCGGAAAAATATCAATTTTGATATTGCGGACAGCATTCAACCCGAAAAAAAACACGGCTGCTACAATAACCAATATCGTAATTGGTTTTCTCAGTGCACTTCTAATTAATCCCATATTGGTAGATCTTTGCCGATAAAATACCAGCCGAGGTATTCAGTATTAAAATTCATTTATAAACAAGTCGAAATTTCCGCTTGCGGCAGCTTTGTACAATAACGCCTGCCATACGTTGTTGTAGGCGATGTCGCGGTCTGTTTCGGCCCGGTTTAAAGCATACAAAGCCTGGGTAACATCTACAATGGTGGCTAGGCCATTTTTGTATAAAACGCTTTTTTGCAGGTAAGCATCCGAAGCTGCTTTTAAGCCTATCGGTGCCTGCCGGTAATTTTTAAGCGCATTTTCGATCCTTGTTTTTGACAAGATTAGTTGGGCAGTCAGTTGCTGGTCAACCACGGTATATTCATTCCGCAAACCCTCCGAAGTAAATTGTTGTGCCCTAACTTGTTCGTGTACACGCAACGGACTGGTCAAATTCCAGGTCAAGCCAACGCCAAGCAAATAGTTGGAGCGGGTAGGGTTAACGCCGCTGAAATAATTCTGCGTAGACTCCACCTGGTTCAATGTATAGGTGTTGAAACCCGATCCTTTACTTTGAAAAATGGTAAAAAAAGAAAAAGTCGGGTAATTAAAAGTACGAAAGTATTTTTCCCGCTCCGCACTGATGTTGATCCGGTTTTGATAAAACTGCAAAACAGGGTGTTTAGTGATATTAATATTGGTAGAAGTATCCAGCGATTTAGGAATGTTGCTGACGAAAACGCTATCTAACACAAAATCAGCAGGGTTAACTGCTAAATATTGCGCCAACTGGTTGCCTTGTTGCTGCACCACATCCTGCGAGTTAACCAACGCAATTTGCGCACTGGCAACTTCGGCATTGGCCAAAGAAGAATCGACACCAGGGTTTAAGCCGCTTTTTGCACGAGCTACGACTACATTTCGTAACGCTAATGCACGTTTTAAGTTATTTTGCTGCGATTGCGTTAACTGCTGCGAAGCCAATAAATTTAAATAAGCACTGGAAACGCGCACTTCCTGCTGAAACTGTTCCTGCACTAAATCACTTTGATCTAAGTTTACCTGGTTGCGGGCAACTTTTACTTTTTCTTTGGATTTTCCGAAGGAGAAAAAATCCCAGTTGAGGTTGGACAGATACAAGCCGCCAAAAGCAGCATTCCAGTTTTGGCCGGAAAGTATAGGCCCGCTGGAAGAAACCGCAAAACCACGAAAACCATAAGAAGGACCATATTGCGAATTAACCGTTCCAAAATCATTTTGGGCCGATAAATTTAAATCCGGCAAATATTCCCTTTTAGTTTGCCTTAAAGTAGCAGCAGATGCTTGCGCGTAATTAGCTTTAGCTTTAATCGTACCATAATTTTGAAGTGAAGTTTGTACTGCTTCTTTTAAGGTAAGAATTTTTTGCTGTGCAAAAACAGCAGGAAAGGTGCTCAATAAAAACATCAAGCATAACCCCGGGCGAAAAACAGTTCTGTAGAACATGTGCAGTTATGATGATAATAAATCCGGTTACAAAAAACAGTCAGAAAGCAGGTTAAGAATTTGTACCGGCCAGGCTTAAACTTTCTAACGTTGCAAATATAGCCGTGCAGGTGCAAAGCAGTTTGTAACAACTTTATTATTTAAGGAGGGTGATGCTTCTTTTATCGAGATAAAATTTTGTCCACATTTATGTACCTACTTTTCCACATCTGCAAAGGCTTAACAATTTCTTAACATTGCTTGCCCTACCTTTAATTCTCAAAACGCAAAACTTATGTTTAGTACCATCACAGGATTTTTTACGCCGAAAGGTAAAACGCTGTTTTTTACTTTGTTGGATAATGCCACCGAAAACGTAGTAAACATGGCCGAGTTGCTGAAAAACGCGTTGGAAGATACGGCCATTTTCAACACAAAAGATTTATATCAAAAGATAGACCGGCTCGAAAACATTGGCGACGACATTACGCACAACATCAACATAGAACTAAGTAAAAATTTTATCACGCCGTTTAACCGCGAAGATATCCTTGCACTAACTTCTTCCATCGATGATGTGGCGGATTATATCCACGAATCGGCTAACCGCATGTTTTTGTACAACTTGCAGGAGTTTACCAAACCGATGCAGGTTTTGGCAGATCTGATTCTGGACGGCGCATTAAAAATGAAAACGCTGATTCACGAATTAAAAGATATTGAAGCAAACGGTGCAAAAATTGCCGAATACTGCGAGTTGATTTACAGCATGGAAACTAAAGCCGATCAGGTTTACAACAAAGCCGTGGCCGATCTTTTTGAACACGAAAAAGACCCGATAAAGATGATCAAGTACCAGGAAATCTTATTGGGATTGGAAACTGCGACCGATATGTGCAAAGACGTGGTAAAATCCGTAGAATCCATCATGATTAAAAATGGTTAACAGATTTATACCGATAAAAGAAGTATTTTAATTATTAGATAAAATAGATACATTTAAAGCAATAATAATAACGCTTTAAATGATTTTTGCAGAAGACCTGCTCCAATACATCTGGAAATTCCAGTTATTTAACAACAATAATTTGTACACCGCAGATGGTTCTTCTCTGCGGATTATTTCTCCCGGATTGCATCACCATCATTCTGGTCCTGATTTTCAAAATGCAAAATTGCAAATTGGCGAAACCGTTTGGGCCGGAAATGTAGAAATCCACATCCGCGCTTCTGATTGGATGCGCCACAATCACAGCGAAGATCCGGCTTACAACAACGTTATTCTGCACGTGGTTTACAAAAACGATCTTGAAATCTTGAATCAAGTAGGTTTAACTATTCCGGTTTTGGTTTTGGAAGAACGTATTCCGGATGAACTTTTGCAGCGTTACCAAAATTTAATGTTTGCTAATCCTGTTGCTTTTCCTTGCGAAAAGATAATTCATCGGGTTGATGAACTGACCAAGCAAAACTGGTTAGACCGGATGTTGATTCAGCGTTTGGAAGAAAAATCAGCACAAGTCATTCAAAAAATAACTTTATTGAATGGCAATTGGGAAGAAGCATTTTACCAAACTTTAGCTGCAAACTTTGGCTTTAAAATAAATGCCTTGCCTTTCGAGCTGCTGGCAAAATCTTTGCCTTTGCAAATCTTGTCCAAGCATACTTTCAATTTATTGCAAACAGAAGCTTTGCTTTTTGGTCAGTCAGGTTTTTTGGAGGATGAAATTGATGAAGCGTACTTTTTAACCTTACAAAAAGAGTATCAGTTTTTAAAACAGAAATACGGATTGGTTGCGATAGAAAAACATTTGTGGAAATTTCTTCGCCTTCGGCCGCTTAATTTTCCAACTATTCGCATTGCACAATTTGCTGCTTTAATGCATCGGACAAATCGTTTTCTTTCTCAAATTTTAGAAACTGATGATCCCGAGAAAATCAATGCTGTTTTTATCGGCATAAATCCTTCAGCTTATTGGTTGGAGCACTATCAGTTTGGAAAATCTTCAAAACCAAGTTCAAAAACGTTGGGACAATCTTCCGCAGAAAACATTTTGATCAACACGGTAAGCATTTTTCTTTTTGCTTTCGGGCAGGAAAACCAGTCGGAAGCACACATCAACAAGGCAATTAAAATTTTAGAAAAATTGCCTTGCGAAAACAACAATATTATCAGT
>CAZZVO010000056.1:0-17124 GCA_964657505.1 uncultured Mucilaginibacter sp.
CTAAATCCGCAATTTCTTCCGGTGCGCTCATCCTTCCCAACGGAACGCTTTGCATCGCTATTTTATAAAACTCTTCTTTGCTGATCCCGATTCCATCTGCAATTCCCTGTAAGCCTTGCTGCGACATTTCCGTATCTACCCAACCCGGGCAAATTGCATTTACCAAAATATTTTGTGGCGCAAATTGTATCGCCCAAGATCGCATCAATCCTAACAAACCGGCTTTAGAAGCACAATAAGCCGAATAATTGGCAACACCTAAACGCGCCAAAACAGAAGAAGTAATCAGCATATGTTTTTCGGCCGATGCTTCTTTTAGCAGAGGAAAAAAGGTGTTCACCAGGTTATAAGTTCCGGTTAGGTTGGTGTTAATGATCTCGTCCCAACGGTCATTTTCGCCCCAGTAATTCTCGCCGCCCACGCCGGAGTTGGCAATAATTCCATCGATAAAAGAAGTATTTAATTGTGCCGCTGCTTTTGCTAATTGGTTTTTATCGCGGATATCTGCAATTAGAATTTGATGATTGTTGCCAGGCAAAGTTTCCAGCGTTTCTTTCAGACTGCTTGCTGTTCTGCCTAATAAAATACAGGTATGATTTGCTGCAGCAAGTTTTTGTGTGATGGCTTTGCCGATACCGCTTCCGGCACCGGTTATGAGGTAGGTTTTGGGTCGCATTTGAAAAGTAATGGTTTATGTAAAAACAGATTTAGTTGTTTTATATTGAAAATAGACTTTTACTTTTGATTAATTGTATTTTCTAGGTATTTTCTATCTATGTAATGCTCCAAAAAGTACCTTGAAAGATTTTATTTCAATTGGATCAATATTTCAAGCTTCAAAAAGCGGAAATTATAAGTTCTAACTAACGAAAGTTATACTTAGTATAAATAAATTATATTTGGATATGTTGCTTTTAATTTCTCAAGTAATTTTTACTATACTTACGACTATAGTTTCAATAATTCAGTTAAAAAAAGATGAAAGATCAAGGACTGAATCACTTAAAAAAGAAGCGTCCATAATTAAGCAAGTATTATTTTTTGTAGCTGGTATCTCTCTTTTTAATAGTGGACTATCATATTACTCATTACAAAAAGGTAAAGAACACTTAGACAGCGTTAACATATCATTATATGCAAGTCTCAAATCACTTAGAGCAGATAATTTAAATATCCGCAATCAAAATACTGACCTTAGAAGGGCCCTGTCCGACAGTTCAATTTCTCAATCCAAACTTATAATAGCTAGTCAACAAAAATCTGCTTACCAGCTTAATAAGGCTGCCTTAAATTTATCACACCTAATTAATGGAACTGATAGTGTTCCTGTCTTTTCTTTTACGTACGATAGTACAAATAAACTCACCGGAGTTTTAAGGAATGCTGCTACCGAACCTGCTTTTAATATTGTGTGTAGTATAACAAATTTTACAAAACTTCAAAAATGTGAATTGTCTTATGATGATAAAATCAAGGCTTACTCTGTAACAAACGATTGTTATAGCAAAAACAATATTGTATTGCAAAGTATTCCAGTAATCGAAGCTATTACTAACCAGCTTGTAGCACTTTCAAATTATGAGAAAACTATTGAGGGTAAATATTTGATACATTTAGAATTCCAAAATGCATCATTCGTTGAAGAAGCTATTTTTTCCTATGCCAACAATCAGTTAAACCAATCAACAAGAATTTTGGAATTGTCTTCTGATAGGAAACACATAAAGAAAAGTTGGATAGCAAGAAACGAGGTATTAAAACCACTATATCAAAAAGTCAATTGGGAAGAAGATTTCCCAAATGTGTATGTTCTGAATTTAAACAAATCTATTATTACAGAATATTAACTTAATGTTTTTAAACAGAACTTCTTTTACTCTATAAAAAGCTGATTTTAAAATTACAAACGAATATTTTTATAAAAAGGCACTTCACAAAAAAACACCGATAAAAGAAGCATTATCCCAACCTTCATCACAACAAACTCCTCAAACTCTCCAACGTATCCGCTTCCTCCTTTTTCTTATCATGCCGCCAGCGTAAAATTCGCGGAAAGCGCAAAGCAATGCCAGATTTATGCCGTGAAGATTGATTAATCCCTTCAAAGCCAATTTCAAAAACCAATTCGGGTTTTACGGTTCGTACCGGACCGAATTTTTCCAGCGTATTTCGTTTTACAAAAGCATCAACTTTACCAATTTCCTGATCGGTTAAACCGGAATACGCTTTGGCGAAAGGCACCAAACGGTCGCCATCCCACACGGCAAAAGTGTAATCGGTGTACAGATCGGCACGGCGACCGTGGCCTTTTTGCGCGTAAATCATCACGGCATCAACAGAAAGCGGATCGATTTTCCATTTCCACCAGTCGCCGCGCTTGCGGCCAACCTGGTACGTGGCACTTTTACGTTTCAGCATAATCCCTTCGGCAATCATTTCGCGCGAGTTTTTTCGGGTTTCTGCCAGTTCTTCCCAGGAAGAAAAAGTAATTACCGGCGACACACGAAATATGCTGCTAAAAGAAGTATCGCGCTGCAAAGCTTCCAAAGTTTCGCGCCGTTCGGTTTGTGTTTTGGTACGAATATCTTCGCCGGCAACTTCCAAACAATCATAAGCGATGAAAGCAACCGGATTTTCTTCCAAGATTTTTTTGGTGAGGTTTTTCCTTCCGATACGGGTTTGCAGCAAATTAAACGGAAGTGGCTGCTCATCGCGAAAAGTGAGCAATTCGCCGTCTAAAACTGTTCCGTCTGGCAATGCCTGGATAAAAGGATGCAGTTCCGGGAATTTCTCCGTAGCTAAATCCTCGCCGCGGCTCCAAATAAAAATCTCTCCTTTTCGGTGGATGATTTGCGCGCGGATGCCGTCCCATTTCCATTCGGCCTGCCACTCGTTTGCGTTGCCTAACGCTGTTTGCATTTCCAGCGGCGATTTCTGTTTTTCGGAAGTTTCCTGGATCGGATAAGCCAGAAAAAACGGGTACGGCCGCGATAAATCGTCCAGCGCGCCTTGTTCTTCCATCAATTGGGCAAACGTGTAAACGTTTGGATCCCAAAAACCCATGATACGATGCGTTAAGGTTGGTGCATCCAGTTTAGAAATATCGGCCAATGCTTTTACAACCAAACTTTGCGACACGCCGACACGAAAACTGCTTGTGAGCAATTTATTAAAAACGAAGCGTTCCTGCCGAGACAGCGAAGCCCAGGATTCGGTAAGCCAGATTTTGCGCTCTGTTTCGTCCAGCTTGTTTAAACTATTGATTTCGGCAATCCATTCGGTCAGGCTTTTGTTGGAAGTATTGATGCTTTCGGGCAGCAGCAGCGAGATGGTTTCGGCCAAATCGCCAACTACCTGGTAACTTTCCTCAAAAAGCCAAACAGGAATATTAGCCAGTTCCATCGCATAATTTTTGACCAGTGTCGAATTGATTTGTCGCTTGGGTTTCCGGCCGCTAAACAAAGCCAGCATGTGCATTTTGTCGGAATCGCTTACCGTTAAAAAGTAAGCTTTGATGGCGTTAACCTTTTCGTTGGTTTTGTTGGTTTCGTCTAACGCGGCAAATAAGGCGGCAAAGTGTTTCATATTGATTTTGTATTAAAAGCCTCACCTAAATCCTCTCCAGGGGAGAGGACTTGCCTTTCTATTGACAATGCTTCTTTTACACCTGTTTTTTCATTAAAATTTTCCGCTATTTCTCCCTTCTCCTGTGGAGAAGGGCCGGGGATGAGGCTCTGTTCTCCGCTCCCCGCTCCTAAATCATCAGACAGAACTTCGCCCTCACTCTCATCACCGCCATACAATGTATGTACTTCATGGGCATCAAACCCAATTTCCCGTAAATATCTCGAAAAAGAAGCCGTGTAACCGTGCGTAAGATAAACAGATTCACAGCCGGTTGCATCAATTGCGGCAATCAGTCCATCCCAATCTGCATGATCAGAAAGTACGAAACCACGATCGGCGGCGCGGCGTTTTTTGGCACCGCGTACATTCATCCAGCCGGAACAAAAACCAAATTCAAAAGGTGCTAACTTGCGCATCCAGTTGCTGCCAACTGCTGATGGCGGCAACAGTACAATGCCTTTTTTTATTTCTTCTTTCGGGATTTCCGGGTTGATGCGTACTGTTTTTGGCAGCTCAATTCCGTTTCTGCGCAAAGCATCATGGGTGTTTTCAATAACTCCGTGGGTAAAAACAGTACCGAGCGAAAGGTCAAGGTTACACAGGATGCGTTGCGCTTTACCCAAAGAATAACCGGCAATAATAGTCGCTTTTCCTTCTTCGATATTCTTTTCCCACCAACTGTTAATCTCCTTGAAAATCTGCTGTTGTGGTTTCCATTGATAAACCGGCATCCCAAAAGTGCATTCGGAAATAAAATGATGGCATTTAACCGGTTCAAAAGGTGTAGAAATGCCGTCGTTTTCCACTTTATAATCTCCAGAAACTACCCAAACTTCGCCCTGATACTCCACCCGAACCTGCGCCGAACCAATGATGTGGCCAGCCGGGAAAAGCGAGATCTGCACGCCGTTTTTATAAACCGTTTCTCCATAAGGAATAGTTTGAATGTTGATGTCAGCACCTAAACGATATTTTAATATTTCTCTGGAAAGCTCATGTGCCAAATACCTTTTGCTTCCGGTTCTTGCATGATCGGCGTGCGCGTGCGTTAACACAGCATCATCAACAGGCCGCCATGGATCGATGTAGAAATTGCCTTCGGCACAAAAAATACCGTTGTCTGTAAACTGGAGGAGCTGCTTTGCCATGCGTGGATAACCGGGGAAGCTGCAATTTGGTTTGAAACAAAAAACCTCCGGATTTGAGCCGGAGGTTTTAGGTGGATAAAAACAGCTTACTGTTTTAACCCGATATAATCTGTTAAGATTTGTCCGGCTTCTATTTTTAGAAAGTCGGCATCTTTATCTTTTGGCCGTGGGTCTCCTTTTACCAAAGGTTTTAAACCAAGCACTGCCCTTCTGGCATTATCGTGGGATAAGGAAGTCGCATCTTCTTCTTCCCGTTGCTTTTTAAGTTCGGCTTCGTTTAGCGTGACTGTTTTTTCGGCATCGCGTTTTTTGTATTCTGCGATATCTTCTAACAGGTTTTTATAAGTCACGTTGGTTTGCATCCGGGAATCGTGCATAGATTTAAGCTGAGGAATTACTGTAGAAAAACTGCCAACAGGCGAGTAACTGCTTCGGGCGATCATATCAAACGGCAGGGCAGAAGCCTCAGTATCTTCTCCATATTTATCTAAAGGAATGGCCGATGGGAACTGAATATCAGGAATTACGCCTTTGTGTTGGGTGGAACTGCCGCTGATACGGTAAAACTTAGCGATAGTTAAATTGATTTGGCCAAAACTGTTCTGGCCACCTGCACCTACGGCCGCTGATTTACCTCTTACGCCAGCCAGCAGGTGTGAAAACGAACTTCCAATTACCTTATCCAGGTCAATGGCTGATTGTACAGTTCCTTTGCCATAAGTTTGCGTACCAACAATTAAACCTCGACCATAATCCTGTATCGCGCCGGCAAAAATTTCGGAAGCGGAAGCACTAAAACGGTCAACCATTACGGCTAACGGGCCGTTCCAGGCAACATCCGGATCATCATCTGCATCTTGCTCGATGCGGTTTTTAACGTCGCGTACTTGTACTACCGGACCCGTTTTAATAAACAAACCAGTCAATTGTATAGCTTCCGGCAAAGAACCGCCGCCGTTTTGGCGCAAATCCATCACAATACCATCTACTTTTTGTGCTTTTAAACTATCGATAATCGACTTTACGTCGCGGCTAATGCTTTGATAGTTTCTATCGCCGGCTTGCAAAGCTTTGTAATCCAAATAAAATCCGGGAACGTTAATAATCCCGATTTTAACCGGCTTACCGTTCAAATTGTAATTCCTGATTTCTTTGCTTGCCAATTGATCCTGTAAAACAATTTTTTCCCTTACCAATTCTATAATTTTCGGGTTGCTTGCAGTTTTTCCTTTGGGAAGGATTTTTAAACGTACAATTGTTCCTTTTGGTCCGCGGATTAAAGTGATGGCATTATCTAAACGCCAGCCGATAATATCCTGGAACTCGCCATTTTTACCTTGTGCCACACCGATAATCCGATCGTCAATTGTTATCAGTTTGCTTTTTTCGGCCGGTCCGCCTTTAACAATTGATCTAATAGTTACATACTCGTTATCAGATTGCAGTGAAGCACCAATCCCTTCCAAAGACTTAGACATATCAATATTAAACTGCGCTGCATTAGACGGATTGAAGTAGTTAGTATGCGGATCAATCGATTCTGTAAACGCATCCATAAAAATCTGAAAAACGTCCTGGTTGTTTAGCTTTGCAGATTGCGTAATTAGAAGTTCGTAACGCTTTTTCAGTGTTTCTTTATTTTTTGCGATATCCGGCGTAGCCAAGTTTAAGTTTAACAAATCGTACTTAACTCGTTTATCCCAAAACTTGTTCAAATCTGTAACAGACGAAACCCAAGGCTGATCTTCGCGGTTAAACGTGAAATCTTCTTTCACCGTAAAATCATAGTTTTTATTGAGTTGATCTAATGAATATTTGATGCGTTCGTTGTACCGTTTTTGGTAAACGTTAAAAATGTAAAACACGTGGTTCAATTCGCCGGCTTGCAAATCATCGTCTAACTTGGTTTTATACTGATCAAAATCTTTCAAATCCGAAGCTAATAGATAATTATGATTTTCATCCAACCGTTTAATGTAACTGTTGAAAATCACGGTAGAAATAGAATCGTTCAACTTGATTTTTTTGTAATTGTAATTGGTAATCATTTCGGTTACTTCTTTACAAACAACAGCCTGCTGCTCGTCTGGCTCCAAATTTTTAGAACCTGCAACTTTTATAGGTTCTCCGGGCGTAGCCTGGCAAGCAACAGAAGCGCCCAGGATAGCCATCAGATACAACTTTTTAAACATATTTTTTATCAACATTAAATTAATTTCAATACCAAACATTCGTGTTTTTAATAATTACAGTTTGCTAAATTAAAACAAAAAAAAGACAGCCCACACGCCAGTCTATCCAATGATAACAATATTACAATGAATTGTTTTTAACGCAAACCTTGCAACTCAGCTCATTACCTCATGCTTCTTTTATGCCGATAAAAAAAGCATCAGCATATTTCTTTGTAAATGGGTAAAAGCAATGCAATTGTATTTATAAGAATTAGCTAACAGGCTTTAAACGATCGAAGTCAACTTTAAGATATAAACTATTGCAGAATTATAACCAAGTTCTTTGTTGATTTTATGCCACTAAAAGAAGCATTTTTGTAAAATGGAATTCTTAACGCAGCCCGAAGCCTGGCTATCCCTAATCACTTTAACCGTTTTAGAAATTGTTTTGGGGATTGATAACATCATTTTTATCTCCATCCTTTCCGGGAAATTGCCGAAAGAGCAGCAAAGCAAAGGCCGAAAATTGGGTTTGTTCCTGGCGATGTTTACGCGGATTTTGTTGCTGCTTTCGTTAACTTGGATCATGAGTTTAACCAAACCCATCTTTAATTTAGCGAATTTGGTGGGCATAACCGATCCGGATTGGGTTGAAAAATTAGCGATATCCGGCCATGATATTATCCTGATTTTAGGCGGCTTGTTTCTTATTTACAAAAGCACCAGCGAAATACACGAAAAATTTGAAGGCGGCGACGAAGAGGACGAAAACACGAAACCAGCTACATTTTGGCCAACTATTGTGCAGATTGTGTTGCTGGATATTGTTTTTTCGCTCGATTCTGTGATTACCGCCGTTGGTATTGCCAGCCATATCGAAGTGATGATTGCCGCCGTTGTGATTTCCGTTGGGATTATGATGTGGGCATCGGGCAGCGTGGCCAAATTTGTGAACTCGCACCCAACGGTTAAAATGCTGGCCTTGTCGTTTTTATTACTGATTGGTTTCTCGCTTCTGGCCGAAGGGTTTGATCAGCATATCCCAAAAGGTTACTTGTATTTTGCCATGGGTTTTTCTATTTTGGTGGAGATGCTAAACTTGAAGTTGCGTTCCAAATCAAAGAAGAAACAAAAAATTGTGGCATAAAAGAAGTATGTTATGCTGAGTTCGTCGAAGCACCTTCCTCAAAAAATATTTTTCTTTTGTCCGTTCTTTTGTCTTGAAACAAAAGAACCAAAAATTCAAGAATGCCGGATCGCCTCCGGGCGGCATTCCTCCCACCGCGCCTGGGTGCAGACCTAGCATACAACTCTGCCAGTTTTAAAAACGTGGTGAACTTTTTGTTTCAAATTGGTAGGTATTCGTCATGGTGGGGTGGGAAGACAAAACGCCCGGAGGGATTGGGTTTGTCTTGACTTTCTGGTTCTTTTTGGTCAAGCAAAAAGAACAACGCAAACTCAACTTACCCGACAAAGCAAACCCTTTAAATATTCTCCTTCGGGAAAAGAAGAACGAATAGGATGATCTTCAGGCTGATGTAATTGGCTGATAAACTGCACTTCTTTGCCAGCATCAAGCGCAGCCCAAGCTAAAATCTGTTTAAAAGTAGGCATATCCATCGCACCCGAACAGGAAAACGTAGCCAGTAATCCGCCTTTGTTCAGCAGCAACATCGCTAACCGGTTTAAATCTTTGTAAGCACGCGAAGCACGGTCTAAAGCCGAACGCGAAGGCGCATATTTTGGCGGATCGAGAATGATCAGATCAAATTTTTCTTCTTCTTCCCGAAACTTGCGCAACTGTTTATTTACATCGGATTGTATGCTGATGCTTCTTTTAGCATCAAAATTATTAAGTATGATATTTTTTTGCAATGTTTCAATTGCCAAAGCAGAACTATCAACACTTGTAACTGATTCCGCGCCTTGCTGCAAACAATTCAAACTAAAACCGCCGGAATAACTAAAGCAATCTAACACTTTTTTGCCGGAAGCATGAGCGGCAACAATTTTACGGTTATCGCGCTGATCGCAGTAAAAACCAGATTTTTGTCCTTCGGATATACTCACTTCATAACGGATTCCGTTTTCTTTCACTTCCACAAAATCCGGCGGATTTTCTCCATAAAGCAAGCCAAAAGAGGCTTCCAAACCTTCGTGCGAACGGGAAGTAGCATCGCTTCTGTCAAAAATACTTTTAGGCTGAAGCAGTTTTTGCAGTTCATCAATCCATATTTTCTTCACTTTTTCCATGCCGGAAGTGAGGATTTGTACGGAAAGATGATCGGCATATTTATCTACAATCAAACCAGGCAAAAAATCGGCTTCACTAAAAATTAACCGACAAGTATTGGTTTCACTGTTTAAAATTGTTTTCCGGTGATTTACCGCGTTGGCAACACGTTCGCGTACCCATTTTTCATTGATAAAAACAGCATCATTCCATTCCAGCAAACGTACCGCCACGCGCGACTGGTTGTTGTAAAAACCGTAAGCCAGGAAATTGCTTTTGCTATCTACTAATCGTATAATTTCGCCATTTTCTACTTTGCGTTTTACAGGTTCTATCGCACCAGAAAAAACCCAGGGATGGCGTTGCAGTACCGCTTTTTCTTTGCCTTTTTTTAGAAATACTTCGTTCATTATGGGCAAAGGTAGGGTTTGGGGCGGAAAAGGGGAGGATTTTATACTTGTTTTATGATCCGTACATTATTCTCATATTTGTACGTATATACTATTTTTATGGATACAAAACTCACTTTAAAATTAGATACAGCTATTATAGAAAGGGCGAAATCTTATGCTAAATCAAAAGATATCAGCCTATCTAAATTGATTGAAAACCATTTAGATTTTTTGACAGACGATAAAGAAAAGGTTACCGTTACGCCTTTTGTGAAAAGCCTTTCCGGTACGATAAAACTACCTAAAGATTTTGATGATAAAAAGAGTTACAAAGATCATCTATCGAAAAAGTACGCCAAATAGAAGCTGATGGAAAAGGTTTTTGTAGATACTGACGTTTGCATCGATTTGCTTTCTGGCAGAAAACAGTTTAATAGTTTTGCTGAGCAATTATTCTCTTTAGGCGACAAAAAAGAAATTGAAATATGTGTTTCTGCGCTGTCTTTTTCTACCATTGATTATATTTTGCAAGCGCATTATGCTATAAAAAATCTACGGCAGTTGATCGCTAAATTTAAAACTTTGGTTACAACTTCGCCGGTAGAAAGCAAAACGATTGATCTGGCCATTGCTTCGGATTTTGAAGATGCTATTCAATATAATACAGCTATCGAAAACGAAATGACTGTTCTAATTACCCGAAATATTAAAGATTACAAAACGGCTCAAATCAAAGTAATTACTGCAGAAAGTTATCTGGCCAAAAATTTATAACAAAACAGTTTGATTTGTTTTTCGCTTCTTTGATAATACTGTTTTTACCACCCAAAAATCAACATGAGATATTATAGTTTTACAGATGATCCGGTTATTTCACCGGATGATTTTTATATGCAATTAGCTTTGCAAGAAGCTAAAGCAGCTTTAAAGGAAGACGAAATCCCGATTGGCGCGTTGGTGGTTTGCAACGGACAAATCATCGGCCGCGGACATAATTTAACCGAACGTTTAAATGATGTTTCTGCACATGCAGAAATGCAGGCGTTAACCGCAGCAGCCAACGCAATGGGCGGAAAATACCTGCAAAACTGCACGCTTTATGTTACGATGGAACCTTGTGTGATGTGCGCCGGTGCAACGTATTGGTTCCAGATCGGTAAAATTGTTTTTGGTGCTTATGATCCGCAGCGTGGTTTTGGCCGCATCAACCAAAAAATTACGCACCCCAAAACATTGGTTACCGGTGGCATTTTAGAAAACGAATGTTCTGAACTGGTACGCTCATTCTTCAAAAAAAAACGTATTAAAAATTAAACTTTGGAAGACAAACTTAGACTTAACAGCTTCTTTTCCCGTGTTGTCAATCTCACTTCAAACTCATTTTTGTTATCGGTTCAAACAGTACGGGTAAAAATTTTATTTAGGTTTGTAGCTAGCAGATTCTTTAACCCTTAAAATAGACAGATATGGCATTTGTATTACCGGCGTTACCTTACGCCACCGACGCATTAGAACCGCATATTGATAAAATGACGATGGAAATCCACCACGGCAAACATCATCAAGCGTATGTAACTAACTTGAACAAAGCTTTAGAAGGAAAACCAGAAGCGAACAGTTCGATTGAAGATATCATCAAAAACATTTCTAAGTTTCCGCCTGCGGTGCGCAACAATGGCGGCGGTCATTTTAACCACACCATGTTCTGGACTTTGCTTTCTCCAAACGGCGGCGGCGAACCTTCCGGCGATTTGGCAACAGCAATTAACTCGGCTTTTGGCTCTTTTGCAGATTTTAAAACCAGATTTGCCGAAGCTGGTACAACCCGTTTTGGTTCTGGCTGGGCTTGGTTGTCTGTTGGTGCCGATAAAAAACTGGTGGTTAGTTCTACACCAAATCAGGATAATCCGTTAATGGATATTGCTGAAGTAAAAGGCACGCCAATTCTCGGAATGGATGTTTGGGAACACGCTTATTACCTGAAATATCAGAACAAAAGGCCGGATTACATAGCCGCTTTCTGGAACGTAATTAACTGGAACCACGTTACCGAGTTGTATAAAAAAGCTACAGCTTAATACTTCTTTTATCACATAAAAATTAGTAAAACCGGCTTGGATAAACATTCGAGCCGGTTTTTTATTTTATCGATTATGAAAGCAATTGTTTTAGAAGCTGCCGATAAGCCGCTAATTTGGAAAGAAGTTGAAAACCCAGTTTTACAAGCTGGCGAAGTATTGGTGCAAATAAAAGCGGCCGCCTTAAACCGTCGTGATTATTGGATTACTATCGGCAAATATGCAGGAATTAAATATCCGTCGATTTTAGGTTCTGATGGTTCCGGGATTGTGGCAGAAGTTGGGGCGGATGTTGACCAAAGCTGGATTGGTAAAGAAGTGATTATCAATCCCGGAAATAATTGGGGCGATCATCCGGAATATCAGCAAAAAACTTTCAAAATTTTAGGTCTGCCCGATAACGGCACTTTTGCAGAATTTGTAAAAACCGGAGCCGAGTATCTCTACCCAAAACCAGCGCACTTAACCTGGGAACAAGCCGCTGCCATTCCTCTCGCAGGCTTAACTGCTTACCGTGCTTTGTTTACTAAGGGAAAAGCTGCAAAAGGTAATAAAGTTTTAATTGTTGGCGTTGGCGCAGGCACAGGCTCTTTCGCTTTGCAATTTGCCGTTGCTGCTGGTTGCCAGGTTTTTGTAACTTCCGGAACGGGAGAAAAAATTGAAGCCGCAAAATCATTGGGCGCTGCCGCCGGCGTAAATTACAAAGCGCAGGACTGGGCCGAGCAGTTAAAGCATTTGGCCGGTGGTTTTGATGTAATTATTGATAGTGCTTTGGGCGAAGGCTTTGCGCAACTACTTGATCTGTGCAACCCTGGCGCAAGAATTGTATTTTTTGGGGGAACAGCAGGAAATATTCCAGCGTTAGATGGACGCAAAATTTTCTGGAAACAATTGCAAATTTTGGGCACAACTATGGGCACGCAGCAAGATTTTAAAGCGATGCTCGAACTAATTAATCAACATAAAATTGTTCCTGTTGTGGACGAAGTTTTTCCGTTGGCCGAAGCAGAAAAAGCAGTGAGGAAAATGGACAACCCGGCGCAGTTTGGCAAAATTGTTTTGCGCGCTTAACAATTTTAGGTCGGTAAAAGAAGCATCGGTTAAGCGTTGATCACTTCGATTTCCTGTTTCTGGTGCATCTTTTCGGGCAAAAAAAGCAGGAGTTCGGCTTTTAAAGCTTCGATCAAACGGCGTTTTAAAAAGTTTTTCTGGATCACCAAACTTACTTCGCGCGCTGGTTCTGGCGATTGGAATTTCCGCACACGTTTTAATTGTTCTGCCGATAAATCTGCCAAAGCCAATTCTGGCAAAATAGTGGCGCCGTTGTTTTGGTCCACCATGCGTTTCAGCGTTTCCACACTTCCGGTGTTGTACTCAAAATGCTGGAAACCTTTGGTGCTTCTTTTACGCTGGCAGATATTTAAAACCTGGTTGCGCATGCAGTTTCCTTCGTTCAAAACCCAAATTTCTTCTATGTTGATGTCTGTTGGCGCAATGTTTTTCTTCTTAAAAAGCGAGCAGTTTTTAGAAACGTAAGCTACAAACTTTTCATAAAAAACAGGGATTTCTACCAATCCGTTTTCCAGCAAAGGCGTAGAAAGCAAGCCGCAGTCTATTTTGCCAGATTTTAACTGCTGCACAATTTCTTCCGTGGTTAGTTCCCAAACAATCAATTTGATTAACGGAAATTTCTCCACAAAGCCACTAATAATTTTCGGCAGCAAATAAGGGGAAATGGTTGGGATGATGCCGATTTTCAGTTCGCCGGATAATTCCTGTTTCCGGTTACTGATGATCTCTTTTAATTTTTGTCCTTCGCCTAAAACCGCCCTCGCTTGGTTGATAATTTCAATCCCGATTTCTGTAGGAACAACCGGTTGTTTTGTCCGGTCGAATAATTTTGCGCCCAAAGTTTCTTCCAGTTTTTGGATCTGCATACTTAGTGTCGGCTGTGTTACAAAACACTTTTTGGCGGCAAGCACAAAACTTCGGTAAGTATCTACGGCTACAATATATTCTAACTGAACGATGGTCATGATCAATAAAATCTATCCAAAGCTAAAAATTATTGGTTTTTGGCTAAATTCCTCCGCTTTTTATTTTGTCCGTTGGCTAAAGCCAACAGCAATGAATTAAACAAAATATGGTATGATAAAAGAAGCATAGAAATAGACCGGACAAAATTTAAAAAGGCTTGGATAAACACTATTTTTTAGGTAATAAAAACAGTATGGTTTTACAACGATCCGCCTTCAATTAATTTAGAATCAATGTTCAGCTCCTGCACGGTTGAACTGCCGGCAATACAGGCAATCATCCTGCTAAAAGCCATTTTGCCTAATTTATAGCCGCTGGTTTCGGTGTAAGTTATTTCGGGATAATACAATTTCGGGATAAACCCGTCGCTGATCGAGATGATCCCAACTTCATTTGGAATTTTAAGATGCAGTTTTTGGGCGGCTTTCATCACGCCAACTAAAATTTCATCGCTCATGCAGAAAATGGCATCCGGTTTTGCTGTTTGGGCGAATGCTTTGGCCGTGATATCAAAAGCATCATCCGGGTTATCCGCAGTAAAAATTTGTAAGTTGGTATCGGCATTGTATTTTTTAAAAGTATCGGTATAACTTTTTAAACGCCTTTTGGTGATCGACAGGTTCTTATTCCCGAAAATAGATAAAACGCTATGCTTTTTTTTCAGCAATAAAGCTTCTGCTGCCATGCTGGCCGCCAAATCATCGGCCACGCAAACTTTGTTACACGCATCGTAAGCAGGTACTTTATCAAAAAAAATAACGGGGATATTCTGGCTTTCTAATTTTAAAAAGCTTTCGATATCCTCTGTTTCCGAAGTAATGGAAGCAAAGATGCCGCTCACCCGGTTTTGCTTGCATTTCTTTAGGTTTTCCTGTTCGATAGCCGGGTTTTCACCGGATTGCAGGATGATGACCGAGTAGCCAAAACGCCTCGATTCTTCCTCCAAAGAACTGATAAACGAGTGGTAAAAATAGTTGGAAATTGCGGGCACAATCACCCCAAATTCCTTGCTGTTATTGGTGCGCAGGTTAATTGCATAAGTGTTGGGTTCGTACTCCAGCATGTCTGCTAATTCTTTCACTTTAACCTGTGTTCGCACCGAAATATCCGGATGCTCTTTTAATGCCCTGGAAACGGTAGATACACTCAGGTTAAGCATATCGGCTAATTTTTTTAAAGTAACGGCTGGTTTCATGGTTTAATTGGTTTTTAAAAAACAGCTACTTTTCCACAACAAACATTAGCGGAAACGTTTGCGGAAATTCTTCACTTATATTATTGCTCTAAGCATTTGTAAAATTGATGTTGCGTTATCTACCTTAGATGCACCAATTATTTAAACGCCCAACTACCTGATAATTAGAATTTTTATAAGTGTTCGATGTGATGCTTTTGTTTTTTTAATCGAAAGCATTTTAATTGATTTTTTTAAAAACTGTTTATAGAACAAACTTTTTACTCCATGATTTCAACTAACCATCTCTCGATAGCTGAAAAAGCAAAAGCAGTTTTGAGGGATGCATCATCAAGCCGTGGCATTAAAGCGTCTTTAGAAAAAAAAGACAATTACAACCGTGTTTGGGCGAGGGACAGCGCAGTAAGCGGACTGGCTATTTTGACCAACCGTTTGGAAGAATTATATCCGGCGTTGCATTCATCATTGGTGTTGCTGCAAAAAGCTGCGGCTGCAAACGGCCAGATACCTTCCAATGTGAGTTTAAATGCTAACGGCGAAATTAACGGTGTAAGTTTTGGCGGGCCAGCAGGAAGGACGGATGCTGGTTTTTGGTGGATAGTTGCAGCAGTTTCATACTTAAAACAAGTTGCCGACGAAGATTTTAAAGTAAAAGTAAACCAACAGTGTGATGCTGTTTTTACCCTGGCAAATACCTGGGAATTTAATGGCCGCGGCCTGATGTATGTGCCCATGAGCAGTAATTGGGCCGATGAATATGTTACGCATGGCTATGTTTTGTACGATCAGATTTTGCGTTACTGGGCGTTGGCCGTTGCCGGTGATTATTTTAAAAATACCGCATGGCAGCAAAAAGCCCAAAAGGTAAAAGCCAGCATCAAACAACATTACCTGCTGGAAACAACGCTCGAAAATAGTATCTACACCCAAGCCCAACAAACGGCATTGCAGGGTTTTGACCTCAGTGCTTCTTTTATCGCCTCATTTTCCCCGGGCGATCGGGTGGAAAAATTTGATGCCTGGTCTATCGCTTTGTTAATGCTGCTGGATATCCCTTCGCAACAAACCAACGCAAAACTAAACCAGGCGTTGTTACAGGTTTTCGAGGAAAGTAAACAACGCGGTATCCCGGCTTTTTGGCCGGTAATTGCACCCAATGAACCGCTTTATCAATCCCTCAAACTCAACCATAATTATCATTTTAAAAACGAAGCCGGGCATTTCCACAACGGCGGCATTTGGCCGGTTGTTAACGGCTTTTTAATAGCTGGTTTAACCATTGCCGATCAGCACGAAACGGCTGCTTTGCTGATGGATACTTTGCACGCGCAACTTGCTTCTTTTAGCACACAAAATCCGTTTACAGAATATTGGGATTTTTACAGAGGTAATCCGGGCGGCGTTAAAAACCTATGTTTCAGTGCTTCCGGTTATTTAATTGCTGAGGAAGCATTGATAAACCAGCAGCAATTTGGCAAGTATATTTTGCCGCAAGACGTGAAGGAAGAAACCGTTTTAAACGCCATCCGCCCATCAGCAAAAAAAATATTAAACCAGGTTGATTTCAAAGGGAAAGAAGTTACGGTAATCTCTATTGCCGGCGAGTCTGGCTGCGGAAAAACGACTTTAAGCAAAGCTTTGAAAGCTATTTTAACTGAAAAAGGCTGCCATGTTTTACTGCTGCACCAGGACGATTATTTCCGGCTTCCGCCCAAAAAAAACCACGAAGCGCGCGTGCTGGATTTCTCGCACATCGGTCCGCAGGAAGTACGGTTGGATTTGCTGGATGAACACATCAACAACATCAAAAATAAGGTGGTAAAAGAAGTATACATCCCGTTCATGAATTGGGAAACTGATACTGAAGAATCCATCTTAACCGATGTAAGCAACACCAATGTGGTTTTGGTGGATGGCACTTATGTTTCGCTGTTAAAAGAAGTGGATTTTAAAATTTACATTAATACGCATTATACGCATACCAGAAATAACCGTGTAAGCCGGAACCGCGAAGAAGTAACCGATTTTATTGAAAGTGTGCTGGAAAAAGAGAGCAGCATCATTAAATCACACGCACAAATGGCGGCACTGGTTTTAGATAATCACCTGCAAATTGTGAGTAATAAACAAACAGCTAATTACTAAACCAAAAAGCAAGATCAACCTACGAAACCGACAATGAAAATACCTAAACTAAAGCTAAGTTTCTGGCAAATCATTAACATGAATTTTGGCTTTTT
>CAZZVO010000057.1:0-16846 GCA_964657505.1 uncultured Mucilaginibacter sp.
CGGCGCATAACCTTCGTATACAATCTCTTCGTAATTGCCTTCGTCTTTGCTGGTTGCGCGTTTAATGGCGGCTTCCACACGGTCTTTCGGCATGTTTACCGCTTTGGCGTTTTGCATCACCGTTTTTAGCCTGGAATTTGTATCCGGACTGCCGCCGCCAGCTTTTACCGCCATTACAATTTCTTTGCCTAAACGAGTAAATTGTACGGCCATTTTAGCCCATCTTTTAAATTTTCTTTCTTTCCGGAATTCGAATGCTCTTCCCATTTATGGTTTTAGTTGATAGTTTATGACTGATAGCAGTTAGCCTTCAGCAATCAGCTTCAAAGTTAAAAATTGTATTTAAACGTTTGAAATTTGGTTTGAGGCTGATGCTTCTTTTATGCACTAAAATTGGTGTGCAATGATTTGATCTTTATTTCAGATTAGAAAATTCTGTAAATTTGTTTCTGATCTAAAAAGAAACAAAAATATATGGATAAAAAAAGCATCAAAGCACAAGATGAAGTTAAGACTTCGTTTTCAAAGTTTAAATCCTATTCTGTTGAAGAAATTATGGCAGCCGGTGGTACAACTGCTTTTGCAAATAAATTAGGGAAACATCCGCAACATCTTGTAGATGCGTTAAAGAATTTGCCTATAGATGCTTTTCTTACGGAGGAGGAAGCAGCACTTGCTCTGAAAATGCTAAAGGACAATAAATGAATTTATTGTTTGATACTAATATTCTAATTCAGTTTGCAAAAAGCTTGAACGCTGACCTTTTAATGCTGGTTATCAACCCAAACAATCAAGAGGTTTTTATATCCATTGTTTCTATTGCAGAGTTAAAATCTATAGCATTACAAAATAACTGGGGAACTAAAAGATTGCAGGTTATAAATGTATTTTTAAATAGATTAACGTTTGTCGAGATAAATAAAAGCCTAATTAATACCTACATTGAAATCGATGCTTATTCTCAATGCCGAAATCCTTCATACGTTAATTACCCATTTATTACACCAAGAAATATGGGCAAAAATGATTTATGGATAGCATCAACGGCAGCCTTACTTGGCTTGAAGTTAGTAACTACCGATGCTGATTTTAATCATTTAAACGAGGTTTTCCTGGATGTTCAATATCTAAATCCTGAAGTGTTAAAATGATACGACTTATTTCTAATTTTCATTCTTATTCAAAAAAGCAAAAAATTATTCATATTTGAATAATTTACAAATAAATATTTATAGTCTAAACAAAAAATGAAAGTAGCAGTAGTAGGCGCCACCGGTTTGGTGGGAACGAAAATGTTGCAGGTTCTGGCAGAACGCAACTTCCCCGTAACAGAATTAATCCCTGTAGCATCCGAAAAGAGTATTGGGAAGGAAGTTGAATTTAAGGGGAAGCAACACAAAGTGGTTTCTGCGGAAACTGCCATCAGCATGAAACCGGATATCGCTTTGTTTTCTGCCGGAGGAAGCACTTCATTATTACAAGCGCCTCTTTTCGCCGCGGCTGGAATTACGGTGATTGATAATTCATCTGCCTGGCGCATGGATCCAACCAAAAAATTAGTTGTACCAGAAGTTAACGCGGATGTTTTAACTGCGGAAGATAAAATTATTGCCAATCCAAATTGTTCTACCATTCAAATGGTTGTGGCGTTAAAACCTTTGCACGATGCTTACAAAATCAAACGTGTGGTGGTTTCTACGTACCAATCTGTAACTGGAACTGGCGTAAAAGCGGTTGAACAGTTGATGAACGAGCGCAAAGGAATCGAAGGGCCAATGGCTTATCCCTATAAAATTGATTTGAACGTGTTGCCTCAAATTGATGTTTTTACCGAAAACGGTTACACCAAAGAGGAAATGAAAATGGTGAATGAAACTAAAAAAATTATGGGCGATGAGAGCATTAAAGTTACTGCAACAACAGTTCGGATTCCGGTGATGGGCGGCCATTCGGAATCGGTAAATGTGGAGTTTGAAAATGATTTTGATTTAGATGAAGTAAAAACACTATTAAAAAAATCGCCGGGAATAATTGTGGTTGATGATGTTGCCAATCTAAAATATCCTATGCCGTTGGATGCACATGATAAAGACGAAGTTTTTGTGGGAAGGATCCGCAGAGATGAAAGTCAGGACAAAACCTTAAATTGCTGGATCGTGTCTGATAATTTGCGTAAAGGTGCCGCAACAAACGCTATCCAAATTGCGGAATATTTGATGGCTAACCATTTGATTGACCAAGCACAAGAAATAGAGGCATAAAAACAGCATTATAAATTTTTAAGGCGACAAGATATTTCTGTCGCCTTTTTTGTGGATAGAAACAGCGAATGTTTAATTTCAGTTTATAAAAACTAAGTTCTGTACAAGCTGTTTTTAGATGACGAAAGTGATAATCAAACTTTCGGTAATCACATAAATTAAAAAATATCATGGCTGATTTAAGTAATAAAAAAGTAGCGATTTTAACCGAAGAAGGTTTTGAACAAGTAGAATTAACCAGTCCGCAGCAAGCTTTAAAAGATGCTGGCGCAACAGTACACGTAATTTCTCCAAAAGGCGGCGAAATCAAAGCCTGGGATCAAACTGACTGGGGCATTACCATTACTGTGGATAAAAAATTGGAAGACGCAAATCCAGATGATTATGATGCTTTAGTACTTCCTGGCGGCGTTTTAAACCCCGATAAATTGCGCCAGGATAAAGATGCAGTAGCCTTTGTATCTGCATTTTTAGACGAAGGAAAACCGGTTGCGGCCATTTGCCACGGACCGCAAACGTTGATTGAAACCGGAATGATTAGCGGCAGGACGATGACTTCCTATCCATCATTAAAAACCGATTTAAAAAATGCAGGCGTAAACTGGGTTGACGAAGAAGTTGTGACCGATAAAGGTTTGGTTACCAGCCGTACACCAGCCGATTTACCTGCTTTCAACAAAAAACTGATTGAAGAAATTTTGGAAGGGAAACACGAAGTTGAAGAAGTGCATCATTCTCCGGGTCAGGAAATTATCTAAAATATACTGGTAAAAACAGTATTGTAAAAGCAGGATGATTCGTTGTCCTGCTTTTTTGTTGTCCTAATCTTTGCCAAAATCTCAAGCCTAATACCTCACACCTCCATGCCTAAAAAAGCCATCATCATCGGTGCCGGAATTGCCGGAATTGCAACAGCTATCCGCTTGGCTGTAAAAGGTTTTAAGGTAGAAGTTTTTGAAGCGAATGCCTATCCCGGAGGAAAACTTTCTGAAATTGTACAAGATGGTTTTCGGTTTGATGCCGGCCCAAGCTTACTCACCATGCCGCAATATGTGGACGAATTGTTTGAATTGGCTGGCGAAAAACCAAATGCTTCTTTTACCTACCAAAAATTAGATTTGGTTTGTCGTTATTTTTATGAAGATGGAACAAAACTTGATGCTTCGGCCAACACAGCAGCTTTTGCAAAAGAAATTGGCTTAAAAACCAAAGATCAGCCGGAATCTATAAAAAAGTATCTTAAAAACAGTAATCGGATTTACCAGATTACGAACCATGTTTTTTTGGAGAAATCTTTGCACAGAATCAAAACTTACCTCAATTGGAACACGCTGAAATCTATTCTGCGCTTACCACAAATTGATGCTTTTCGTTCGATGCACCAAGCTAACCATGCTTTTTTTACCGACCCAAAAATGGTGCAATATGCTGATCGTTACGCTACTTACAACGGTTCAAATCCTTATAAAGCACCGGCAACATTAAATGTAATCCCGCATTTGGAGCAGCACTTTGGAGCTTATTTTCCAGATGGCGGCATGTATCAGATTACACTTTCTTTAATTGCATTGGCTGAAAGATTAGGTGTTAAGTTTCATTATAATTCTCCCGTAGAAAAGATTGTGATCGAAGGTAGAAAGGTAAAAAGTGTTAAGGTGAAAGGAGGAACGTTAGCAACGGATATCGTAATTTCAAACGCTGATGTTTATTCCACTTATAAAAAGCTGCTTTCAGGTTATCCAAAATTAACGGCGAAACGCGTTTTACAACAGGAGCGAAGCAGCTCAGCTTTGATTTTTTATTGGGGAATTGAAAAGAAATTTCCACAATTAGATTTGCATAATATTTTTTTCAGCGGAGATTATCAACAGGAGTTTGAGCACATCTGGAAAGAAAAAAATATCAGCAATGATCCTACAGTTTATCTCAACATTACTTCTAAATTTTTGCTGAAAGATGCACCGGAAGGTTGCGAAAACTGGTTCACAATGATCAACGTTCCATCAAACCAAGGCCAAAACTGGGACGAGTTGATTGCAGAAGCGCGTAAAAATATTATCCAAAAATTATCAAAAGCTTTGGGTGAAGACATCAGCAAGTTGATTGTTTGCGAAAGTATTTTGGATCCGCGCAGCATTGAAAGTAAAACATCTTCCTATCAAGGCTCGCTTTATGGCACAAGTTCCAATAGTCAGTTTGCTGCTTTTTTAAGGCATTCCAACAAAAGTTCTAAAATTAAAAATCTGTTCTTTTGTGGCGGAAGTGTACATCCAGGCGGCGGGATTCCGCTGGCGTTGTTATCTGCAAAAATTGTTAGCGACTGGATTGATAACTGAAATAAACATTTTTTGCTGCCGATTGTCTTCTTAAACAAACCAAACAAATTTAAATTTATGTCAACGTTAAAATCAAAAATCGTTTCTTTAATAGAACGCACTCCGGAAGAAGAAAATTCTTTAAAAGTATTATTTGTAGACGAGTTGAAAGATATTTATTGGGCTGAAAAACATTTAGTTAAAGGTTTGAAAAAATTAGCTGAAGGTTCTACATCTGATAAATTGAAAAATGCTTTTACAACACATCTTTCGGAAACAGAAGGACAAATTGCACGCTTAGAACAAGTTTTTAAATCTATTGGCGAAGAAGCTGAAGCAATAAAATGTGAGGCAATGAACGGTTTATTGAAAGAAGCTGATGAGTTGTTGGGCGATACAGAAGAAGGCACAGAAGTACGTGATGTAGCGTTAATTTCTGCCGCCCAAAAATGCGAGCATTATGAAATTGCAACTTACGGCACGTTAAAAACTTTGGCAGGCACTTTAGGTTACGAAGAGGCGAAATCACTGTTAGAAGAAACTTTGCAAGAAGAAAAAAATGCAGATAAGTTGCTGAGCAAAATTGCAGAAGCCGGCGTAAATGTATCAGCATCAAAAGAAAAAGAATAAGTATTTTTTGCAATAAAAATCGAAGGGCCAATGGTAAAACATTGGCCCTTTGTTAATTTAATGTAGTTTGTAGGTTAAGTTTTCCTACTGTTTTTGGAAAAATAGCTATACTTGCTATTATGGGTTTTCTGGAAATTGAGGGTTTAGGCAAAGTGCATTATCATGAGTTTGGAAGCGGCGATAAATTGTTGTTCGCTTTTCATGGCTACGGGATGACCGGGGAACAGTTTATGGTGTTCGAGCAAACGCTGCTGAAACAATACCGTATTGTCGCTTTCGATCACTTTTTCCACGGCACTTCTTATTTATTTGATGTAAACGAAGCATCCATCATGGCGGGAATGCAGCCCGGGTTTCTGCAAAAATATATTACAACTTGGTTTGAGCAATTTGGCGAAGAACGGTTTTCGTTGTTAGGTTATTCGATGGGTGCCAATATGGCGTTGTTTTTAATTGAACAATTGGCACCAATGATTGATGAAATTATTTTGCTGGCACCGGACGGTCTGGTTACCCATAAAGGTTTTCATTTTCTGCGTACTTCTTTTATCGGTCAAAAACTTTTTCGAAAATTAACATACAGCGACTGGATGATGGGTCGCGCTTTACTATTTTTGAAAAAGCTAAAAGTGATCGATAATAGTTTGTATGCCATAGCCAATCGGGAAATTGATACACCTACCAAACGTTTGGATGCTTACTTCACACTACATTTTTTGAAAAACATCAAGCCAAATATTGAGCAGATTGCCGCGCTTATCAACCAATATCATATTCGCTGCCGTTTATATTTTGGCGAGCAGGACGATCTTTTTCCATCAAGCAACAGCAAAAAACTGATGAGCTTACTGGCCGAACCAGAACTTCATGTAGTGCCGATGGGTCATTGGCTCATCACGCAGGAGCTGGACAATTATATGGCTGAACAAACGGCATGATCACCAGCAAAAGGCACCATTTATTTTATCGATATTTTTTGTCTTTTATGCGCTGGCGGATGCTGCGTACTTTCCGAAAACTAACTTTGTACAACCAGGTTGAGTTAAAGCCTAACCATTCCGTGCTTCTTTTATGCAACCATTTTAGTTGGTGGGACGGTTTTTTTGCAGCCTATCTCGGGCATTTTATCTTCCATAAAAAAATATTTACCATGATCCAGGAAGAAAATTTACAGCAGCAAATGTGGTTACGACGATTAGGTTCATTTTCGATCAGCAGAACTTCGCGTGATATGTTTAAATCGATGCAATACGCTGCTTTACAGTTAAATAATCCTGAAAATTTGGTGAACGTTTTCCCACAAGGTTCATTGGAATCCAACCACAGTACCGAAATCAAGGTTGAAAAAGGCATCAGTTACCTTGTCAAAAACATCAAGGGCAATTGCCAGATTATTTTTTGTACTGTTTTGATTGATTATTTCGAAAGCTTCAAACCCACAGCCTATTTTCATTTGTTAGATTGCGGCACCAACGATAATTTTGATTTGGGGCGATTAACAAAACAGATTAACGATTTCCAGCGGGAAACTTTAGAAAACCAGATCAACATAAGTCATTAAAAAAGTACCGGTAAAAGAAGCATGGTTGTAAATAAGAATAATTGGTTCATGTTCAGCTTTTTTTCTTGGTATATTTCCCGCCGTGTTACCAAACATTTTTATCAGGTTGAATTTAATAATGTTGAAGTTGATCCAAATGAATCAGTTTTGCTAATTGCGAACCATTTCAGTTGGTGGGACGGATTCTTATTTTTCCATCTGAATAAACTCCTTTTAAAAAAAAAATTCCATGTGATGATTCTGGAAGAAACCATTTTAAAACATGCTTTTTTAAAATACGTAGGCGCGTTTTCCGTTTCCAAAGGTTCAAAAAGTATTGTGGAAACTCTAAAATACGCTGGAAACTTGTTAAATGATCCGCAAAATTTACTGCTGATTTTCCCGCAAGGAAACCTTTCTTCTAATTTTACAGATACCTTAAACTTTGAAAAAGGCTTGGGCAAAATTATCGAGATCAGTCAAAAAAAATTCCAGTATGTTTTTGCTGCTGCTTTTACCGAACATTTCTCGCAACCAAAACCTACCGCTTTTATTTATCTTAAAACGGAGGAAGCTGCAAACTTTGCCGGTCTTGCAAACGTTCAGTCGGCGTACCAGGAGCACTACAATCAATCTAAAAAAGTGCAAACTGCAATTGTTAAATAATGGCTATCCTTTTTTGTTATATCATCTACTTTTTCCTGATCCTGCGTTTTTGTGTCACCCTTTTTAACTTTATTTCCAACCCGAAACTCACCAAAGTTTCTCACCAGTACCATGAGCTGGTTTCCATTTTAATTCCTGCGCGCGATGAAGAAAAAAATATCCTCACGCTATTGCAATCCATTGATAAACAGGACTATAAGAACATAGAAGTTGTAATTTTAGACGATCATTCTACAGATCAAACTTATGCTGTTTGCGCTGATTTCGCACAAAAAAACCCGGCGTTCAAAATAATTCGTGGTAAACCTTTGCCTAATAAATGGCTTGGTAAAAACTTTGCCTGCCACCAGTTGGCGCAACAGGCAAAAGGTAAATATTTATTATTTTTAGATGCGGATGAAGAGATTTACGACGGACTGATCAATAGTGCGGTTTATCGAATCAAAGTTCACCGTTTAACTTTATTGAGCCTTTTTACCAATCAGGTAATGGTAACTTTTGGAGAAAAATTAGTTGTTCCGTTGATGCACTTGATGCTGCTCAACTTGCTGCCTTTGCGTTTGATCTACCTTTCAAAAAACCCGGCGTTTGCTGCTGCGAGCGGCCAGTTTATGTTTTTTGATGCCGAGAAATATCGTCAGCACCAATGGCACGAAAAGGTCAAAGATCAGGTAGTTGAAGATGTAGAAATTATGAAATTAGTAAAGCAAAACAAGTTGAAAGGCGAAGGTTTGCTGGCCAACGGCATGATCCGCTGCCGCATGTACAACAATTATCAGGAAGCGGTTTATGGTTTTAGCAAGAATTTTTTAGCACCGTTTAATTATAGCGTAATCACATTTTTGCTTTATTTAGTTGTTCTGATTGGAGGACCGGTTTTGGTTGCCCTGACGTTAAATTTGCAACTGTTTTTGATGATGGTTTCGCTTATTGTGCTCACACGCATCATGATTTCTTTATCTTCAGGGCAAAATCCGGTTTATAATGTACTGCTGCACCCTTTGCAAATGGCAAGTTTGGTTGTGGTGGCACATTTATCGGTCAGAAAATACCTCACCAAAACCACAACCTGGAAAGGAAGACAAGTTTGAAGTTCGGCAAAACAAACGTTTCAATCTTCATCATTATCATCTTCCACATTGTTGGTTTGATTGGGTTTTTAGTACCTTTTTTACGGCCTCTTTTCCTGCGCATTGTTCCGTTTCATTTATTGCTGATGCTGTTTTTATTGCTCCTAAATCATCACGGCCGTTTTCTTAAACTGCTATCATTTGCTGCAATCATCATGGTTTTAGGTTTTACTGCGGAATGGATCGGCGTGCATAAGCATTGGATTTTTGGCGATTACATTTATGGCGAAACATTAGGTTTTAAAGTGATGGAAATCCCGCTGATGATCGGCGTAAACTGGTTTTTGTTGATATACGCAACTGGCACACTCATCAAAAAAGTACCGGTAAAAGAAGCATGGTTGCAAATTATCATCGGGGCCGTTTTGCTGGTTTTGCTGGATTTGCTGATCGAACCTGTGGCCGTCCGTTTAGATTATTGGCATTGGTTTAAAGGCATCGTCCCGATCAAAAATTATATAGGTTGGCTGATTGTCAGCTCAGCTTTACTAACTGTTTTCCACTACTTTAAGTTCAGGTTTCAAAACTGGGTAGCACCGGTTTTACTGATTGTGCAATTTCTTTTTTTTGCAGTATTAAATTTTACCCGATAATTAAAACAACTTAAATTCGGCATTTTACGTTAAATTTGCACGATATGGGAAACTATCAGTTGCAGGTAACAATAGACCAGGAATCCGGATTTTGTTTCGGCGTAGTTTACGCTATTGATATGGCCGAAGAAATTCTGGCACAGGATGGTTATTTGTATTGTCTGGGCGATATTGTGCACAACGACGAAGAAGTTGAGCGTCTGAAAAAGAAAGGTTTACGCATTATTTCGCACGAAGATTTGCCAAACCTGCAACATGAAAAAGTGTTGATCCGAGCACATGGCGAAGCACCGGAAACTTATCGCGTGGCACTCGAAAATAATATTAATTTGATTGATGCTTCTTGTCCGGTAGTTTTAAAACTGCAAAACCGCATTAAATCTTCCCATGATCAGGACGAAAGAATTCTGATTTTTGGCAAACATGGCCATGCAGAAGTAATTGGTTTACAAGGACAAACGAATGATGAAGCTTTGGTTTTCCAGGATTTGAAAGAATTGGACGATGTAGAACTTCCGCAGAAATTTACACTATACAGTCAGACGACCAAAAGCATGGCGAAGTTTTATCACATCAAAGATGAACTAATCAGCCGTGGCCACGAAGTGATTGCTAACGATACCATTTGCCGCCAGGTTTCTAACCGAGATAAAGATTTGCCGGATTTTGTGCGGCAGTTTGATAAAATCCTTTTTGTATCCGGTAAAAAATCTTCAAACGGTAAAGTCTTGTACGAAGTTTGCCGTAAATACAACCCCAACACTTACTTTGTGTCTTCTGCCGACGAACTGGAAATTTCCATGTTCTCGCCCAATGACAAAATTGGCATCTGCGGTGCAACTTCTACTCCAATGTGGTTGATGAAAGAAGTAAAACAAGTACTCGAACAATACTAAAAACACCATGGCCGATCTGAATATAAAAAAATATACAGCTTCTGGCTTGGGTTTGCTGTTTGCAGGCATTGTTATTTCCTGCTGGATTTTATCAACAGTTCTGTTGATGCGCTGGCATTTTAGCTGGAACAATCCTTTAGTTTATTTTTTGATTTTGGTGCAAATGCACTTGTACACCGGCTTGTTTATTACAGCACACGATGCGATGCACGGCACAGTTTCTCCAAATTCGACTTTAAACAAAATAGTCGGACAAACTTGTACCTTGTTTTATGCCGCTTTCTGGTACCCGAAACTATACACCAAACACCATTTGCACCATAGCCACGTGCATACCGAACACGATCCGGATTATCACAACGGTAATTTTTTTAGCTGGTATTTTCGTTTTATACGCAATTACCTTTCCATCTGGCAGGTGGTTTTTATGGCGATTTTATTTAATGTACTTAAGATTTGGGTTCCGCAACCAAACTTGATTTTGTTTTGGGTTTTGCCTTCGCTGATGAGTACGTTGCAGCTTTTTTATTTCGGCACGTATTTGCCACACAAAGGCGAACATGATAATCAGCATCAATCGCGCACGCAAAGCAAAAATCATATGGTTGCTTTTTTTACCTGCTATTTTTTTGGTTATCATTATGAGCACCATGATGCACCTGGAACGCCTTGGTGGTTACTTTGGAAGATGAAGGGTGCGTAAAATTTGCAAATCTTTGAATTGAATTTACATGAGATTTGATTCTTACAATAAGATAGTTGGAGAGACTGAAGAATTTAAAAAATTTTCAGATGAATTTGATTACAATATCGAATTTCTTGAAGATTTCTCTGAATTAATAAAATTTAGTGGTAGGATAATCTCTTTTATTACAAATAGTAATATTCACTATATAAATACAAATCTATTAGATAACTCAATTCAGACTTTAAGAAGCATAAAGTTATGTTGTTCAATAGGTAGTTTTGCAGATGCTAATACTTTAATTAGAAGGCTTCGTGATGATCTTTTGCTGTTTGTATACATTTTAGAAGTAGTTAATGGGCGCAAATCTTTTATAGAGAAGGATCTAGAAAATTTGAATTTAAGTAGTAAGGAAATGTTTACAGAGTCATTTTCAAATTTAGCTCTGAATCCTATTTTAACTGACGATGAAAAAGCAGTTGAAGCCTGGTTGACAAATAAGGTTTCAGAACTTTCAAGAGAAGTAAAAAAGAAAATAAGTTTTGAAAATTATATTACGTTTTTAAAGAAAAATCAAAATTTAATCAAAATATTAGTTGATTATAACTTACAAGAGTACTGGAAAACCTTAAGTAAGAATTTGAATAATTATGTTCATAATAATGGTAGAAAGTTTACAGCCGATAATCTTGTAAAACACAATAACGAAGATTTGAAGGTTTACCTAAACAATATAAATATTCGATCTTCATATATAACAACATTCTTTTTAGTTCTTTTAACGATGGTAGAATCAGCGCTGATATCTTCAACTGATATGATAGATTATTTAGATTGTGATATAGAACCTCCCAAAGATTGTCAATACGAAATTGCACCTTTCATCCAAAAATATATTGACAATAAAGTTGTTAAACTTCATCCTTGTTTAAAGGCTTTTCTTAACGATAAAAATAGTCACGGAATGAAAATTCAGTAAACATCAAAACTGAATGTTGCCAAATCGTAAAATTGATTTTACCAGTCATCCCTGTAACAACGCTTCTCCAATAAAACCTATTTTTGCACTATAAAAGAAGCATTGCCTAAAATATTTTATGGGAAAAAAAGGAGTTTTATTGGTAAACCTCGGCACGCCAGATAGTCCGAAAACAGCAGATGTAAGAAAGTATTTAGGCGAATTTTTGATGGATGGCCGCGTAATCGACATTAATCCTGCCTTGCGTGCTTTGCTGGTAAAAGGTGCTATTGTGCCTTTTCGTTCGCCCAAATCGGCTAAGTTGTACAAGGAAATCTGGTCGCCGGAAAACGGTTCGCCTTTGTTGTATTACAGCATCAAACAAGCCGAATTGCTACAGGAAAGTTTGGGTGATAACTATCAGGTGGAACTGGCGATGCGCTACCAAAGTCCTTCCATAGAATCTGCTTTAGAAAAACTGAAAGCCGCTAATATAGATAGTTTAAAAGTAATTGCACTTTTCCCGCAATACGCTTCGGCCAGCAGCGGTTCGGTTTACCAAAAAGTGATGGAACTGGTGAGTAAATGGCTGACAATTCCCGATCTTTCTTTTGTTAATTCCTTCCACAACAATGCGTTATTGATCGAGAATTTTGCTGAAAACGGGCGTAAATATCAGCCAGAAACTTATGATCACATTTTGTTCAGCTTCCATGGTTTGCCGCAAAGGCAGTTAATTAAATCCGATCCAACCCAACAACATTGTTTAAAAGTGGATAATTGCTGTTCTGTTTTAACCGATGCCAACAAGTTTTGCTACTCGGCACAATGTCACGATACAGCACGGTTAATTGCCGAAAAACTAAACCTCAGCAAAGAGCAATACACCATTTGTTTCCAGTCGCGCTTAGGAAACGATCCTTGGGTAAAACCTTACACAAGTGAAATAGTAGCCGAACTGGCCAAAAAAGGCGTTAAGAAAATGCTTGTATTTTGTCCAGCTTTTGTAGCAGATTGCTTAGAAACGGTTTACGAAGTTACGGTTGAATATGGTGAAGAATTTAAAGCTTTAGGCGGAGAAAAAATCCAATTGGTAGAAAGCCTGAACGATTCGCCAATGTTTATAGAAGCTTTGCGGGAAATGGTGTTGGCGTAAAACTTTTATTTCAAATCATGTCATTTCGTCGACTAAAGGGAGAAATATTCTTCAAAGCGATTAGGTTTAACTTTCATTGGTACCATGCTTCTTTTATCAACCTAAACCTATAATATGATATTTGAAGAATATTTCTCTCTTCGATCGAAATGCAATGCGGCGATGCTTCTTTTATCGGCATAAAAGAAGCATTAAGAATTATTTAACCTGGTTCTTAAAATCATTTCTTCGGATGTAATCCATAATCTTTTTGGTAGCTCCCGTATTTTTTTGCGTATAGCTTTTCGCTTGGGTTGAAGCCTGCTGATAAAAGTTTTCATCTGCAATCAACTTAGAAACGATACTTTCTAACGATGCTTCGTTTACCACAGAAAAACCTGCGTTCAGTTCAATCAAATCTTTGGCTTCTTTAAATTTTTGATAAATCGGGCCAAAAATAACAGGCAGACCAAAAGCGGCAGCCTCTAAAGTGTTGTGGATGCCCGTACCAAAACCGCCGCCAATATAAGCCAGGTTTCCGTATTGGTAAAGCTTGGAAAGCAATCCGATATTATCAATCACCAGAACCTGTTTTTGTTGCGCAATGGCCGAATCTGAAGTTATTTCTGAGTAGCAAATCGTCTTTTCTGTCGGAAGTTTTTGCAGCAGGTTGTTGATTTTATCTTTGCTGATTTCGTGTGGTGCGATGATAAATTTCCAGTTGCTATAGATCAAAACCAGTTTGGAAATCAAATCTTCATCTGGCGGCCAGGTACTTCCGGCAAAGAATATTTTCTCATCAGCTTTGAAAGCTTCAATAATTGGAAGCAGTTCCGCATTTTGTGCGTTTTCCCAAACTCGGTCAAAACGCGTATCGCCACTTATGGTTACGTTATCGATATTTATTTCATGCAATAATTTTTTCGAAACCTCATCTTGCACAAAAAAATGATGCACTAAAAGAAGCATCTGCCGATAAAATCTACCATAATTTCTAAAAAATATTTGCTGCGGACGGAAAATCGCAGAGATCATATACAAAGGTATTTCCCGTTGGTACAACTCATCCATCATAAAATACCAGTACTCATATTTCGTAAAAATGGAAATTTTAGGGTTGATGGTGCTGATAAAGTTACGCGCGTTTTTCCTTGTATCCAGCGGCAGGTAATAGACAAAATCAGCCAACGGCGTATTTTTCCTGATCTCATATCCCGAAGGAGAAAAAAAAGTAACTACTGTTTTTATCGATGGATTTTCTGCACGGAGTTTTTCTAGCACCGGCCGTCCTTGTTCAAATTCGCCCAGTGAAGCAAAGTGGAACCAAATACTTTCTTTTAACGTAACAAGCTTTTGGGCACGACGGCCTTCTATCCAAAGTTTTGCTTTTGGGTTGAAAAAAGAGGCGAGCCAAACACCAAATTGATAAATGCGAACGCTAAAACGGTATAAAAAAAGCATCTATTAACAAATTTTTATATATTCGTCGAAGGTAAAACATAAAATTTAAACAAAAATTTCAAATATGAAAATTGCCGTAGTAGGAACAGGTTACGTTGGATTAGTAACCGGAACATGCCTTGCAGAAACCGGAAATGAGGTGATCTGTGTAGACATTAACGAAGAAAAAGTGAAAGCCATGCAAGACGGTATTTTACCGATTTACGAGCCTGGTTTAGAGCAGCTTTTTCACCGTAACATCAAGCAAAACCGCCTGCATTTTACCAAAGACCTGGCAGAAGCCATTAAAGAAGCACAGGTAATTTTTCTGGCTTTGCCAACGCCTCCGGGTGGAGATGGTTCGGCGGATTTAAGTTATGTTTTAGGCGCCGCAAAAGATATTGCCAAAATTATTACAGAATATAAAGTAATCGTTACCAAATCTACTGTTCCGGTTGGTACTGCAGATAAAGTAACCGCAGTTTTTAAAGAAAACACTACAATGGAATTTGCAGTGGTTTCTAACCCCGAATTTTTACGGGAAGGTGTTGCTGTAGAAGACTTTATGAAACCAGACCGGGTTGTAATTGGTACAACAGATGAACGTGCCCGCGAGATTTTAGGTGATTTGTACAGCCCTTATGTGCGCCAGGGAAACCCGATTTTGTTTATGGACGAGCGGTCATCAGAACTAACAAAATATGCGGCTAATTCTTTTCTCGCTACTAAAATCACTTTTATGAACGAAGTGGCCAACATGTGCGAACTGGTTGGTGCTAATGTAGATATGGTACGCTCCGGAATTGGTTCCGATGCCCGCATTGGTAAACGCTTTTTGTTTCCGGGTGTAGGATACGGCGGCAGTTGTTTCCCGAAAGATGTACAGGCGATGTTTAAATCGGCCAAAGAATATGGCTACGATTTTAAAATCCTCGATTCTGTAATGGAAGTGAACGAAACACAGAAAAAAATACTGGTAAAAAAAGTATTATCTTATTTTAAAGATGGAATTGAAGGTAAAAAGTTTGCCCTTTGGGGTTTGGCTTTTAAACCGGAAACAGATGATATCCGCGAAGCGCCAGCTTTGTATATTATTGATGAACTGGTTAAACATGGTGCTTCGGTAGTAGCTTACGATCCCGAGGGAATGCCAAACGTACAGAAAATTTTAGGCGATAAAATTACTTATGCGCCAGATCGTTATGCCGCTTTGGATGGTGCCGATGCTTTGCTTATTGTTACCGAGTGGTCTGTTTTTAGAACGCCAGACTTCAGTTACATCAAAGAGAAGCTAAAGAATAATGTTATTTTTGATGGCAGGAACTTGTACGATATAGACAGGATGAGCAAAATGGGCTTTTATTACAGCAGTATCGGCAGAAAAACTATCGAATAATGGAAAAAAGAAAACGTATTTTAATTACCGGCGCGGCCGGATTTTTAGGTTCTCATTTGTGCGACCGTTATATTAAAGAAGATTTCCATGTTATTGCGATGGACAATCTGATAACTGGCGATCTGCGGAACATTGAACATCTTTTTCCGCTGGAAAATTTTGAGTTTTACAACCATGATGTTTCCAAATATGTGCATGTTTCAGGTCAATTAGATTATATTTTGCACTTTGCTTCTCCGGCAAGTCCGATTGATTATTTAAAAATCCCGATTCAAACTTTAAAAGTTGGTTCTCTTGGAACACATAATTTATTGGGTTTAGCTAAAGATAAAAAAGCACGGATTTTGGTTGCCTCAACTTCAGAAGTTTATGGCGATCCAAGCGTAAACCCTCAGCCAGAAGAATATTGGGGAAATGTAAACCCAGTTGGCCCACGTGGAGTTTATGATGAAGCCAAGCGTTTCCAGGAAGCAATCACGATGGCTTATCACACTTTTCATCAGGTAGAAACCCGCATCATCCGTATTTTTAATACTTACGGACCGCGAATGCGCTTGAACGACGGACGAGTTTTGCCAGCATTTATCGGCCAGGCTTTACGCGGAGAAGAACTTACTGTTTTTGGCGATGGTTCTCAAACACGTTCTTTTTGTTATGTGGATGATTTGATCGAAGGAATTCATCGTTTGTTGATGAGCGATTATACGCAGCCGATGAATATTGGTAATCCTGATGAAATTACGATTCGTCAGTTTGGAGAAGAAATTATCAAACTAACCGGCACAAACCAGGAACTGGTAAGCAAACCTTTGCCAACAGATGACCCGAAACAACGCCGTCCGGATATTACAAAAGCCCGTGCTATTTTAGGTTGGGAGCCAAAAGTTTCCCGCGCAGAAGGATTAAAAATCACTTACGAATATTTTAAATCTTTACCTGATATTGAAATTCAGCATAAAGATTTTGCTTACTATAACAAATAAACATGTCTAAAATTTTGGTTACAGGTGGCTTGGGATTTATCGGTTCGCACACGGTAGTTGAACTGGTGAATGCCGGTTTTGAACCTGTTATTGTAGATAATCTTTCGAACTCAAACCCTAAAATTTTAGATCAGATTGGTAAAATCCTTGGATTCAAACCTGCTTATTATGAGTTGGATCTTTGCTACGAGCATCAAATAGCAGAACTGGTAGAGAAA
>CAZZVO010000058.1:0-16790 GCA_964657505.1 uncultured Mucilaginibacter sp.
GAGGCGATCCGGCATTCTTGAATTTTTGGTTCTTTTTGTTCAAGCAAAAAGAACGGACAAAGAAAACTGATTCGATGAAGATTTCTCCCTGAGGTTGAAATGACAGAAAAAAATAATGCTTCTTTTATCAACTTAAAATCAAGTTCAAACTCAATCTCTCCGGTGCCAATAAGCCCAGGCAATTAAAACTGCTTGCAACGGCAACCTCACCCATGCACCAGTTTTGGTAACCAATAAATTCCCTAACATAAAAGGAGCGATCTGGATCATGTAAATATGTGCCGGGATAAAAGCGATCAGCATTAAAATAATCCCGTAAACGGCAAGTTTTCGGCTTGGTTTGTATATCAGCATCAACCCAAAAAGCAGTTCGAAAAAACCGGCCAATAAATTTATTATTTTTGGAAGCGGAAGATAAGGCGGAATCAGTTTTAAATAACCGGTTGGATGAACAAAATGGTTTGTTCCTGCCAACAAATACAAAGCAATTAAAAGGATTAAACTGATTTTTTTCCAAGTCGACATATTGGTTTTTTTGGTTTTAATTTAAAGGTAATCAGCAAATTGAAAATATAAGTTTCGTGCTCAATTTAAACCCATTCTAAATAAAAGTGTTTGACAAAGTGCTGACAGTTCGGCTGCACGCTGTTGTTACTTTTGTCAGTGCATAGAACATCAACCTTGAAGTATTTAAAAGTTATTGCCTTTACTCATAAACAAATTGAACTGAAAGAACTGGGCAAACTGGTAATTTGTCAGGAAAATTTGACTACAAAGCTTCAAGAGGCCAAGGAACATTTCCAAATACCTGAAATTTTTTACCTGGCTACTTGCAACCGCGTTGAGTTTGTGATGGCAACACATCAAGTTGTAGACAAGGATTTCGCCCGTAAGTTTGTGCATTTCATAAAATTGGGTATTTGTCCGTTTTTTCTCGAAGCCTTTATTTCCGGTGTTTCTATCTACGAAGAAAAAGAAGCTTTGAACCATTTACTGCGCACTTCCTGCTCGATGGAAAGTTTGGTAGTTGGCGAGAAAGAAATTTTAGCCCAAATCCGTAAAGCTTACGAATGCTGCCGTGTGGCCAATTTAACCGGCGATTATCTACGTTTGGTTATGAACCGTGTAGTAAAAGCAGCCAAAGAAGTTTATACCGATACCAATATTTCGCGCAACCCGATTTCTGTAGTTTCTTTGGCTTACCGCAAATTAAAGGAACTTGCCTTGACTTCAAACGCCCGGATTTTGATTATCGGTGCCGGCGAAACCAACAAAAATATTTCCAAATATTTGCAGAAACACAGGTTTTCTAACTTTGCTGTTTTTAACCGTACAAAATCTAAAGCTGAAGAATTGGCTGCAGATTTGAAGGGAAAGGCTTATGATTTGAGCGAACTGGCTAATTACCGCGAAGGTTTTGATGTGATTATTACCTGCACTTCTTCGGTAAGCCCGATCATCACAACAGAGATTTATCAAACATTATTAAATGGCGAAACTAACCGCAAAACAATTGTAGACCTTGCCGTTCCAAACGATACTGCTGCGGAAGTGATTGAAAATTTCCCGGTCAATTATATCGAAGTGCACACGCTGAACGAACTTTCCAAAAGTAATTTACAGGAACGTTATCAGGAATTGATCCATGCGGAGAAGATCATCGAACAAAATATTGCCGAATTTATCCCGGTTTTAAAACAACGCCGCATTGAACTGGCTATGCGCGAAGTGCCCGAAAAAATAAAAGAAATACGCGAAAGGGCAGTGAGTTGTGTTTTTGCAGATGAAATCCAAATGATGGACAATCAATCCCGAGAGGTTTTGGAGAAGATCATCAACTACATGGAAAAAAAATACATCAGCGTGCCGATGCGGATGGCGAAAGAAATCATGTCTAACGACAACTGATTTCGTTTACCGTTTTTTTCCAATACTTCTTTTATCGTCAAAAAAATCCCATTTCTACAGATAAACCTGCTATGTTTTTCTTAAAAAATTAACTTTGTGGCTTATCCAATCAGCAAAAATTGAACAGGACAATTACCATAGGAACACGCGGAAGCGATTTAGCATTGTGGCAGGCTAACTTTGTGAAAGACCGTTTGGCCGAAATAAACGTTCTGGCAGAGCTAAAAATTATTAAAACACAAGGCGACCGGATTCTAAACCTCAGCTTTGATAAATTGGAAGGAAAAGGTTTTTTCACCAAGGAACTGGAAGAAGAACTGCTGGCCGGAACAATTGACCTGGCCGTACATTCGCACAAAGATTTACCAACCGAAAACCCGCCGGGCTTAATTGTGGCAGCAGTTTCTGAACGGGAAGACCCATCCGAATTGTTGCTGATGCTAAAGGATTGCGTGGATGTTAAACAAAAACTTTCTGTAAAATTTGGTGCTTTGGTAGGCACTTCGTCCAATCGCCGTAAAGCGCAGTTGCTTGCCGTTCGTCCGGATCTGGAAATTGCAGAATTGCGCGGCAATGTGCCAACGCGGATCAACAAATTGCGCCATGAAGAATACGACGCAATTATGCTGGCCAAAGCGGGAATTGTGCGCCTCGGTTTAAACATGGACGAGTTTTATGTAGAAGATATTGGTCCAACAGAGTTTATACCGGCACCGGCGCAAGGCGTTTTGGCTATTCAAATCCGCGAAAACGATAAAGAACTTTTTGACCTTTTACAAAATTTAAATCACCCGGAAGTTGCCGAAGTTTTAGCTGTTGAGCGGAAGGTATTGCGCTTGTTTGGCGGCGGCTGCCATTTGCCTTTAGGCTGTTACTGCCGAAAAGAAGATGGGTTGTTCCAGGTTTTTACTTCTAAAGCTACAGACGACGAGGAAGTGCCAGACCGTTTGTTTACAGAAGCCAGCACAACAGAAGGGTTGCCAGAAAAAATTGTAGCTAAATTCAGTAGTACGCGAAAATTTCCTGCTACTGTTTTTATATCGAGAGATTTATCGGCACAAAGCTATTTTAGAAAAGCAGTTGAAAAAAACGGCGTGCAAATAGAAGCGCGTTCTCTAATCCGCACCGTTCCAATTATTACCAAGCTGGATCCATACATTTTACGGAACGTGGATTGGATATTTTTCACCAGTAAAAATGGCGTGGAATACTTTTTTAACTTGCAGCCGCAACTGCCAAAAAAAGTACAATTCGGGGTGATGGGAAGCGGATCTGAAAATGCTTTGCGTTCGTTTGGCCATAAACCGGATTATGTTGGCGAAGGCACCGATAGCGCGGATGTTGGGGCAGAATTTGCAAAGCTCGCTAATGGTTCTACCGTTTTGTTCCCCGCGGCAGAAGACCCGATGCGCAGTATACACCGAGCATTATCCGCAGAAACTAAAATAGTTGATTTACCCGTTTATGAAACAGTGCTGGAAGAAGATGCCGAAGCATCAGCAGCCGAAGTATTGATTTTTACCAGTCCATCAAATGTTGAAGCTTACTTTGCGGGGAATTTATTAGATGTGGATCAGCAAGTAATCGCTATCGGCAAATCCACCGGAAAAAAATTAGAAGAAATTGGCGTAAAATATACGCGGCCTTTTTCGCCCGATGAGATTGGTTTGGCGGAAGCGGTGTTTGGGTTGAATTATTAGGTCTGAGGTATGAGCTATTAGGTACGAGGTAATAGCACTTTAATCAACCTTCATATACTGACTTTATAAAATTATAGTTGTAGTTGTTAGCATCCCTCTTACCTAACACCTCAAACCTCAAAAAAATGCTCCAACGACCAAGAAGAAACAGAAAATCAGAAGTGATCCGCCAAATGGTGCAGGAAACAGTTTTGCAACCTGCCAACCTGATTTTTCCGTTGTTTATTGTGGATGGAAACGCGCAAAAAACGGAAGTCAATTCGATGCCTGGCATTTTCCGCCATTCTATAGATCATTTGCTGCGCGAAGTAGAAAGCTGTGTCAAACTCGGTTTAAAAGCTTTTGATCTTTTCCCAAACATCGAAGAATCGCTTAAAGATAAATACGCTACCGAAAGCTACCGCGAAAACGGTTTATATTTAAGGGCGATAAAAGAAGTAAAGCAAAATTTCCCGGAGGTTTGCATCGTTACAGATGTGGCAATGGATCCGTATAGTTCCGACGGCCACGACGGAATCGTAGAAAACGGAGAAATTTTAAACGACGAAACGCTCGAAGTTTTAGGCAAAATGGCTTTGGCACACGCACACGCTGGTGCTGATATTATTGCGCCTTCAGATATGATGGACGGTCGAGTTGGTTATATCCGCCAGGTTTTGGATGATAACAAGTTTACCAATGTTTCCATCATGTCGTACGCCGCTAAATATGCAAGTGCTTTTTACGGGCCGTTTCGCGACGCGCTGAAGTCTGCCCCAAAATATGGCGATAAAAAGAGCTACCAGATGAACCCGGCCAACCAGCGCGAAGCTTTGATTGAAGCACGTTTGGACGAAGCAGAAGGCGCAGATTTTTTAATGGTAAAACCAGCATTGCCTTATTTGGATGTGATTAAGTTGCTGCACGACAACTCGGATTTGCCAATTGCAGCTTATAATGTGAGCGGAGAATATGCGATGATCAAAGCAGCCGTACAAAATGGCTGGTTAGACGAGCAGCGTTCTACTATGGAAGTTTTATTGAGTATTCGTCGTGCCGGCGCAACTTCAATTTTAACTTATCACGCTAAAGAAGTTTTGGAAAAAGGGTGGTTGTGAGGAAGGCGGAAAGGGCAAGGGTAGAAAGGTGAAGGGCGGAAAGGGACTTGCAACTCGGAACACGCTACTTAAACTGAGAAAAGGAACTGGCAACAAATAACTCACAACTGAAAAAAGACATGTTTGATTCAATAAAAAAAAGATTTTCATCAACCGAGACAGAAGAATTAGCGGCGCAACCTGCTGGTAAGCCGGATATCAGCCGCGAAAAATCTGCCGAATTATATGAGAAAGCCAAAACGTATTTTCCGGGCGGTGTAAACTCGCCGGTTCGGGCTTTTAAATCGGTTTATGGCACGCCGTTATTTATTCAAAAAGGCGATGGCTGCCATATTTGGGATGCCGATGGTAATCAGTTTATTGATTTCTGCTGCTCTTGGGGACCATTAATCCTCGGCCATAACAACGCTAAAGTTCGGGAAAAAGTAACCGAAACGATGCAAAACGGCATGTCTTTCGGTGCGCCAACAGCTTTGGAAAATGAATTGGCCGAACTGATTTTAAAGCATAATAAATATCTGCAAAAACTGCGTTTTGTAAGCTCCGGAACAGAAGCTGTAATGTCAGCAATTCGTTTGGCGCGCGGTTATACCAAACGCGATAAAATCTTGAAGTTTGAAGGTTGTTACCATGGCCACGTTGATTCTTTGCTGGTAAAAGCAGGTTCAGGCTTGGTTACCTTTGGCGAAACTTCTTCGGCCGGTGTGCCAAAATCTTTTGCGGATGAAACCATTGTTGTTCCGTTAAATGACCGAGAAGCGTTGAAATTAGCTTTCGAGGAGTTTAAAGATCAGATTGCGGCCATTATCATCGAACCAATTCCGGCCAATAACGGTTTGTTGTTGCAGGAAAAAGAATTTTTGCAATACGTTCGCGAAATTTGCACGGTAAACAAGGCACTGCTTATTTTTGATGAAGTGATTTCCGGTTTCCGTATCGGTTTTGAAGGCGCTGCTGGTTATTACCAAATTACGCCGGATATTGTAACTTATGGCAAAATTATTGGCGGCGGTTTGCCGGTTGGCGCTTATGGTTCTTCCGCAGAAATTATGGCTAATATTTCTCCGGAAGGTTCTATTTATCAGGCCGGAACGTTGTCTGGAAACCCGGTTGCCATGTCGGCTGGAATTGCACAATTAAGCGAGTTGATTAAATCTGGATTTTATAAAGAACTGAATGCTAAAACAGAAGAGTTTGTAAATGCGGTGCAGCGTTACGCAACGGCAAAAAATTATAAACTGAAAGTTTTTTACATTGGTTCGATTTTCTGGTTTGCATTTACCGATCAGGAAAGTATCCATAGGGCAGATGAAATTGATCCGGCAAGTATGGAAAAGTTTAAGTTGTTCCATCGGGAATTATTAAACCGCGGCATTTACATCGGTCCGTCTGGTTACGAGGTTGGTTTTATTTCATCGGCACATACCAAAATAGATTTGGAAAAAGCAAAACGTGCGATATTTGAAAGTTTAGATTTTGTGTTCAGGAACAAGTAATTGAAATGCTTCTTTTACCACCTCAAAATGTTAATATTACTGTCATCCAGAACCTGTTTCAGGATCTCTCAGGATTGGTACTGTCAAAATACTTTTCACGTGAGATGCCGAAACAAGTTCGGCATGACAGAAGTAAGCTTCTTTTACCATCTCAAAATTTATATCAAAAAAAATGAATTATGCGTAAGCCATTTTTTATATTCTACTTCCTGATTTTTTACACGCTTGCCGAACTGATTTGGTGGAGCGTGTTGCTGGTTCGATCCCAGCCAAACCGTATCGGGATGATTTTGGGCGAGCTATCCGTTTTCATCGTCATTTTTTCTGTCGGAGCTTATTTTCTGCATAAGTCCATCAATTCAGAACGAAGGTTACATCAGCAGCAAAAAAACTTTTTATTATCGGTAACGCACGAACTGAAATCGCCGCTGGCTTCCATCAAACTATATCTTCAAACCATTCAAAAGCGCGATTTAGACCGCGATCAGCAACTAAATTTCATCGGCAAGTGTTTGGTTGATGTTGAACGTTTGAACGATATGGTCGAAAACATGCTCATTGCCTCGCGGATCGATAACAGTTCTTACACTTTTCCAAAAGAGAAATTTAATCTTTCCGAACTCGTTCAAACTATTGTCAGCCGTTTACAGATCAACAAATGCGATTGCAACCAGCAAATTATTTCTGCTGATGTAGCTGACGATATTGAAATTGTCGGCGATAAATTTGCGCTTTCTTCCATGATCAACAACCTGGTGGAAAACGCCATCAAATATTCTGGTCCCTGCGAAGTGGTTGAGGTAAAGCTGCAGCGCAAAGAACAATCGGTGCATTTGATGGTTGCAGATCATGGTATCGGCATTTCTGATGCAGAAAAACCACGCATTTTCGACAAATTTTATCGTGTTGGCAATGAAGAAACCCGCAACACAAAAGGTACTGGTTTAGGTTTATTTATTGTAAAACATGTTTTAGACAAACACGAGGCCACGATAAAAGTGCGCGACAATAAACCATCGGGCAGTGTTTTTGAAGTTGTTTTCGGATAGAAACCTAAATACTTAAACCAATAATATGAGTAAGAAAAGAATTTTATTAGTAGAAGACGAAGAGCACTTGCTCGAAGCTATCAAGCTAAACCTGGAACTGGAAGGTTACAAAGTTTCCAGTGCTGTTAACGGCAAAAAAGCGTTGCAGATATACAAGGAAGAACGTTTTAATTTGATTATTTTGGATGTGATGCTTCCTGAAATTGATGGTTTCCAGGTTGCTGAAACAATCCGTTTGGAAAATTCGGAAGTGCCGATCATGTTTTTAACTGCTAAAAACACCAATGAAGACCGCGTAAATGGTTTAAAAAAAGGCGCAGATGATTATCTAACCAAACCTTTTAACCTGGAAGAGTTGATCCTCCGTGTAAATAACCTGGTTAAAAGAAGCTTAAAAGGGGATGACCTGAAAGAATTTAACAGCTATAAAATTGGCGATAAAACCATTCATTTTAATTCTTTTGAGTTGGTTAATGATGATGGCTCGATCACTCCACTCACAAAAAAAGAAACGATGCTGCTCAAACTGCTGATTGAACGCAGAAATGATGCCGTTTCGCGTGAGCAGATTTTAGAAACTGTTTGGAATTATGATGTTTATCCATCCACCCGGACTATTGATAATTTCATCCTGACTTTTCGTAAATATTTTGAACCAGATCCTAAAAACCCGGTTTATTTCCATTCCATCCGCGGCGTAGGTTATAAATTTACAGATCATATTTAATGTTTACCAACCGGGCAAGGCAACTGGTTATTGCAGTTTTTATGCTGGTTCTGCTGTTCAGTATTTATGAGCATGCTTTTGAAATTACCGGAATCGCTTTGTTGGCAATAGGCATTTTGCTTTGGGGTTATTTTAAAGAAGGCACAATTATCCTTGCAGCCAAGGATTTTCACGATAAAAACTACGAAAAAGCAGAGTCTTTATTAAAGCAAGTTGCGCGTCCTAATTTGCTGGCCAGAAAACGCCGGGGTTATTACGAATACATGATGGGCGGTGTAGCTTTGCAAAAGCAGGATTTTGACGCAGCCACAAGCCACTACGAAACAGCGGTACAATATCCTCTGCGTTCTGTAAACGATCATGTTGCGGCACTGGTGCATGTAGCAAATATTAGTTTAAGGCAACATCATTTTGATAAAGCTGAAGCGTATCTCGGCCTCGCCAAAAAGCAGGAAAATGATTTAACCAGTAAGATGCGTGAAGTCATCCTCAAACTCGAAAAAGAAATTAAACAACGTAAAAAGTAAGTATGCTTCTTTTATCAACCTAAAACTTATAACGAATAACTTAAAATTCTTTGATACTTCTTTTATCAACCTAAAACTTACAACCCACAACTTTCTCAATGACCAACACTTTACTGCTCGATGCAGCTTTTTCTAAACCAACCGAACGTCCGCCGGTATGGATGATGCGCCAGGCAGGCCGTTTTATGCCGCAATACTGGGAAATTAAGAACAAATATTCTTTCCTGGAGATGTGCAAAACGCCGGAAATTGCTGCCGATGTAACCATGTTACCTGTTGATTTACTGGGTATTGATGCTGCCATTTTATTCTCCGATATTTTGGTGACTGGAGAAGCAATGGGCGGCGATTTGAGTTTTACACAAGGCGTTGGTCCGCGGTTTGCAAATCCTGTTCGTACTTCTGCGGATGTTGATCGGTTAGAAACAGAAGTTGGCGATAAATTGCAATACGTGGCAGATGCAATCAAAGTGATCCAGCAGCGTTTAAACGGACGTATTCCGCTGATTGGTTTTGCCGGCGCGCCTTTTACAGTAATGAGTTATTTGGTGGAAGGTGGTTCGTCGAAAGATTTTAAACGTACCAAATTAATGCTGCACAACGAACCAGAACTGGCAAATCGTTTACTGGCCAAAATTGCAACGGTAACTGCAGATTATTTGAATTTACAAATCGCTGCCGGTGTAAATGCGGTTCAAATTTTTGATAGTTGGGCACAAGCTTTAAGTTGGGACGATTACACCGAGTTTTCGCACCGTTATATTGTTGAGATTATCAGCAAACTAAACCGAAAAGATATTCCGGTGATTTCTTTTTGTAAAGGAAGTTCTGTTTTTGCGCCTTTAATGGCCGAAGCAAAACCGGATGTGGTTTCAATCGATTGGAATGTTGATTTGTTGGACATTAAAAAAAGGTTGCCAAAAACAGTAGCCGTGCAAGGTAATTTGGATCCGCATATTTTGTATGCTGATAAAAAAGTAATTAAAGAGCGGATTTACAAGTTGTTTGAAAGAATGCGTGGCGAAAGTGGCTTTATTTTCAATCTCGGTCATGGTATTATGCCGGATATTCCTTATGAAAATGTAAAATATGCGGTGGAAGTGATTAAGGAATTTCGGTATTGAATTCTATTGCTACCGCGCCACTTGGTCATCCTGAGTGCAGTCGAAGGATTCTCCAAAGCGATGACTTTAAAAGTTAAAAGAAGATTTTTCCCGTTGGTCGAAATAACAAACCTTCGACAAACTCAGGATGGGAGTAACATAAAAAACAAGCATAAAAGAAGCATCGATGTATTTATATTTAAAAGCCATCCACATCATTTTTGTAGTTAGTTGGATGGCTGGCCTTTTTTATTTGGTGCGCTTGTTTATTTACCATACTGAAGCAAAAGAACGGCCTGAAGCAGAACAAAAAATACTTTTCCCTCAGTTTGAAATGATGGAACGCAAGCTGCTTAACATCATTACTACGCCAGCAATGCTATTAACATTGGTTGCTGGTATTTGGATGGTTTTTGTCCAGCCGTCGTGGTTGCAACAAAGCTGGTTACAAGTAAAATTAGGTTTTGTATTAGGGTTGATTGTATACCATTTCATCTGCCAAAACATGATGCAGCAAATGCGTAAAGGCATTTTCAAATTCACTTCCACACAACTAAGAATTTGGAACGAAGTAGCAACGATATTGCTGTTTGCCATCGTTTTTTTGGCTGTTTTAAAAAATGCAGTTAGTTGGATATACGGTGTAATTGGATTGCTTGTATTTTCGCTGATCATTATGTCGGCAGTTAAGATTTATAAATATTACCGGTTGAAGAAGTAAATACTTGAATTTTCGATGAAAGCAATTTTTGTGTTTTCGTCCACCATCATTTCAAACTTAAAAATTACACTTCCTTTAGTTCAAATCATAAACTACTGCTTCATACGGCCGTAATTCGATGCTGGTTTTTCCACCATCCTGTGCCAGAATATCTTTATAGTTAGATAATAATACTTTTGCTTTGGCAATATTTAACCCAATATTAGTTTGAGAATTGGTAGCCGAAAAATTTAAAAGGATTAACAATTTTTTTCCTTCGCCTTCACGTGTGTAAGCATAAACCTTTTGATTGTTTTTGTCCAGCAATTGATATTTACCATACACCAATGTTGGTGTTGTTTTTCTAAGCTTAACCATTTTTTTGAAGTAGTTTAACACGGAATTTGGGTCTTTTTCTTCTGCATTTACATTTACTGTAGTATAATTTGGGTTTACTTTTAGCCACGGTGTGCCAGATGTAAAACCAGCATTTAAAGTTGTGTTCCATTGAAAAGGCGTACGGCCATTATCGCGAGCTGAGGTTTTTTGTGCTTCTAAAAATTCATCTAAATTACCGTTGCTGGCTTTGATTTGGTTAAATACGGTTATAGATTCGATGTCTTTGTAATCTTCAATCCTGTTAAACTTGATGTTGTTCATCCCTAACTCGTCCCCGGCATAATAATAAGGTGTGCCGCGCATGGTTAACAAAAAAGTGGTTAGCATTTTGGATGATATTTCCCTAAACTGCGGACTATCATTTCCCCAGCGCGTAACCATTCGCGGCTGGTCGTGGTTGCCTAAATAAATAGTGCCCCAGCCTTTAAGGGCAAAAATACTGTCCCACTTAGAGTAAACATTTTTAAATTCGAGCAAACTATAACCCATTGGGTCCATCGTTTTAAATTTACCGGGCAAATAACCAATGCCAACACCTTCAAAATGGTAAAGCATATTCAGTTCTTTTCTGGCCGGGTCGGTAAACAATAAAGCATCGTCACTGCTCGTACCTGCACCTTCGCCAACCGTCATGATGTTGTATTTGCTCAACACTTCCTTGTTCATCTGCTTCAAATATTCATGAACATGCGGCCCATGGCCGTAATAAGCAGCCCAATCGCCATTGTACTTTTTGTTTAATTCATCCTGCGTGATTACAGGAAAATTAGTGTCTTTAGAAATAAACGGGATCACGTCCATCCGAAACCCATCCACACCTTTATCAAACCAAAAGCGCATCATGCTAAAAATTTCTTCGCGCAGTTTTGGGTTTTCCCAGTTTAAATCAGGCTGTTTGCGGGAAAAGTAATGCAGGTAGTACGAATTGGTTGTGGTATCATACCGCCAGGCATCGTGGTTAATATCAAAAAAACTTTCCCTTTTTGCAGGTTTGCCTTTTTCTGCCGGCCACCAATGATAGTAATCCCGATAAGGGCTGTTCCTGGAACTTTTAGATTCTTTGAACCATTTATGTTCGTCGCTGCTGTGGTTTACCACTAAATCCATCACCAATTTTAAGCCTCTGGCGTGCATCGCTTTTAACATGTTGTCAAAATCCTGCATCGTACCAAAATCCTTCATAATGTTGCGGTAGTCGCTGATGTCATAACCATTATCATCATTTGGAGAAGAATAAACAGGGTTGAGCCAAATCACATCGACACCCAAACTTTTTACATAATCCAATTTAGAAATCAAGCCTTTAATATCGCCAATGCCATCGCCGTTACTATCTTTAAAGCTTCGCGGATAAATTTGATACACGATAGCTTCTTTCCACCATTTTTTATCATTTGGCTTTGCAGGCGGCTTTGTTTGGCCAATACTTTTTTCTGTAGAAAAAACAAGCATAATCAATGAAAATAAAGTAAACAAAAGATTTTTCATAAGCAAATCCGGATTGTTTTTAAATGCAACAGCGTGGTTATTTAGAATATTGTAGTTGAAACAAACCTAACAAAAATGCAGCAATAGATTTATGATATGAAATTTGGAAATGCTTCTTTTATCGTGGTTTTTTGGAGGCTTTTAAAAGTTGTTAAATGTTACTTGATTATCCAGAAAAACTGGAAATTAGCTTGTTGTACAGTTGAACGGCTTATTCCTATAAGTAATGTATGTTGAAAGGTATGATAAAAGTTCTAATCATAATATTTATTATTACCATTCAACTTTTACTTGATACTTTTTAAAGTTATCGTCTTTTGTAATTATCGTTAGTTGTTCAGTAATTCCTTGTGCAATAATGATTCTATCAAACGGGTCTTTATGATGCAAGTCAAGCTTGTTGAGCATTTGAATATGCTCAAATGTTATAGCTAATATTTCTATATCATTGTCGTTTAACAGGTCAATGATTTTATCAAAATTAGACTTTAATTCGAGCTTGTTTAAATTTACTTTTATGGCAATCTCCCAAATACTGCCGATGCTAATAAAACACTTGTTATTAATATTCTTAATATGATTAATTGCTTTCTTAGGTATAGATTTATCTCCATTAATAAACCAGATGAAAGTATGTGTATCAAGAAGAAATTGCATTACATATAGTCTTTAAAATCTTCCAGCGGTTCATCAAAGTCTGAAGACATTTTAAAAAAGTCCTTTGCGTATCCAAATTTTCTTTCTTTGATATGCTCGCTTCCTTTTGATTTTTGTTTCAAAAACTCTACAAAATCAGAAACTTCCTTTTTTAAATCAGTTGGAAGAGCAGATATTTGGTTGTATAATTGAGTATCAGTCATAGAGTAAAGATAATTATTTAAGTGTAATTGTCATAGAACTCAATCTCCCACTGTAAATCCAAAAGTCTTTTCTGGTGTTTAATATGCAATGCTTCTTTTACCAAAAGTTTTTTAGCGTTAGGTTTTGAAGTTTTTTTCTGCAATTTCACATCAACTTTTTTTCATTATGCAATAGGTTTTTTGTGAAAGTATAAACTTACCTCACCCTTTTCCCATCCTTCCAAATCATCCGTACTTCTTTTACCGCCTTAATTTCATTAACAGGATTTCCTTCCACCGCAACCAAATCAGCTAAATAACCAGCTTTAATTTGTCCTAAGTTGGTTAACTTAAAAACAGTAGCGTTTATAGAAGTTGCAGACCGCAGCACGTCAATAGGTTGCATTCCATATTCAACCATCAACACCATTTCTTTGGCGTTTTCGCCATGCGGAAAAACGCCTACATCACCGCCCATGCAAATGGTAACACCCGCTTTTAAGGCTTCTGTAAAAATTAAATGTTTGTGTTTAACGCCTTCCGGTTCTGGGTCGATACCTTTTTTCCAGCCATGATAACCAGCGATAGATTCTGTAGCAGCCAAGGTTGGGCAAAGCGCAATTCCTTTTGCCTTCATCAGCTTAAATAATTCTGGCGTACCGCCATCGCCATGTTCTATAGTGGTTACGCCAGCATCTATGGCGCGGCGCATGCCTTCTTCTGTGCTGGAATGTACGGCGACTGTCCTTCCGCTGCTGCCGGCAACTTCAACGGCTTTTTTTAATTCTTCGGCAGTAAAAGTAGGTGCGGCCACACCGTTTAATCCCCAGCGGTAATCAGCATAAATTTTTACAACATCAGCGCCAAAACCAATTTGCGAACGTACAACATGCGTAATTCCGTCTAAACCGTCGGCTTCTTCTGCACCTTTTGGAATGATGGCTTCTGTAACATTACTTTTCGGGCCGTAACTTCCGGTTGCAACGATAGCGCGCGTGGCCACTAACATTCGCGGACCAGGAATCACGCCTTTTTCGATAGCAGCTTTCAATCCAACATCATCATAACCAGCACCTTCCGTTCCTAAATCCCGAACGGTTGTAAAACCGGCCATTAAAGTTGCTTTGGCATGTTCTACCGCTCTTGCAGTTCGTTCGGCGCGGCTTTCGGTCAGCACTTGGTCGTTCCAAGTCGTTTCGTTGTAAGGGTGAAGAAATAAATGCGAATGGCCTTCAATCAGCCCGGGCAAAAGTGTCAAACCTTTTAAATTGATGGTTTCTGCGTTTGCCGGAACTTGGATAGTTGCGACCGCTCCAACGGCGTCAATCCGGTTATCTTTGATTAAAACGCACCAGCCTTCGTGCATGTTTTGCCCATCAAAAACACGATCTGGTTTTAACAAAGTTATTTTTTGTGCGAAGGATGTTGAGACGAATACAAATAGTAAAATACAAGTTCGAAATAATGCTTTTTGCATATTTAAAATATAATCCAATTTTGGGGTGATAAAAGAAGTATCTGAAATAAGATTTGAATTTTACGGAAATAAATAAAATTGGATAATTGTACAATGCTTCTTTTATGCACTTAAAGTTGATAAACGAAATTGTAACTTATCCGCAGCCTTTATTTAGTTTTATCGTGGTTTTTGTTCCATCCAAATTTAATCTTGCCATCGTCGCCATCTTTGGCCAAAATGTGTAAAACAATTCCTTTCATCCTTCTATCTTTCTTTTCCTGACTATCGGTAATGTCTTTGTCTTTTTTAGGATCGCGGAGCGGAACATCTAATGCAATATTAGTCCCTTTTGTAAAACCGTAAACACCTGCAATATTCATATTCAAAACGCTGGAGTTGATCATCATTGGGTTGATTGTAATTTGATCTCCATGCAAGTCAAACTTTGCATCCAAATTATTCAAAGTGATGTTATCCAAATCACGGAAAGGAAACGCAAACTTGCCAACATTTTTAATCGGTGCAAAGTTTATTAACGCGCCTTTTTTCAGGTTTAAAGCAACGGTGCCATTAATTGATTTCGATACAATTTCCCCCTGATTAGAGATATTACCAGAAAAATTGGATTTTAAAAACAGAAAGCCTTTCAGGTTTTTGTAGCTGAAACCAGTTATCCCAAAGTTATTGAAAGAGTAGAAAAACGTGCTGATATTTACGTTGTTAACCACTGTGTTAACAGTAAAATGATTGTTGTTGTTATTCTGCTCAACCTTACCGTTTAGCTGAACAGAACCTCCCGAATTTTTAACTTGTATATTTTTTATTTCGATCCCATTTTCAGACAAAAGTAAATTGGCATCAACATCGGTTGCCATAAACTTGTAATAATAAGCTTTGTTGATATGTAAATGCATATCGGCTTTGCCTTTTTCTAAAACGGTATTTAATTGATCAGCAAAGTTACTGCTGTTGTTTTTCTTTGTAACTTGGATTGATTTCTTTTTAGATAGAAATCCAAGGAACTCGCCCAAGTACAATTGCGGACTATGAATTTGCCAATTAACCAGAATTTTCTCCGGAGCAGAATAATATAAGTTCATAAAGTTGCGTACACTTCCTTCCATATAAACAATACTTTTTCCACTTTGTAAATGAATGTTTTTGAGCAAAAGGTCATCATGTACAAAATTGAGGGAGACAGAAGTATTTTTAAAACTTAAATTGCGAGGAACATAATTTACGTTTGCATTTTTAATATCAACCAAGCCACCAATAATGGGTTTAATCAACTTATAATCTACAATGTTGGCTTTAAAATTTAAGTTTAGATTCGCGGTTCCATTTGTAAAGTTCAGCGTTTCTCCAAATAAATGGTTTAACCTGGAAACTGCAAACTTGGATCTTAAAGTTCCGGTTGCAACTGGTTTAACCAGATTGTTAATTGTACCCGTATCAACCGAAAACGGAACCTGTTCATAATTTCCGGTTAAGTGATAAAACTTAACCGCAGAATTGATATCATTGCGCCCATTTCCATTAATGTAATTGTTGGTAAAAGCACCGTCAAAACTGCAACTATCTATCTTAACACCCGGAATTGTTACCGTATTATTTTTGACACTGCAACTTACGTTGATGGCCGGATCTCCACCGTTATTAAAACTTCCGGCGATGGTCGCTTTTACAGCAATTGGATTTTTAACATCATATCGGTTAAGCGATTTTGTAATATTAGGCGATAATAAAGCGGTGGCATGTTTCCATAAAAGGCTGTTGTTTACAATGTTGATAGTAAAATCACCCGGATGTTTTACCATGTTAAATTGTGCACTGATGGTAAAAGGGTCGCCACCGATATTAAGTACATTTGGACTTACGGTGATAAAGCCGGTATCGTCATTGTAATTGGCTGCAATAGTGCCTTCCAACAATTTATTCTTGATAAAACTTCCTTGTAAAGAATTGAAAGCCATATCAGTTGCCAAAACTTTCAGGTTTAAGTTGGCGTTCCAATTATCGCCCGGATAATCCATTTTTCCTTTCAGGTCTTCCACCGAAAAATGAAAAAGTTTATGTCCTTTTTGGTTGTCTAAAATAAAATTAACGTTATCTAAAGAAAAACGACGGATCTCTGTGGAAGAACGATTAACATCTTCCGATTCCTTTTTCGGCTTTCCTATCCTTTTAAAAATAAAAGTATTGCTGTAGCCCGTGCTGTCGGTGTACAAATAAATAGTAGCATTGCTGATGCCTATTTTATTGATCTCGATAGCGCCCCTAAAAAGCGCAAATGCATTG
>CAZZVO010000059.1:0-16553 GCA_964657505.1 uncultured Mucilaginibacter sp.
AACCATTGTGGCTAACGCACGTGGCACCGTTAAGCCGGATGAACGCTTTGTATTCAGTGCCCACGTGCAGGAACCCGGCGCTAACGATAATGCAACCGGCGTAGGCACCCTGGCCGAAATGGCAAGAGTTACTGCCCAGCTCATCAGGCAAAAAAAGTTTGAACCCAAACGTACCATCACATTTTTATGGGGCGATGAGATCAGATCTACCGGCAGATATATCAGGGAAGATAGCTTGCGTGCCAAAGGCATAAAGTGGGGGTTAAGTTTGGATATGGTTGGCGAAGATGTAGGCAAAACCGGCGGCACGTTCCTGATAGAAAAGATGCCTGACCCATCCGCAATCTGGACACGCGGTAAAGACAAGCATACCGAATGGGGCGGCCGGCCGTTGGGAGAGAAGGATATGTTCCCGCATTACTTCAACGACCTGGTACTGAACCGCTGCTTAGAACAGGGGAAGGATAATGGCTGGATGGTGAAAAGCAACCCGTTTGAAGGGGGCAGCGACCATACCCCGTTTTTGCAGGCTAAAATACCGGGCTTATTGATGTGGCATTTTACCGATCAGTTTTACCATACGGATGCCGACCGTTTAGATATGGTTTCGGCACAGGAAATGAAGAATGTTGGGGTAAGCGCATTAGCTACCGCCTATACCCTAACCGCCGCTGATGAAGCCACTGCCTTATTGTTAATTGCCGAATTGCAGAAAAATGCGGCTGACAGATTGCAGGGCGAATATGAATTAAGTTTAGAAGCTGTAAAAGGCGGCGCACCAGTCGATGCCGAGAAACACAAAATTGATGTTTGGGCTAAATGGTATACAGACGCTATTGGTAAAATGACGGATATTAAGGTTGGCGGGCCTACCACATTCATAAACAACCGTATAGCATTGGCACAAAAAGCTGTGAATGATCTGAATGTAAGTTTAAACGTAAATTTAAAATAGTTGACTTTTTCAGCTGCAACCCATGATATGCCATTGTTATCGCCATATCATAATTATTCGCCGTCCAAAAGCGGCAAATGCCCTATTCATTGTAGCTATCCTAAATAAAATATTACTAACGGATGAACTCCTGCTTATGAATGGCAGTGATGTCCCCATAAAACAGGCGGTGCCTGATATATGCTGATTACCAACTTAACTTTATTAATGATACCGCTTGCCTGGGCAGGTTAATGGTTAATTCCAGATTACTGTTATTAACAGTTGATTTTTGAGGCGGGCCCACACTTTGCAGCATACCGGCTTTTTCCAACTGGGTTATTTGCGCTGCGGTTGGTTGTTGTGGCGAACCCATTTTTTTCCATACCTCGTATGAGTTGCTGTGATCATTATCAATACGATAATGTGTAACCGTTATTCTTTTAGCCAGTACATGCCCAACCGATAGTTTTACTGTTTCAGCGGGCCCCTGCCTGTCTTCATCGTGATAATTCCAAATCATTACTGCGGCCGATCTGGTATCGCCCGAGGCCAATACACCAATATCTGTCTGGCTTCCGCGTATGCCGGAATCGATCACGCTTTTTACCGGATACATACGATTACTGGCAGCAGTAACCCGTTGACCGGTCATCATGCCAAACATGCGGAATACATTCAATACCGGTTTATCTACCCCGTTCGTAGCCAGATCGCGGAAACCATAGAACCAGGGCTGGTCTTCAAACTCAAACGACCATGAAACGGCACCTTTAAAGTTGACCTGGTACTCATCGGCCAATAAATATTCCCTGGCAAAAGAAGCAGCCGTGTAACTGGAAAACATGGTTCCGTTGCGGTAAGCGTTTTCGGGATTGGTTTGCATGCCGCAAGCCGCGCAACCTTCCGGATCAGACTCTCCAATAATAATCGGCAGGTTTTGTGTTTGCGGATAAGATTTTACAATCTTGAAACCAGTTTCTATGTCCCGCAATTGTGTGCCCATATTCATCCTTACTACGCCGTTTACCACGCGCGGCGCACCTTTCGCATGAAATAAGATTGCATCCAACGGCGAACCAATTTTACCTGTTACAAAGTTGGTATCCGAAATACAGTGCTTGATAAAACCTTGCAGGTATTTTCCGCCGCCACCGCCTGTTCCGGCCACATTGCAACCGCCGATTTTTGCCGTTGGTAGTGCCCGTTTTAATCCATCGGCAGCGTAATCGTACAACTTGTAAAACTCCGGGATGGTACCTTTCCAGTAATCGCCGTTTGGTTCGTTCCAAACTTCCCAGTACCAGCTTTCCACTTCTTTTTGCCCGTACCTTTTTACACAATGTTTTACCCATTGGTAAACCAGCTCGTCCCATTTCTGGTAATCTTTTGGGGGATAAGCCCAGCCAGTAATGATTTCTTTGTATGGATGGCCGGGCTGCCAGTGATGGCGGTAAGGTTCGGGATGCGTGGACAAAGCTTCGGGCATAAAACCAATTTGCGCCAGCGGTTTCATGCCACGTTTGATGTAAGCGTCGAAAATGCGGTCGACAATGGTGAAGTTATAAACTGCTTTACCATTTTTATCTTCCGTATAAATATTGGTCGAACCCCATTTTAAAGCCGCCGTACCATCACCGGAAGTCAACAAATTATGCGTGCGCAAATAAACCGGAACCTTGCTTAAAGCCGAAAGTTCGGTCAGCAGTTTTTGCCCGTCTTTCATGTAAGCATAATTGGGTTCATCGTTGCCAAACCAGGCCCAGATTGGTTTCATGGGCGCAACTACTTTATTTAGGTCAACTTGAATAGTAACTTGCTGAGCGTTTCCAATTTGACAGAAAGAAAAAATTAGCACAGTAAACAAAACTTTTAATAACCGTTTTTCCATCATTGAATTTAGCATAATTTAGCATTTAAAACCTTTCGATGCTTCTTTTACTGCACAAAAACTGATGCCAATCTGGTGTTAACTATTTAACTTTCTATCGTTTCTGTAGAATTTATATCTGAAACCCACCCCGTTAAAAAGCGTACAAACACATTCGATCTTAGCTGATGTGGATGAAACACTTTTACGGGAATTTGCGAAAAGTAGCCTTTTTGGTTGCCTTCCTCTCGTTTTGCCCATTCCTGCTTAAAGCTCAAACTTTAACCCTTAGCACTGTTGATGCCGGGCCTTATACGCCTGGTTCGAGTATTGCTGTGCCGTTTAATATCAACACGAGCAGTGGCTGCATTAACCACGACAATGTTTTTAAACTTTATATTTCGTCTGTTCCGGGAGGCACACCAGACACCCAAATTGGTAGCTATACTGGTTTTTATGCAGCTTTTATCAATGGTACAATCCCTACCGGTTTAGCAGCAGGTAGCTATAATTTGGCGATAAAATCTAGCGACCCTGTTGTTACTTCTGCTACTACTTCTATCAATATTGTTGCAGGTTCTGCTATTGTGGCAGGGGTTAGCGGTACGAGAATCAATAGTGATAACCCGGAAATTTTTGGCAATTGCTCAGGAAGCAGTTCTAACTATACTTTTATTAATGCCTCTACTTCCGGCTCTACAGCTACTGTAAATTTTCACAATGAATTTAGCCAAAGTGATGAAGGAACATTTAACTTAAACCCAAGCAAATCATTTAGTGCAGCTTACGCAAATTATACGGTTTTAGTTAAAGCAACTAGTAATGGTACAGAAGGGACTAAAGCTTATCAGTTAATTAACAACAAATTAAACACCAGTTTTGGCACAACGGGTACGAACACTGTTTGCCTGAACAACGGAACCGGCCAGTTGAGCTATACCGTTGATTATACTTCGGCCAATGGTATTCAATATAATTATCCAGGCAATTTATATATTGTTGATTGGGGTGATGGAAGTCCGCAAAGTATTTACTCTTTGTGCGAGATCAAAAACCTGGGCGGCGTTCTTTCACATAGTTATACCCAACCTTCCTGCGGAAACAATAGCGGCAGCCAAATCAATAGTTTCCAGGTTAACGCCCAGGTTAGCAGCGGGATTTGTGGCACACTTGGTTCGCCAATTACCAGTTATGCCAAAGTTGTACGGCCGCCAACCAATAGTATAAACGTTCCAAACAGTGCTTGCTTAAATGTGCCGATTACTTTTTTAAACACATCAGATCCTGGTCAGGATGCTTCGAGTACAAGTACAAATTGTACAAATAACAATGCATTATACACCTGGTATATTGATGGTACAGCCCAGGTTATAAACTACACGGCAGGAGCTTCTTTTACCTATACTTTTACAACTCCGGGCCAGCACACCGTCACCTTGGAGCTACAATCGCAAAGCGGCAGCGTTTGTAGTGCTACAGATGTAACCAAAAATATTTGTGTTTTAGCTAAACCACAGCCACAGTTTACCGTAGATAATTCCACGATTTGCAGTAACGGTACAGTTACTGTGACAGATGGCTCTGTTACAGATAATTCCTGTAGTTCCATCCCGCAAAACAATGCTTACACCTGGAGCGTAACCGGACCGGGAAGCACGGCTTTTATCAACAGTACAACTTCGGCAAGCCATAGTCCACAGATACAATTTTCTTCGCCCGGCGTTTATACCCTTACTTTATCCATCGGTACAGAATCATGCGGCGCGGTTAGCACTTCGCAAACCATCACCGTAAATACTACGCCAACAGTTACTTTATCTCCTGATAAACAATACTGCGGAACCAACCAAACATTTACTTTTGCCAATAATGCTGGCGATACGCAAACCATTTTTACCGGCACTACAACCGATCAGCCCAATACTTATAGTTGGACGGTAACTGGCGGAAATTACAGCTACCAAAACGGAACAAGCGCGAGTTCAAAATATCCGCAGATCATGTTTACAGATTTTGCGGCTTATACCATTACTGCCACACAAACTAACAATTGTGGAACGGACAGCAAATCGCAGCATATTACCTTTTTGCAATCACCAACCGTAAATGCAGGGCCAGACCAAACTATTTGCCCGGCGGATGTAGTGCAACTGGCCGGTACAATTTCTAACCCACAACCACAGAGTTACCAATGGACGGGTGGAAACGGAACATTTTCTCCGGGAAGGACTTCTTTAAATGCTACTTATACACCAACTTCTGCCGAGGTTGATGCGGGGCAAGTGCATTTAAATTTGGTGGCCATAACGGGTTATCCTTCTCCATGCGACCAACTTTCGGATGAAGTAATAATTACGATTAACCCACGTAATGCAGTTACCAGCGCTTCAAGCAGCGTTATCTGTACGGGCACAACTTTTAGCTATCAGCCAACGGCACAAATAACAGGAAGTACGTTTACCTATACTTCTTCCGCATCGGGTACTGTTACCGGGAACACGGCCAGCGGCTCAGGCAATATCAGTGATATGCTGACTAATTCTGATGCAAACAATAATGGAACCGTTGTTTATACGATAGCACCTTCCAGTAACGGTTGCCCGGGTACGCCATTTACTTTAACTGTTACAGTAACGCCATTACCAGTTGTTATCATAAACAATGCCAGCAACACTATTTGCAGCGGGCAGGCCACTAACATCGGCCTCTCCTCCAATCTTGTTGGAACCACGTTTATGTGGACGAGCGTGGCTTCAAACGGTATCTCCGGCAATACCAACCAAACGGCTATTAACACCACTGCTATTACGGATAATTTGTACAACTCTTCAGCCACAACCACTGGTTCAGTAACTTATACCATTACGCCAATTGGCCCCGGTCCTACCAACTGCGCAGGTGCGCCGGTTACGGTTACCATTAACGTACTGCCTTTACCGATAGTGGCCAATGCCGGCCCGGATGCATCGATTTGCGCTGCTGCTAATTATACTTTAAACGGCAATGATCCCGGAATATCTACCGGTACATGGACTGTAACATCCGGCCCTGGCGGCGTAACTTTTGCAAATGCCCATCAATACAATACTGTAGTGAATGGATTACAGGCTGGTAATATTTATACTTTCCGTTGGACGATCACTGGCGCGGCACCATGTAATGCTACTTTTGATGAGGTATCTATCAACAACCTATCCCCGTTAACCAATACCATCAGCGTTGGGCAACCAGCATTTTGTTACGGACAAACGATCACGATAAACGGCGACCAGCCAACCGGCGGAACCGGAACTTACGTTTACAGTTGGGAAAGCAGTGCCGATGGCAGCACCAACTGGACAGCCATTAACGGTGCATCTGGCCCGAACTATTCTTTCACCGGGACGCAAAGTATTTATGTGCGACGGATTGTTGGTTCTGCACCTTGCTCTAATGTTAGTCAGCCTGTTTATGTGGTTGTACAGCAAGCCATCAACACCAATACCATTACTGCCGATCAGTTGATCTGTTATAACACTACACCTGCTTTATTAAATGGAAGTACGCCTGGTGGCGGTGATGGCAACTACAGCTACCAATGGCAAAGCAGTACCGATAACGGCGCTAACTGGAACACAATCAACGGTGCTACAACCCTAAATTACCAACCGGTTGCGTTAAGCGTAACTACCCAATTTAGACGGATTGTAACAACAGCCCTTTGTATCAACGCGCAGCAAAGTACCAGTAACACTGTAACCATTACGGTAAACCCGCAAAACACCAACACGGTAACCAGCGATGCCAGCCGTACCATTTGCACAGGCGCAACTTTAAATTATCATATTACGGCGCGGGATGCCAATACTTCTTTTACCTGGGTATCTTCTGTATCGGGTTCGATAACCGGGAACACAGCGAGTGGTTCGGGCGATATCAGTGATGTACTGACCAATGCTGATTTAAACAATAATGGGACGGTGACTTACACCATCACACCAATCAATAACAATTGTCCGGGTGTGCCTTTTACTTTAACCGTTACCGTAACGCCGCTGCCAATCATCACTGTTAATAATACAAGCAATACCATTTGCAGCGGGCAACCGGTTGGTATCACCTTTACTTCTAATTTAGTTGGAACAACTTTTAGATGGACGAGCACGGCTTCAACTGGAATTTCCGGTAATAACAACCAGCCTACTGCTATTAGTGCTACAGGCATTACGGATGTTTTGTACAATTCCTCCGCTATGGCTACAGGTACCGTAACTTACCAGATTACTCCTGTAAGCGCATCTGGTTGTACAGGTTCGCCGGTTACCGTAACCATTATTGTACAACCTCTGCCTGTAGTGGCCAATGCAGGGCAGGATGATGCCATTTGTGCTACAACCACCTACACTTTAAATGGAAATAACCCGGGCATTTCTTCTGGTAACTGGTCGGTCGTTTCCGGCCAAACTGGTGTTAGTTTTACCAACGCTGCGCAATATAATACCACGGTAAACGGTTTACAGCCTGGCCAGCTTTATACTTTCCTTTGGACGATTACCGGCGCTTCCCAATGTGCGGTTACTTCGGATGATGTAAATGTGAATGATCTTTTAGACCTTACCAACAACATCAGCTTTGGAAGCCCGACGGTTTGCTACGGACAAACAATTACAATTACTGGCGACCAGCCAACAGGCGGTACCAACAGCTTTGTTTATAGCTGGCAAAGCAGTACCGATAACAGCACCTGGACAACTATCAACGGACAAAATGGATTAAATTACTCGTTTACTGCCACGCAAAATATTTATTTGAGAAGGGTTGTTACTTCCGGCCCTTGTACAAAAATCAGTCAGCCGGTTTATTTGATCGTGCAGCCGCCAATTGCCAATAATTCGATTACTGCCGATCAGTTGATTTGCTACAACACCGCACCAACATCATTGACCGGAAGCGCGCCGACCGGAGCCGACGGCAACTACTTTTACCAATGGCAAAGCAGCAGCGATAATGGTGCTACCTGGTTAACCATCAGCGGTGCAACGGCTATCAATTATCAACCCGTAACCTTGCTCGGCACAACACAGTTCCGCAGAATTGTAACCACAGCCCTTTGCAACAACGGCCAGGGGAACAACAGCAATATTATCACCATAACTGTTAACCCGCAAAATACCAACCAAGTTACCAGCGATGCCAGCCGGATGATTTGCACGGGCACAACTTTAAGCTACCACATTACTGCCCAGCAACCGAATACTGTTTTTACCTGGGTATCTTCAGCATCGGGTACGGTTACCGGAAACACGGCGAGTGGTTCTGGCGATATCAGCGATGCGCTGACAAACTCCGATCCGAACAATAACGGTACGGTTACTTATACCATTACGCCATTTAATAATAACTGTCCGGGTGTGCCTTTTACACTCACGGTAACGGTTACGCCGCGGCCGATCATCACTGTAAATTCAACCACTAACACCATTTGCAGCGGCCAGCCTACCGGCATCACTTTTACGGCTAACCTTACCGGCACAGTTTTTAAATGGACAAGCACGGCGTCGGCAGGTATTTTTGGGAACAATAACCAACAGCCGGTTTTTGCCAGTCGTATTGATGATGTTTTAACCAGCAACATCACTACAGCGGGAACGGCAACTTATACCATTACACCGATTGGCCCTTCCGGTTGCGAGGGAACGCCGGTAACCGTAACGATAACCGTACAACCACAACCCATACAAGCTAACGCCGGTAACGACGAACAAATTTGTGCTGCCGGAAATTTTCTACTGAAGGGAAATAACCCTGCGCCTTTTACCGGAACTTGGACAGTTACCTCCGGTCAAACCGGTTTGGTTTTTGCCAACGCCAATCAATATAATACCACCGTTAGCGGTTTACAGGCCGGGCAGCAATATACTTTCCGTTGGACCATCAGCGGTAACAATTTATGTGCTTCTACTGCGGATGATGTGGTTATTACTGATCTGCAAGACCTTACCAACACCATCGGCTTTGCCAACCCGGCTGTATGTTTCGGACAAACAGCTACCATTTTAGGTGCACAACCAGTCGGCGGAACAGGAAGCTACCTTTATAGCTGGCAAAGCAGCAGCGATGGCAACACTTGGAATACTATTGCTGGGCAAACAGGTCAAAACCTGGCTGTTACATTAACTGCTTCTACTTATTTCCGCAGGATTGTTACTTCCGGCCCTTGTGTAAATACCAGTAACAGCGTTCAGGTGGTGGTACAACCGCAGTTGGCTGCTAACTCCATCACCGCAAATCAATTGATCTGCTACAACACCACGCCAACTGTTTTAACCGGAAGCACACCTACCGGCGGCGATGGCAGCTACAATTACCAATGGCAAAGCAGTGCCGATAATGGCGCCAACTGGCTCAGTATCCCAAGTGCTAATGGTATTAATTATCAACCTGTTTCCTTAACAACTACCACGCAATTCCGCAGAATTGTGAGCACGGCACTTTGTAACGGCGCGCAGCAAAACAACAGCAACGTGGTAACCATTACGGTAACGCCGCGCAATACCAATACTTTAAACAGTGCTTCGGCTTTAACGATCTGTACGGGTACAAGCTTAAATTATCAGCCAACAGCGGTACAAGGCAATACTTCTTTTACCTGGGTATCTTCAGCATCGGCTTCTATTACCGGTAACTCGGCCAGTGGAACAGGTGCCATCCACGATGCTTTGGTAAACAACGATCCGGTTAACAACGGAACCGTTAGTTATACTATCACGCCAATTAACAACAATTGTCCGGGTGTGCCATTTACTTTAACAGTTACGGTTACGCCGATTCCGCAAATCATCATAACCAACTCTGGAAAACAAATTTGCAGCGGAAACCCAACCGGGATCACTTTTAACGCCAACATTCCGGGTACTTTTATTAAATGGACTTTTGATCCTGTTGCTGGTATCCAAGGTATGAACAATCAATTCCCGGTTATTGCTACGCGGATTGATGATATACTTACTTCCAGCCTCACTACACCTGCAACTGTGGTTTACCACCTTACGCCAATCAGTGCAAACGGTTGCGTTGGCCCAACAGTTGATGCAACCGTCACTGTTTTGCCGCAGCCTGTTACGGCAAAAGCTGGTGCCGATGATGCCATTTGTAATTCGCCTGTTTATACTTTAAACGGAAATGATCCTTCCCCATCAACTGGTAAATGGACTTTAACTTCCGGACAAACCGGTGTTGGCTTTGCCGATGCAACGCGTTATAACACGGCGGTGAGTGGTTTAGTTGCCGGCCAGCAATATACTTTCCGTTGGACGATCACGAGCACCGGTGCGTGTTCCACTTCTACAGATGATGTAGTAATTACCAATTTGGTAAACCTCAGCAATAACATCAGCTTCCCTGCGCCTGCCGTTTGCTACGGACAAACGATCAGCGTTACGGGCGACCAGCCAACCGGCGGAAACGGCAACTACGTTTACAGTTGGGAAAGCAGCACCGATAACGCCAATTGGACAACGATCCGCGGTGCCAGCAGTATCAACTACACGTTCACGGCAACTAGCAGTATTTACTTTAGGCGGACGGTTACTTCCGGTCCTTGCAGCAGCATTAGTCAGCCGGTTTACATCATCGTACAACAACCAATTACGGCCAATACCATTGGCAGCAGCCAGGAAGTTTGCTACAATAACACACCAAAACTGTTCGCTGGCAGCACGCCAGCAGGTGCCGATGGCAAGTACTTTTACCAATGGCAAAGCAGTACCGATAACGGCGCCAACTGGGCCAATATTCCCAGCGCAAACGGCATCAATTACCAGATCAACAGCTTAACGGTTACCACGCAGTTCCGCCGGGTAGTTACTTCGGTTTTATGCAACGGGCCGCAGCAAAGCATAAGCAATGTAATTACAGTGATGGTAAACCCGCTGGTAGATCCAACTTATACTTTTACAGGCGATTTGGGCTGCATCCCTTACAAACTCGATGCAACAAACATCAAAGCAAAGGCTGCGCCCGGCAACGCCACTTATACCTGGTTTGCAGACGGCGTTCAGTTTGGCAGCGGCTTAACTTTCCCGGGTTACACCATCACACAAGATAACCAACAAGTGGTGATCAAACTTTTAGTAACCAGCAAGTTCGGTTGTCCGGATGCTTCTTTTAGCCATACTTTTACCACGATAAAAGAAGTATCGGCCAGTTTTAGTCAGGATCAAACCAAAGGCTGCGGCCCGCTAACGGTAACTTTCAACAACACTTCCAATCCGAAAGATCAGGCTACTTACACCTGGAATTTTGGTAACGGCCAAACTTCAACCTTAATTAACCCAACGCCGATTACCTACCAGCCGCGGACGGATGGAAAAGACACCACTTTTGTCATCACTTTAAAAGCCTTAACTGCTTGCGGCATCCGTACTTTTACTTCCACCGTTTTGGTGAGGCCGAAACCGATTTCCATTTTTACGCCAGATAGAACTATCGGCTGTTCTCCGTTTACGGTCAACTTTAACAATACTTCGCCCGGCATCAACAATACTTATACTTTTGATTTTGGTGATGGACAAACGCTGGTTACGCACGATAACCAAAGCGTCATCCACACTTATGTTTCTACCACCAGCAAAACGTTTGTGGTGAAAATGACTGCCCAGAACGAGTGCGGCATCAGCGTAACGCAATACAACATCCGTATTTCGCCGAATTCTGTTTTGCCGCAGTTAGTGGTTAACGGCGATCAAAAAGCCGGTTGTGCACCGTGGACAGTTCAGTTTTACAACAACACCAAAGGCGGCACTTATTTTACGTATGATTTTGGCGATGGCACTACGCAATCTTCGCAATCGGCACCGGAAGTAGTTACCCATACTTTCTTAAAAAGCGGCACTTTCAACGTTAAATTATCGGCCACCAACGGTTGTTCTGATACTGCTACCTACCAGCAAATCCTGGTTTATCCACAACCGGCAGCTAACTTTACTTCCGATGTACAAAACGGTTGCACACAATTAACCGTCAATTTTAAAAATACAACGCCCGGCACCGGCAACAGTTATGTTTGGGATTTCGGTGACGGCGGAACTGCAGTAGTAGCCAATCCGCAGCATACTTTTACCGCACGTAATACGCCTTTTACCATCACTTTAATTGCCAAAAACAGTTTGGGTTGCACCGATACCATGGTGATGAAAAATTATATCAACGTTACCATTCCGCCAAAAGCAGTTTTTATGGCGAAACCGGATAGCGTAATTGTGTACCCTTATTACAGCTTTAGCTTTGCCGATAACAGCACGAATAACCCAATTATATGGAAATGGAGCTTTGGTGATGGCTTCGGCGCCAGCAAAGAAAATCCCGACCACACCTACCGGGATACAGGTTCGTACAAAGTAAGCTTAGTGGTGTATAACTTGCAGGGCTGCGCCGATTCGGTTACGCACACCGTACGGATTACAGGCACGCCAGGACAGCTTTTTGTGCCGAATGCCTTTATGCCAACCAGCAAGTTTAACGAAGTAGTAACGTTTAAAGCCAAAGGTTCGGGCATTAAAACCTGGCGGATGCGCGTGTTTAACAAATGGGGACAAGTGGTTTGGGAAACCACCAAACTAACCGAACGCGGCGAACCCGCAGAAGGATGGGACGGCATGATGAACGGCCAGCCAGCACCTCAAGGCGTTTACGTTTGGCAGATAGAAGCCACCTACATCAACGGCAACGAGTGGAAAGGCATGAGTTACAACCACGGTTCGCCTATCAAAAGCGGCGTGATCCATTTGATTAAGTGATGCAAGTGCGGAGTTAAAGGAAGCGGAGAGCGTAATTGCTTGACAATTATTTTAGGTCGATAAAAGAAGTATCGAGTTTTTGTTGGTACTTCTTTTATCGACCTTTTTTAAATAAAGGCGAATGTTAAAAAGAAAGTGCTTTCGGCATCCTGATTACTTTCATTATTTTCCATGATTTAGGTTTTCATTTTCAACAATACATTCTTAGCTATTTCCGCCTGCTGCTTTCCAATTTGTGTTTCTATAATTGAAAAAACCTGCTGCAACTGGCTTTCTGTAAGTCCTGTATTCATCGCTACAGCCAAGTGAAATTGAAGTTGCGAAGCTACACCAGTCATCGCGGAAAGTACAGAAATAGTTGCCAGTTCGCGCTGTTGGTGAGTGAGTACATCACGACTGAATATATCTGCAAAAAGATGTTCTTTTAAAAAAGTATCGATGGCTGGCGCAAAGGCATTGGCACCGGTTTTAGGTCCTTTTTCTTCTTGCCCGGTAAGTGTTTGCAAAGTTTTCTTCCCGGTTTCGTATTTGTTTGCAGTGTTGTTAATTGGCGAAGCATCTTTGCCTTCTATATCTGCAATACCTTTGGTTTTTCTTTCTTCCACCACAACCATAAACGTATTGATGCCGTTAAGGCTGCGCGGAAAACCGCAATAAGCATAAAGCTGTACCAATACTTCTTTTATCTGGTTAATCGCGAGGCCTGCATCAAGCCCTATATTCAATTGGATTTTTAAATGTTCCAAGTCGCCAACAGCAGTTAATGCAGCAATGCTTACTATGCTTTGTTGTTGCGCATCCAATGTTTGGTTTGTATTCAATTTTGTGCTTTCATTGAGTTTATGCTAAGCGTTAAAAGAAATAATAGGTTCCACTTTATAAAATTATTTATGCGAAACATTGCCTTGCTTATTTCTTTACGGCTTCATTATAATCCTCATCAGTAACCGGTTTTAACCAGGTAACTTGTATCTCGTTTTTGTAATTGGTTATCGCGATATGAACCATTTTTTCCGCAGCCGATGCGCCGTGCCAGTGTTCTGTGTTTTCGGGGATATTTACCACATCGCCTTTTTTTATCGGCTGTGCAGTTTTGCCCTTTTCCTGATAAAAGCCGTTTCCTTCCAGCACAATTAAAACCTGGCCTTGCGGATGTGTATGCCAGTTGGTCCTCGCACCAGGCTCAAAAGTTACGGCCCCTGCCGAAAAATTATTGTTTTGGTCTTTGGCTACCAAAGGCGTTAAAAAAGCGTTTCCGGTAAACCAATCGTTGGGTAATTTATTTCCTTTTGGAAAAATTGAAGTGTTGCTTTGTTCAGTCATTTTGTTTTGGTTTTTATGGTTGTTACAGGCTATTGTAAATAAGCAAATAACAAGTATGAAGTTTGATAGGTTAATTTTTTTCATTTCGATATTTATAATTCAATAACAAAATTGAACCCGCTAAGAAAAGAAATACAACTTTCATTTTTTGATGATTTCAAACTTGATTCAGGAGTTTTACATGCTTCTTTTATCGCCTAAATTTTAGCTTTTTTAAAAGTAGATTATCTTTAAAAAACAAAAATTTCATGGCATAAAAGAAGCATTACAAATTTCAGCCTGAATAACTTTTGCCCTAAATATTTTTAATAATTTTTGCTGGAACACCGCCCACAATTGTATTTGGCAACACATCTTTAGCAACCACTGCGCCGGCCGCCACAACTGCATTTTCGCCGACGGTAACGCCCGGCAAAATTGTAGCCGCGGCACCAATCCAGGCATTGTGTTTTATCACGATCGGTTTACAAATTAAAGATTTTCTGTCATTTGGATTTAGTGAATGATTTTCTGTGATCAGGTTTACTTTCGGGCCGATCAACACATTATCTTCTATAATAATTCCGCCCATATCTAAAAAAGAACAAGCGTGGTTGATAATACATTTTTACCGATGTAAATAAACCGGCCGTTATTATTGATACTTCTTTTACCAACCATTTTTTTTGTGGCTGAAAGGTTACAGAACTTATTTTATTTCAACTACACCTTCCAAAACAAGAGGAAACCTGCTGAATACTGCTGCATCATGCCCGGGAATGATAAACTTTGTATTGTTTACCAAAGTTTTCATTCGCACCATAGCTTTTACATAGCCAGACTGGTCTGAAGTTCCACCGCTTGTGGCAGGGACTAAATGTTCCAGATTGTAATAAATCCAAATATTATCGGACGCAAGAAGCACTTTATTAATTCCGGTTTGAACAAGTACGTATTGAGAATTAAAAGTATGTTTTGATCCGGTGTAAACAGTAATTCCCGGCAGGATCTGCTTGTCATCGCCTTCTACCAAAGTTACTTTGCCATCCAGGTTTAGGTCAACTAATTTTCGCACATCCCGCTTAGCAAAGCCGCCGTTACTGCTTCCTTTTTGCCAGGCTGTTCCCACAAAACCAACAAAATCTTCTTTTTGAATCCAAAGATGTGCATTAGGGAATAAACTGATACCATCAATGTGATCCCAATGCGGGTGACTAAGAATAATATCAGTAATATCTCCGGGTTTAACGCCTAATTTTAACAATGCAGAATCCGGCCTCGTGTAGCTTGTAATTTTAAAATCTTTAGCATCTTCCGTGTCGCCTAAAAAACCTGCGTCCACTAATATATTTTTACCGTTGTTCCCTTTGATCAGCCAAACCATAAAATCAATTTTAACCTTTTCGGTTTTTGGTGCGCCATCTGCCCAGTCGGCCACAGAAAAAGGATAACCGGAACTGGCAAACCTGATTGCATAAACTTTATAAACTAAATTGTTTTGGGCATTTGTAATTAGCGTCGCCAGTAAAATTGCTAAGATAAGTAGTACTTGTTTTTTCATCATAATTGTAAGTTCATATTCATTTAACAACATAAATTTAGTTAAAAATAGTAAATTTAGTTATGAGCACATTTGTAGTACACCTTGAAACAGAAGCACAAGAAAAAGCGGTAAAAGCAGTTTTAGAAGCTTTACAAATCAATTTTGAACAGGACATTGATGAAACGGATTATTTGATGGCATCGCCAATTATGGTTGCCCGGATAAAACAAGGCGAAAAAGATATTGAAGCTGGTAAAGATGTTAAGGTTCATCCAAGCAACTTATGGAAGTAATATTCTCTCCCAAACTTGACTTAACAAAACAAATCCCACCGCAACAAGCGGCAGGATTATAAATGCTTCTTTTATCACACTAAATCTCGCAAGCAGTAGTATTTTGCTAACCTACTTTTTCACCCTTAAAGTTTTCACTTCAGCCAGCTTAACGGCACTAGCTTTGTTGCCGAAACTGTTACGCACGTAGGTCAATACATCGGCAATTTGTTGGTCGGTCAAAAAATCATGCGACGGCATTACGTTTTGGTAAGTTTCGCCGTCTATTTCCTGGTGGCTCAGTCCATTTAAAAGGATGTTGATCAACCGGGTTTTATCACCCAAAACATAACTGGTTTTTATTAAAGGCGGGTTCATGTTCTGCACGCCGTAACCATCAACCTGATGACAGGAAATACAATTTTGTCCGTAAATAAGCTTTCCTGCCGCCATAGAAGCGGCGGGCGCAGCCAATGCTGATTTTTTGCCGACTGGCTTATGCGCCACACTTTTTTTAACCTGTGCAAAAAGGGTTTGGGTTGAAAATAGCACCACCAACGTTAAAAAAACGAGCCTCATGACTTTTTATACGTGATTTTATAAAGCGTTCCTTTGGTATCATCTGTTACATAAAGCGAGCCATCCGGGCCTTGTGCCAAACCGCAAGGACGATGTTCTGCACGGCCCGAAGCAGTTTTTTCCGGAGAACCGGAAAACCCATCTGCAAATACTTCCCACTCACCTGTTGGCTTACCGTTTTTAAAGGGCTGGAACACCACGTAGTAACCAGCTTGTGGCTCCGGCGCACGGTTCCAGGAACCATGAAAGGCGATAAAAGCACCATTTTTATATTTTT